>DASQHF010000063.1:0-10641 GCA_035632215.1 Micropepsaceae bacterium | reverse complement strand
CCCGGGGGCGCTTCTAAAGGGTCGAGCGCTTATACCTGGGAGGGCACGGTTCAGCGCTCGCCCTGTATCGTCATCGGGCGTTCTCGGCGCGGCTGCCAGCGGCACACTGCGTGTCGTCGATCATCTTGATCATGTCGAGATGCATTTCGACCTTGGGCTGCGTTGCCTGGGCCAGCATCCTCAAGTCCATGCTGTCGCCGTCTTTGGCGTAGCCGCGCATCAGAATGAGCGCTTCGTCATGGACGCCTTCCTGCTGCGAGATGAAGCGCGCGTCGAAGTCCTGGTCTTTCACGCCCTTCAGATCGTCGATCAGCCCTTGATGGCGCGAATCGAGCATCGCCGGCAAGTCGACGCTGAACTTGGCGTGTTCGAGCGCTTCCTTGAGCTTATTCGTGGTCTGGGTGTGATCATTGATCATCTGTTGCGCGAATTTCTTCACGTCATCCGACATCGAGCGCATGAGCGCGATCTTGCTCGCGTCAAGCTCGTACATGTCGCCCATGGCGGCGCCTTGCACGAACCCCTTTGTGGACGTCGTCGGCTCCGGCGAGAGCGTGCCGGTCGCTCCGGCAACCGCGTCCTTCGTCGCCGCGGCCGTCCCGTTCGTGCTGCCCGGTGCGGGCTCATTCGTCGCCGTCTGGTTGCTGGGCGGATTGACCGGCTCATTCGTGGCCGGTTGATTGGCCGGCTGATTTTGCGGCGCGTTCGAACTCGTGTTCTGATTGCACGCCGTTAGCATCGCGAATCCCAAGATCGCGGCGCTCGAGAACATCCCTGTGCGGCGCATGGGAGAATCTCCTTCGTGATCATGTGGCGGAAACCCCTCACGGGGGCTTTTGTTCCGGTTTGAGGAAACCTCGTGAACGAGGCCCCGCTCACGTCACTATCCGTTGAGCTAGTTGCGGATTTTCAGCCGGGTTAAGCTCTTCATCACGTTCGCGCCGAGCCATCCATGGACGCCATCATCCAACCTGAAGCCGATCGTAGAGAAGGGACGAAGCGAGACATCGCGATCCGCGTGGACTCATTGACCAAGCGCTATCGCGACATCGTCGCGGTCGATGCCATCAGTTTCGCCGTCGAGACCGGATCGTTTACCGCACTCTTGGGTGGAAACGGCGCCGGCAAGACGACGACGCTCGCGATGCTGCTGGGGCTCGTGCGGCCGACGGCGGGCCGGATCGAGATCTTGGGCAAAGATTTCGCGCAAAGCGGAAAAGAGGTTCTCGCGCGGATGAATTTCCAGAGTCCCTACGCGGATCTGCCCCGGCGTCTCACCGTGCGGCAGAATCTTGCGATTTACGCGCGGCTCTACGGCGTTACCCATCCGCGCGAGCGTATCGAGCTGCTTGCCAAAGAGCTCGATCTGAACGCTTTGTTGGACCGGCCTTTGGGCGAGCTATCGGCCGGCCAGCGCACACGCGCAGGGTTGGCCAAGGCTTTCATCAACAGACCGGCACTCGTGCTCCTGGACGAGCCCACGGCCTCGCTCGATCCGGACACGGCCGACTGGGTGCGGGCGTTCCTGTCGCGTTATGCAAGCGAAGAGAACGCGACTTTTCTCATCGCCTCGCACAACATGCTCGAAGTCGAGCGGCTGTGCGACTGCGTGCTGATGATGCGCGAGGGACGCATCGTCGACCGCGGATCGCCCGAGGCCCTAATCGAGAAATACGGCCGCAAGACGCTCGAGGAAGTCTTTCTCGAGGTCGCCCGCAAAGGCGCGCGGAAAGAGGCGCGCGCATGATCGCCGACCAAGGCACCCCGCGACGCATTGGCGCGGTAATCCTACGCCATTGGTACCTGATCGCGGGATCGTGGCCGCGTTTCCTCGATCTCACTTATTGGCCGATGGTGCAGATGATCCTCTGGGGGTTCATCCAGACTTTCCTGTCGCGCCAATCGAGCTACTTCGCCCAGGCCGGGGGCATTCTCTTGGGCGGCGTGATGCTCTGGGACGTGCTGTTCCGCGGTCAGATCGGCCTTGCGATCTCGTTCTTCGAGGAAGTCTATTCCCGCAATCTCGGCCATCTCTTAGCCACGCCGTTGCGAATCGGCGAGTACATAACCGCGCTCACCATCGTCAGCGCGATCCGCACGTTCGTGGGACTCTTCCCGGCAACGCTCGCCGCGATCTGGTTCTTCGGCTTCTCGCTCTATTCGCTCGGGCTTTCGCTGGGCGTGTTCTTCTTCAGCCTGATCGCATTCGGCTGGAGCATCGGGCTCTTCGTCGCCGGTCTCGTCTTGCGCTATGGGCTTGGCGCGGAGAGCTTCGCCTGGGCGGTCATCTTTGCGCTCGCCCCTTTATGCGGCGTCTATTATCCGACGACGATTCTGCCCAATTGGGTGCAGGTGGTGAGCGCCATCGTGCCCGCGTCCTACATCTTCAACGGCATGCGCGCGATCCTCATCGATCACGTCGTTCGGCTGGACTTCATGCTCACTGCGGCGGCCTTGAACGTGGTGTGGTTCGCGCTCGGCATCGCCTCGTTCCTCATCTTCCACAATCAGGCGCGCGACCGCGGCATGTTGCTGCAATTGGGAGAATGACGGTAAAGAGGCGTCGCCATGAACCGCCCGCTCGCGCTTATCCCCTTCCTTGTGCTCATCCTTGCCGTCGCGACCGGCCTCCTCTGGCATTTCGGCGATGTCCGTTCGGAGAAGGGTATCGTCAGCGTTCCGACCGGCGAAACCGTGACCATCGGCGGCCCGTTCTCACTCATCGATCAGAACGGAATGCGGCGTAGCGAGAAGGACTTCAGCGGCAAATACATGCTCGTCTTCTTCGGCTACACCTTCTGTCCCGATGTCTGCCCGACGACGCTTTCGGTGATGTCCGCCGCACTCGACAAGGTCGGGCCCGATGCCACGAAGATCGTGCCCGTGTTCATCAGCGTCGATCCGAAGCGCGACACGCCGGAAAAGTTGAAGGCCTATCTCGCCTCCTTCGGCCCGAATTTCGTCGGCCTCACCGGAACGGACGAAGAGGTCGCTGCGGCGGCCAAGGCCTATCGCGTCTACTATCAGGCCCACACGGAGGAAGGTGACAATTACGCCGTCGATCACTCGGGCGTCGTCTATCTGATGAGCCCGACGGGACAGTTCCTCTCCAATTACACGCTCGAGACCTCACCCGAGTCGATGGCCGTGGATTTAAAGAAACGCATATTGACGGCCCGTTAGACGTCCGGTTGCGGCAGACCCGCCTGCAGCGCGGCAGCGATGAGCGTATTGCGCATCAGACAGGCGTTGGTCATCGGCCCCACTCCGCCAGGAACCGGCGTGATCGCGCCGGCGAGTTTCACGGCTTCTTCATAGGCCACGTCGCCGACGAGCTTGTTCCGGCCATCGGCAAGCGTGCGCCGCGTCGTACCGACATCGATCACGGTGGCGCCCGGCTTGATCCAATCTCCGCGTACCGCTTCGGCGCGCCCCAAGGCGGCGATAAGAATATCGGCACCGCGGCTCAACTCGGGCAGAGCTTTGGTCTTGGAATGAGCAATCGTTACCGTGCAGCTCTCCTGCAACAGAAGCTGCGCCATCGGCTTCCCGACGAGATTGGAGCGTCCGATGACGAGCGCATCCCTGCCCGCAATGTCGCTCCCTAGAACCTCGCGCACGAGCAGCAGGCAGCCCAAAGGCGTGCAGGGAACGAGCCCGCGCTTGATACCGCTTTCGCCAAGCATCAGCCGGCCCGCATTGGTGGCCGTGAGGCCATCCACGTCTTTCAACGGATCGATCGCATCAACGATCGCGCCCGTGTCGATGTGCTTCGGCAAGGGCATCTGGACAAGAATGCCGTGTACGGACGAATCGCCGTTCAAGGCCGTCACTTCGGCCAGGAGCGCGTGCTGACTCACTTCCGCTGGATGGCGGATGTCGAAGGTGTAGAAACCCGCTTCCTGAGCGGCCTTGCTTTTGGCACTGACATAGATCGTGCTCGCCGCATCATCACCCACCAGCACGACGGCGAGCCCCGGCGTGATTCCGTGTGCCCGCTTCAAGGTGCGAGCTTCATCGGCGATGCGCGCGCGCAAGGCGGCACCGATCGCCTTGCCGTCGATCACGCGCGCGCTCAACACTTCGTCCCCAAGTTTCCGGCACGCGCGGCAAGCGCGTCCGCATCGCCTGCGATTTCGACGACTTTGAGCCGTGCGGCCTCGCCCGAGACGATGGCGACCCTGCTTTTGGCGACATCGAGTGCGTCCGCGATCAGCTCAATGAGCGCACGGTTCGCTTTCCCGTCCTCAGGCGGCGCCGCAACACGGGCCTTCAGCATGCGCTTGCCCGCGGCATCTTGAACCCAGCCTTCAATGGCATCGCGCCCGCCTTTGGGCGTCAACCTCACGGTTAAGCGGATAGCTTTCGCCTTAGGCCCGACGAGTGCCGTCACAACAAGGTCCCATAGACCAGCCAACGTTGGAGGAAGTAGACGATCAAGAGCGCGATCAGCGGCGAGAGATCAAGCCCTCCGAATGGCGGGATCACGCGCCGGATCGGACCGAACACGGGCTCGGTCAGTGCGTGTAGGAATCGCAGCACCATGCGTGAGAACTGGTTGTAGGTGTTGATCACGCCGAACCCGACCAGCCAGCTCGCGATCACGGCGGCGATGATCACATAAGTATAGAGATTGAGGACGGTGATGAGGACGTCCCTGAGCGCATAGATCATTTTAGGACTTTCCCCCGTCCCTCGAGCGATTCGGGACCTAATTAGAGCATCGTCCGCAACGATGGAACCCGGCCGGAGGACGTCAGAGGCGCCCCCGGGCTCCAGACAAAGCCCTGCCATTGACAGGAGCCGGACCCGATCCCTAGATACCCCTGCCTCGCGGTCAGACCCCGCGATCCCAAGGTTATGGGGCTGTAGCTCAGTTGGGAGAGCGCCTCGTTCGCAATGAGGAGGTCAGCGGTTCGATCCCGCTCAGCTCCACCAGCCTTCGCTCGCGAAGCGAGGCTGCCGCGCCGAAGCCCTTTAGGGCGAAGGCGGGCCTCGCATCCGCGAGCTACGGCTCGGCAAACCAGCCATAACTTCTAATCCGCGCCGAAGCGCGTAAGCGCGAAAGCGGGCTGAGACTTGGTTCGCGGGGCTACGGGCCGGCAAGCCAGCCCCCTTGTGGCGAAAAACATGTGACAAACAGGGCGATTATCCGGCCTTGAGCTTGGCGCTCGTATTACGGTTAACTTGACGTCGTCGATCTCGGGGAGCGGGCCATGAGCGAAGCCTTCAGAGAACAAGCAACGCCTTTCGAGAAGCGGCGAGAAGAACGCAGCATCTTCGTCGAGGAATGGAAGCAGCGCGAGGTGCTGCGCGAGTCTCGCGCCGCGCTCGATGCGCCCAAGACCAAAGCCTGGGGCATGACGGAACTCGAATTCGAGCGCTGGAAGATCGAGTTCGGCGTCGGGAAATCGATGCGCTACCACGCCTATCGCCGCGTGTTCTGGGAGCGCTTCGATCAACGGACCAAGATCTTAGTGCTCATCGGCGGAATGGCGGTCTTTGCCGCGATCCTCGGGAACAAGAGCCCGGTGTGGAGCGAAACGGCCGCTGTCGGCGTGGCCATTCTCGCCGCCCTCGACATCGTGCTCGATTTCGGCGGCAAGGCCCGGCGGCACCACGATCTGTTCCGTAATTTCACCAATCTCGCCAAGGACATCGCGGAGAACCCGCGGCCCACCGATCTCGAGATCGGGCAATGGCGCGCGCAGTGCCTGGAACTCGAGATGAATCAGCCGGGCCAGATCGGCTGGCTGGACAAGCGCTGCTCGGCGGAAGAGGCAGTGGCGCGCGAGGTCGAGCCCAAATCCGCTTGGGTCCTTCCCGGCTGGAAGCTGATGCTTTCGCAGTGGGCCTTCTGGTCGACTTAGGCATGCGCTGCCCGGAAGAGATCCGGGCAGCTTAGCCTTTTGCCACTTACGGCTTGTACGAAATCCGCCAGACAGCCTCGCCGACGTCGTCGGCGACCAAAAGGCTTCCGTCTTTGGCTTGCGCCAATCCGACCGGCCGGCCCATGACGCCCGCGGGCGCCTGACCCGTGGTCCAGAAACCGAGCGCGAAATTGTCGTAGCCGCCCTTGGGCCGTCCGTTCTCGAACGGCACATAGACGATCTTGTAGCCCCGCGGATTGGCGGCGTTCCACGAGCCGTGGTGGGCGACAAAAGCGCCACCCCGATATTGCGCCGGAAACTGCGTACCAGTGTAGAAGAGAAGACCCAAGGGCGCCGAGTGCGAGCGGAACAGGACATCGGGAACTTTCGTCTTAGCAACGAGCTCCGGGTGTCTGCCCTTCAACGACGGTTCTTCATGCTGGCCGATGTAGGCCCATGGCCAGCCATAGAAATCGCCCTGCTGCACCCGCGTCATGTAATCGGGCACCAGCTCGTCCCCCTCGCCGTCACGCTCGTTCACGGCGACATAGAGATCGTCCGTACCCGGATAGAAGGTGATGCCGACGGGATTGCGTATGCCGGTCCCATATTGCACGAGCTTGTTGCCGACGACTTTCGAGACCGCGGCGCGCCAGGGGTCATCCTTGTCGTTGATGTTTCCGTTGCTGCCGATCGCGACGAAGATCTCGCCCTTGCTGTTGATGGCGAGATTGCGCGTTGAATGGCCCCCAAGAACGCCAAAGGCGCCGGGTTCGGTCACTTGCGTGCGCGGGCCGGAGACCTTGGTGTCCCCGTCCTTATAGGGAAAACTGTAGATGCCGAGCGCGTCGGCGACATAGAGCTTGCCGCCATAGAGCGCCATTCCATGCGGATCCTGAAAGCTATCGGCAAAGGTCGTCTTCACCTCGGCCTTGCCGTCGCCGTCGGCGTCGCGCAGAAGCGTGATCTTATTGGCTTTGGCTTCCGCGAGGAGCACGTCGCCGTTGGGCAGCATCTGGAGCCAGCGGGCGTCGTTCAGACCTGAGGCAAAGAGATTGGCGTGGAAGCCCGGCGGCAGCTTCAGTTTCGCTTCTGAAGGCGCCTCGGCCCTTGTCGAGCGCTCGGCGCTCGCGGGTGTCGCATAGGGGGGTGCCAAGTTGCTGGCCAAGAACTGGAAGTGCTGCCCCACAGTTTCGCCCGGATTGGGAGTGGTCTGGGCGATCGCCGCGACCGCCGCAAAAGCGCATCCGAGGCCGAGAATTCCAAGAGCTCCATGCTTCTTTTTCATTGCCATCTCCTAACGAGAAAGCCGCGGGCCGCGGCAACGTAACCCGCAATTTACCACGGCCGGCTAATTTCGGGCGAGAGAGGAAAATGACGCCCGTGCGCTTAGCTTTGCCCGCCTTGCTCGCTGTGGTTTTGGCCACCGCGGTAGCCGATCCCGCCTCGGCCGCCACGGCCCAGAGCCAGGGCGCCCAGCACAAGACGACCCAATCGGAAAGCTATATCGAGGTCGATCCGATCTATTCGACCATTCTCGATGCCGGCAAGCCGCGCGGACTGCTCTTGATCGAGTTCGGGCTCGATGTTCCCGACGTGAAGCTTCGCGACGATGTTAACCGGGTCCTCCCCGCTTTGCGCGATGCCTATGTGCGGGGATTGCTCATCTATGCCGCGACCGCAGTGCGGCCCTGGCGCCAGCCCAATGTCGAGGACATCGCCAATCGGCTGCAATCGATCACCGACCGCACCATGGGGCGCGAAGGTGCCCGCGTGCTGATGGCCCAGACAGCCATCCGGCTAACGCGCTAGATCACGGCAAGCCGAAGACCACGATCTTGGCGCTTGCTGTCGCGACCGGGAAAATCGGCGAGCGGGTGCCGGCGACAAACGCGACGCGCTGCTTGCCCTCGACGAGATAACTGACCACACCGCCGCCCGCGGCGCCATTCAGTTCCGTCTGCCACAGCACCTTTCCGGAATCGGCATCGAGCGCAAAGGCGTGATTGCCGAGATCGCCGACGAAGACGAGCCCGCCTTTGGTAGGCGTCACGCCCGAGAGTGCGGGCGCCGTCGTCTTGAAGCGCCATTTCACCTGTCCCGTGTCGGCGTCGGTTGCCATAACCCAACCGCTCCAATTAGGGTCTTTCTTGCCGAAGAGATTGCCGTCGCCCGAGCCCGTCCATTGCTGGCCCAAGGAAACGCTGAACGGTTTCGTCGGGTCCTTGACCACGACGGTCGTGCACCAGTCTTCGGTGCCGTTATAGAAAAGGTTGGTATCGGGGCTGTAGGCGGTTCCGTTCCATTCCGAGCCGCCCGATGACCCGGGGCAGAAATGCACCGGTTTTTCCGATAAGGGCGCGGCGACGTTCTCCCGCGTCGTGATCGCGGTCACGAACATCCTCTGGTTGGTGTCGAGATTGTAAGCGTAGAGCTGGCCGTCCTTGGGCGCTTCCGCGAGAACGTGCTTTCCGGACTTGGTGGTCACGACGGTGGGCGTATTCGCGACATCCCAATCGTGGAAGTCCTCCGGCACGAGCGAATAGTGATTCACATAGACGCCGGTCTTAGCGTCGAGAATAACGACCGAGTCGGAGAACAAATTCGCGCCTGGGCGCATCTCTTTCAGGAAATCCGGACTGGGGTTTCCGCCCGGGATGTAGAGGAGGCCCTTCGCCGGATCGAGCGTGTACGAGGTCCAAGTGGCACCGCCCGAAACCGGCACATCGCGCGCGTTACCCCAACTCTGCCGCGCGAGCGCCTGCATGCGTTCATTATTCGGCGCGGGAGGGCCGTCATTGGGCACCATGTAGGTTTCCCAGGCCATCTTGCCGGTGTTGGCGTCGAGCGCGTACATTCGCCCGCGGCCTTCGTAGCGGTCCCCGCCTGCATTGCCGATGAAGACGAGCCCATTCCAGGCAATGGGCGCGGCCGGCACCGACTCGCCCTTCTTCGGGTCGGCGATGGTCTGCTCCCACGCCTTCTTGCCCGTCGCCGCATCGTAGGCAAACACGCGCCCATCTTGCGTGCCGCGGAACAGGCGCCCATCGAGATACGCCACGCCGCGATTCACCGGGAGTCCGCCCTTGATGTTCTCGTGCACACGCCATTTCTGCTGACAGGTACCGGCGTCGATCGCGAACGTATCCGTATCGGTCGTGCCGTAGAGCGTCCGGCCAATGACGATCGGGCCCGTCTGGAAGCTCGTGTCTACGTCTAAGTCGTACACACAGACCTGCGTTAGCTGGGCGACATTGGCCTTGTTGATCTGATCCAACGGCACATAGCGCTCGGAGGTGAGCGTGCGATTGTAGCTGGGCCAATCGGTGACGGTTTCGGCCGCGCGCGAGACGGAGAACGCGACAGCCATCAACCCCGCCGACGCGAGAAGCACGCCCGTCAATAGAGGACGCCGCATTCTTCCGAAAGTGCTCATGATCGTTCCTCGACTTAGTTCGCCTCGCACTGCCCTTCCTTATAGCACGCCGGCCCATCACCGGCGCGATTGCTGTACTATGCGCAACGCATGAGCGCCCGAAGGCTCACCGTCAGAGTCGAATCCTGGCCGATCAAGGGAAGCTTCCGCATCGCGCGCGGTGCCAAGACCGAAGCGCATGTCGTTGTCGCCGAGATCGCCGACGGCGACACGCGCGGCCGCGGCGAGTGCGTGCCCTATGCGCGCTACGGTGAGACGGTCGAGAGCGTACGAAGCACGATCGAGAGCGCCGCTTCCGACATCGCGAACGGGCTCACGCGAGAGGAGCTTTCCGCCCATCTTAAGGCTGGCGCGGCACGCAACGCGCTCGACTGCGCGCTAATCGACTGGGAAGCAAAGCGGCAAGGCGTCCGCGCCTACGAGATTCTAGGCCTTGCGCCACCGAAACCCGTGCGCACGGCCTTCACCTTGAGCCTCGATGCGCCCGACGCAATGGGGCGCGCGGCGGCCGAAGCCGCCGCCAAGGGCTATCGCCTCTTGAAGCTGAAAGTCGCAGGCGGTGAGGATCTTGCCCGGATCGAAGCGGTGCGAGCGGCCGCGCCCGGCGCGAGTCTTATCACTGATGCGAACGAGGGTTGGAGCTTCGATGATCTTACCCGCCTCGCGCCCGAGCTCGCGAAGCTCGGCGTCAGCCTCATCGAGCAGCCCTTGAAAGCATCGGAAGACGAGCCGCTCGCGCGCTATTCAAGTCCTGTTCCCCTCTGTGCCGACGAATCCTGTCACACCCGCAAGGACCTCCCGCGCATCCTCGGCCGCTACGATCATATCAATGTGAAGCTGGACAAGACGGGCGGGCTCACCGAAGCCGTCGAGCTTGCTCGCGAAGCACAGGCAAAGGGACTGAAGCTCATGGTCGGCTGCATGGTGTCGACATCGCTTTCGATGGCGCCCGCCGCGCTCATTGCCGGAATGGCCGCGTTCGTGGACCTGGATGGGCCGTTGCTTCTTGCCCGCGACCGCGAACCTGGGCTCACCTACCGGGGCGACGTGATCGAGCCGCCCCCGCGCGAGCTGTGGGGCTAGGGCAGGGCCGCGCCTGATAGGCGCCTGACACAATCTTGTGCTAAATTCGGTCTATGCATGAGTAGCGGTCATGTACTGCCCCTGTGCACTGCACGGTGGGCAGTTTTCAGACAATGACATCAACGAGGAGGCGCAATCATGAGACGATCACACATTATCCTTTCGGCGGTCGCCGTGACCCTGTTGGGTTCGGCCGCCGTTCTGGCCCAGGGCCAGGGACAAGGGCCACAGCACCCGATGACATTCTTCGTC
>DASQHF010000062.1:0-1565 GCA_035632215.1 Micropepsaceae bacterium | reverse complement strand
ATAGCAAAAAGCGCGGTGAGCTTGATAAATGGAATGTCGGCTGCGGTCTTGCGCGTGGAGGGCGATATGGTGCACCTGTCGGCTCTTACGACGACAGATCCGGACGGAGATGATGCAGCGCGCCGTTTTTATCCGCGCCGCATACCAGAAGGCGCGCCCATTGGCAGAGCAATCAAGTCTAAAAAGCCAGCGCACATTAGCGACGCGAGAGTAGACCCAACCATGACCGATGAGGGGCGCGCTGTAGCGCTCTCTCGCGGCTGGCGAAGCGCTTTCTTCATTCCGATGTTGCGCGATGGAGAGGTAATCGGATTAATAAATGTTGCGCGGGCCAAGCCGGGGAGCTTTACAGAACATGAGCTCGATCTTCTTACAACGTTCGCCGATCAAGCGGTCATCGCCATCGAGAACGTGCGCCTCTTCAACGAGCTCCAAGCGCGGAACAATGATCTCGGCGAATCGCTCGAACAGCAAACCGCCACGAGCGAAATCCTCAAGGTCATCAGCCGCACCACATACAACCTTCAACCCGTCCTAGAGATTGTCCTCGCTAATGCTCGCCGGCTTTGTGATGCGGACCGGGGATTCATCTTCCGTCCCGACGATCGCGGCGCCTATGTTCCGGAGGCATTCGTCGTGCCGGACGGAATCCAACAAGCTCCAGGAGTCAGTCGCGACGTCTTCGCGCGTGCGCCCATCGCGGTCGACAGGACGTCGGCGGCTGGGCGGGCGCTCGTAGACGGCGTAACTGTGCATATTCCCGATGTGCTCGCCGACCCGGAATACAAGAGACACGACATTGCCGGCGCCGGCGGCTTCCGCAGCATTCTCGCAGTGCCGATGCTGCGGGACGGCGCGGCGGTAGGCGTGCTCAGTCTTTCTCGCGTTGGTGCTCCCCGGCCCTTTACCGACAAGCAAATTGAGCTCGTCAAGGTATTCGCCGACCAGGCCGTGATTGCCATTGAGAACGTCCGGCTCTTCAAGGAGATCCAGGAGAAGAGCGCCCAGCTCGAGGTGGCGAACAAGCACAAGTCGGAGTTCCTCGCCAACATGTCGCACGAGCTGCGCACGCCGCTCAACGCCATCATCGGCTTCTCCGAGGTGCTGATCGACCAGATGTTCGGCGAGGTGAACGAGAAGCAGGCGGATTACCTCAAGGACATCCGCGAATCCGGGCGGCACCTGCTCTCGCTCATCAACGACATCCTCGACCTATCGAAGATCGAGGCCGGGCGGATGGAGCTGGAGCTCTCCCGCTTCCATCTGCCCACGGCGATCTCGAACGCGATGACGCTCATCCGCGAGCGCGCCCAGCGCCATGGCATCCAGCTCGCCGCCGAGGTCGATGCGCGGCTTGGGGAGTTCCAGGCCGATGAGCGCAAGGTGAAGCAGATCCTGTTGAATCTCTTGTCAAACGCCGTGAAGTTCACGCCCGATGGCGGGCGGGTCGATGTGAGCGCGAAGCTGGATACGGCAAACGTCGAGATCGCAGTGCGCGACACCGGCATCGGCATCGCCCCCGAGGATCAGGGTGTGCTCTTCGAGGAGTTCAAGCAGGTGGGGCG
>DASQHF010000061.1:0-6831 GCA_035632215.1 Micropepsaceae bacterium | reverse complement strand
GAGAGCACCATGCGCATCCACTCGATCGGCCTTTGCCCTCTCCTCGCAATGCTTGCTTTGACGGTCGCCGATGCCCCGACCGTGTTGGCGCAAGGCACTACCGCGATCACCTATGCTCCCGACGGGCGGCTCCAATTTCCGAAGGATTACCGCAATTGGGTCTATCTCTCGTCGGGCATGAACATGTCCTACGCCGCTGATGCCGCGACGCGCTCCAACCGGTTCGAAAACGTTTTCGTCAACCCGGAAGCGCAGAGCGCGTTCTTGAAGACCGGCAAATGGCCCGACAAAACGATCTTCGTGCTGGAGATCCGGGCGGCCGAACAGAACGGCTCGATCAACAAGAACGGCTTCTTCCAGGCAGCCGTCGGGAACAGGGAAGCGCACGTCAAGGACTCGCGTCTGAAAGGCGGTTGGGGATTCTTCGCGTTCGAGGGCGAAGCGCCGACGCGTCTGATCCCGCAAACGGCAGACTGTTATTCCTGCCATGAGGCCCACGGGGCCGCCGACACGACCTTCGTGCAATTCTATCCGACGCTTCTGCCCCTCGCGGCCGAGAAGAAGACTCTCAGCGCCGGGTACTTGGCCGATGAAGCCGCGGCGAAGAGCGGCACGCATCCTTAATGGACCAAGCGGCTCGAAAACGGCTGCTCATCCCTCGTTCCCCCACCTTGAACTCCCCTCCCCTTCCCCGTACTTTGCGCCGCTTGCGGGATGACCCGCTCAAGAGGAGCACTCCATGAATCTCCGTCGCATCTTACTTGGTTCCGCGTTCGCTCTCGCGCTCCCGTTCGCAGCCTCGGCCGAAACGGCGCTCGTCTACGTCACCAACAGCGCCGGCGACACGGTCGACGTGGTGAACCCCCTGACCGAAAAGGTCGTGCAGCACATTCCGATCGTCGGCTCGCATGGCGTGAACTTCTCGCCCGACGGCAGCCGCGTCTATATCAGCAACGAGGCGACCAGCACGCTCGACGTTTTCGACCAGAAGACCGCGAAGCTCCTGAAGAAGATCACGCTCTCCAACCACCCGAACAACATCTCGGTGGCGAAGGACGGCCGCATCATGGTCGCGATCGCGCGCGGCACGGGCGCCCTCGACATCATCGATCCCGTCAAGCTCGAGGTGAAGAAGACCATCCCGACCGAAGGGCGCCTGCACAATATCTATGTGACGCCCGACAGCAATTACGTGGTCTGCGGCTCGGTGCAGACCGGTATGTTCACGGTCATCGATCTGAAGACCGAGACCATCGCCTGGACGCACAAATTCGATCACGGCGTCAGGCCCATGACGATCGAGGCCAATCCCGACGGGTCAACGAAGCGCGTGTTCATCCAGATGGCGGCGTTCGACGGCTTTGCCGCGATCGACTTCAAGACGCACGAGGAAGTCGCGCGCATCAAGCTCCCCGACCTGAAGACCGGCGTCGACATGGATCCGGGCCGCGAGGACGCGCCCTCGCACGGCATTGGCGTGTCGCCGGACAAAAAGACGCTGTGGGTGACGAGCATCCCGCAGAACGCGGTGTTCGTGTACGACTTGACGACGCCCGAGCTGAAACTGACCGACACCATCAAGCTTCCGGATCTTCAGATCCCGGGTAAGCGGCTTGGCGGAGCGGTCGCCAACTGGGTGACGTTCACGCCGGACAATCAGATCTTCATCGCGAATTCCGGCTTGCGCTCGGTGACCGCGATCGACGTCGCGACGCACAAGATCAAGGCCGTCGTGCCGGTCGGCGAAGTGCCCAAGCGCATCAACACGCTCGTGATGAAGTAATCGCGCGCAAATCGCATTTGATTGGCGAACGGGCCGGGTCCACCCCGGCCCGTTTTGTTTCCATGGCCGGCCTCCGAGCCGGCCATCCAGCGTCCGTACGGAGAGAATCTTTTGCGCGCGGGATGGCCGGATTAAATCCGGCCATGGACACGCGCGCACTGGGTGGGCGGGTCAAGCCCGCCCATGGTGAGTGGGGGTTATTTGTGCTTACTTCACGCCGACCCACTGCATGAGGATCTTGTAGTCCGGATCGTCCCTGTTCTCGAACTGGCGGCCGCCGGAGTGGAACAGATCCCCGCCCGCTTCGGGCGCCAAGGGGTGAATCAACAGCCGGCTCTGCTCGCGGTTGGCGGGCGTCACGAGCCGCGCAATCGACTCATACATCTTGCGCGACTGCTCCTCGTTCCAGACTTGCGCGCCCGCAGCCAAGGGCTCGAGATGGAGGAAATTGTTCGCGCCTTCGTGGCAGGTGTAGCAGCGCGCATGACCGGGCCGGTTCTTCAAGAAGATCGGCTCGACCCTCGACTTGAAGAACTCGTAATCGAGCCCATTGATGTTGTTGGATGCCGGAGCGGCCTCGGATGCCCCGATGGCCGCGCCCAGCGCGCCCACCGCGACGACAGCTGCAAAAACGACCGCTAAACGACGTGACATTCCTAACCTCCCTTGGGCTCGTGAGGGCGCCTATTTAGCAGATGGCGGCGTCTCGGGTAAGCGCCCTTGCTTGACGTGAAACCGGTCGAAATGTTGGGTTGAGCGCTAATGACGGACCCCATCCAACAGGCTTTCGAGCATTACAACGCCGGGCGGCTGGACGAGGCGGCGAGGCTCGCCCGCGCCGCGCTCGCGCGCGAGCCCTCTAGCCCCGAAGTCAATCATCTCCTGGGTGTCATTTTCTTTCGCCAGGGCGACCTTCAGGCGGCGCGCGAGCACATGAAACGCGCGACCGAGTCTCCGCGCGCGACGCCCGAGATGCACAACAATTTCGGTGCGGTGTTGAACGCGCGTGGCGAATTCGATCTTGCCGCCGACGCCTTCAAGCGCGCGATCGCCTTGAAACCCGACTACCCCTGGGCGTTCAACAATCTGGGCGTCCTCTATCGCGACCTGAAGCTCCCCGGCGCCGCGATCAACGCGTTCAAGCGCGCGGTCGCATTGAAGCCCGACTTCGCGGAAGCGAAGGCCAATCTGAAAGCCGCCTACCGCGATCTTATTCCGGCCTGGCACTTCACCATGCTGCACGATCGGCGGCGGAACGACATCTACGAAGCGGCGATCGCGCGGGCAGTTAGGGGCAAGCGCGTGCTCGAGATCGGCACCGGCACGGGGCTCCTCTCGATGCTCGCTGCAAAAGCCGGCGCCAAATCCGTCGTTACCTGCGAGTCCGTGGACGTGATCGCCGAACGCGCGGCGGAGATCATCGCGCAGAATGGCCTCGGCGATAAGATCCGCGTCGTCGCCAAGCGCTCGACCGATCTCATCTTGGGACAGGATTTGCCGGAACGCGCCGAAGTCCTCATCACCGAGACCTTCTCGAGCAATCTTTTGGATGAAGGCATCATCGGAACGATCGAACACGCGCATCAGCATTTGCTCACCGACGCCGCGACCATCATTCCCGCCGCTGCTTCCGCCTACGGATTCCTCGTCGGCGGCGAGCTGCTGCACGACATGCTGTTCGTGGGGAAGATCAAATCGCTCGATCTCTCCGGATTCAACGATTTCGCGCCGCCCAATCTCGCCGTCTCGCTTAACGCCACGCCGCACGAGAAACTCTCCGATGACGCGCCGCTGCTGCGCTTCGATTTGAAAAACCGTCATTTCCCGCAGGCGCGCCGCGAGGTCGTGCTCACCGCGACGCGCGCAGGCACCTGCGTCGGGCTTGCACAATGGATCAGAATAGAGCTCGACGCCGAGGCGACCTACGACAATCGCCCGTCGCCGAACGCTGACGCCCACTGGTCGCAGCTCGTCTATCGTTTTCCGAAGCCGCTTAAGCTCGCGCCCGGCGACACAGTTTGCGTCATCGCAAGCCACGACCGCACCAGCATCGCCGTGGAGCTGGCTTCCTGAACTTTTCGAAACGGCCGGAGCTCATTCCAGCCCTTTTCTTTTTCCGCGCACCATGCTACATTGCAATTTGCAACTGCTTCTGGGCTTTGATTTCCTTTGATATCTTTGATTTCCGAGGCGAAAAAATCCAAGAGAACCAAGGACCTTTGATAAACAATCAAACTCGAAAATTTCGGAAAAAATCAAAGCCGGAGCGGATTTAAGGTTGCCAAACGAGTCGCAAGGGAGAGAATCGGAACTACGAATGACCGGGCTCAAGCTCGGCGGACGCGCGAAGGAAAGCTCATGCCGCAAAATTTCCGCCTAACCGTCAACGGCGAGATGCGGGAGGTGTCGGTCGAAGCCGACACGCCGCTGCTCTACATCTTGAGGAACGATCTCGAGCTCAACGGCGCCAAATTCGGCTGCGGGCTCGCGCAATGCGGCGCCTGCACGGTGGTGATGAACGGAAGCGCGATCCGCTCCTGTCGCACGCCGGTGTCGGCGGTCACCGCCCCGGTGACGACGCTCGAAGGGCTCGGGACCGACGAGAAGCCTCATCCCCTCCAGAAAGCCTTCATCGCCGAACAGGCGATGCAGTGCGGCTACTGCATCAACGGCATGATCATGAGCGCCAAAGCGCTCTTGGACAGGAACCCGCGCGCAAGCGAGGCCGACATCCGCCAGGCGCTCAACGGCAATCTCTGCCGCTGCGGCAGCCACAACCGGATCGTCCGCGCGATCTTACGCGCGCAGAAGGAGATGGCGGCATGACAAAAATGAACCGCCGCGAATTCTCTTTTGCCATGGGCGGTCTGGTGATCGCCTTCAGCATGGCGCCCGCAGCCGCCCGCGCCGCGGAGAATGCCCGCCTCCCCGGCACGCTCGCGGCCAACAAGAGGCTCGATTCCTGGCTTCAGATCGATCCCCAGGGCATTGTCCGCGTGCACACCGGTCGCGTAGAGCTCGGGCAGGGCAACACCACCGCCCTTGGCCAGATCGTCGCCGAGGAGCTCGACGTCGGCTTCATCCGCGTCGACATGATCGCGGTCGACACCAAGAGCTCGCCCAATGAAGGCGTCACCGCGGGGAGCAACTCGATCGAGGCGGGCGGCGCCGCGCTTCGCGCCGCGGCCGCCGAGGCCCGCGCGATCCTCCTTGCCGCCGCCGCCGAGAAGCTCGGCACCACGCCCGACAAGCTCATCGTCCGCGACGGCGAAATAACCGTTCCCGGCACGACGGCGAAGACAAGCTACTGGGAGATCGCCAGGGACGCATCGCTCTCGCGCGATGCCACGGGAAGCGCCAAGCCCAAACCTGCGTCTGCGCACACCATCGTCGGCAAGCCCACCCAGCGCATCGACATCCCCGACAAAGTCATGGGGCATGCGATCTTCGTGCAGGACACGCGGCTTCCGGGGCTTGCCTTCGGCCGCGTGGTGCGTCCGCCCAATTACGCCGCCGAGCTCACAAGCCTCGACGATGCCGCGGTCAAGAAGCTCCCCGGAGTCATCGCCGTGGTGCGCAACGGCCGTTTCTTGGGCGTCGTCGCCGAACGCGAGGAGCAGGCGATCGCCGCGCGCGAAGCGTTGGCCAAAAGCGCCAAATGGCGCGTGCCCGCGGCCCTTCCCGATCAGGCGACAGTGCACGATTACCTACAGAAGCTCTCGACCATTGACGTGAAGACGGTGAACGAAAAGGGCGCAGCCGGGACGCAAGCGGCGAAGACCGTCACCGCCACCTATCGCAAGCCTTATCTCGCGCATGCCTCCATCGGCCCTTCCTGCGCCGTGGCAGGCATTGTCGACGAGATCCTCACGGTGTGGTCGCACACGCAGGGGCCCTACCCCTTGCGCGCCGATATCGCCAAGGCGCTGAACTTTCCTTTGGACCGCGTGCGCGTGATTCACGCCCAAGGCTCGGGCTGCTATGGGCATAACGGGGCCGACGACGTCGCGCTCGATGCGGCGCTCTTAACCCTCGGCGCCAACGGCCGCATCGTCAAAGTGCAGTGGATGCGCGACGACGAGTTCGGCTGGGAGCCGTTCGGCTCGGCGATGACCATGACGGGAAAGGCCGGATTATCCGTAGACGGAACAATTGTGGCTTGGCAGTACGACGTCTGGAGCTGCACCCACAACATGCGGCCCGGCAACCGCATGGGCGTGAATCTCTTGGCCTCCTGGCATCTCGAAAAACCGTTCGAGCGCGCCATGCCGGCGGAAGCACCCTTGCCCGCAGGCGGCGGCGACCGCAATGCCGTGCCGACCTATGACTTCCAGAACCAGAGGATCGTCGATCACTTCATCCCCGACATGCCGCTGCGCGTCTCGGCGCTGCGCACGCTCGGCGGCTTCGGCAACGTGTTCGCGGTCGAATCCTTCATGGACGAGGTGGCGGAAGCAGCCGGAGCCGACCCGGTCGCGTTCCGCTTGAAGCACTTGAAGGACGAGCGCGCCCGCGCGGTGTTGCAGACCGCGGCCGAAAAGGCGGGCTGGAAGCCGGACATCAAAAGCGACGGCACTCGCGGCCGCGGCGTCGCGTTTGCGCGCTACGAGACGACCAAGTCCTATGTCGCGATGATCGCCGACGTTGTCGTCGATCGCGGCTCCGGGGCGGTCAAGGTCGAGCACGTCACAGTGGCCGTCGATGCGGGCCAGATCATCAATCCCGACGGGCTCTCGAACCAGATCGAGGGCGGCATCATCCAGGGCACGAGCTGGACCTTGAAAGAGCAGGTCACGTTTGCCAAAGACCGCATCACCTCGCGTGACTGGGCCGGTTATCCGATCCTCACCTTCGCCGAAGTGCCGCAAGTCGAGGTGCATCTGATCGATCATCCAGAGCTGCCATCGCTTGGCGCGGGAGAAGCCTCGCAGGGACCAATTTCGGCCGCGATCGCGAACGCGATCCGTCACGCGACGGGCGTTCGTCTGCGCGATCTCCCTTTCACTCCCAACAAGGTGAAAGCGGCGATCTAACCACTTGGGGTCAGA
>DASQHF010000060.1:0-1870 GCA_035632215.1 Micropepsaceae bacterium | reverse complement strand
GCGAAAGCGTTTCCGAACGATCGGATCAAGGCGAGTTTCCACGGGGTCGAACACCACCTTTGCCATCTCTTCTCCGCCTATTACGTCTCCCCCTTCGCCGAGGCGGCGACCGTATCCGTCGATGGTTTCGGCGATTTTTCGAGCGCGGCCTGGGGCGTCGGCGCAAAGGGCACGATCGAGGTCTCAGGACGGGTCCATTTTCCCCATTCGTTGGGCGTGTTCTATCAGGCGCTCACTCAGTATCTCGGCTTTCCCTATTACGGCGACGAATACAAGGTGATGGGGCTCGCGCCGTACGGAAAGCCCACCCAGATCGACAAGATGCGCCGCATCGTGCGCTTGAAGCCAGGCGGCGCATTCGAGCTCGATCTCGGTTATTTCCGCCACCACAAGGAGGAAGTCCCCTACCAATGGGCGGACGGGTCTCCGGAGGTAGGCGATCTGTTCTCGAGTGCGCTCGAAGACCTGCTTGGTCCACGACGCGGGCCGAGCGATCCGCTCGAAGAGAACCATCGCGACATCGCCCGTTCGGTGCAGGCGATGTACGAGGAAGCCTTCTTCCACCTCGTGGGCCTGCTTCAGAAGAGCACGGGATTGACCGATATCGCGCTCGCCGGCGGCTGTGCTGCGAATTCGGTCGCCAATGGCAAAGTCCGGCGCTTAACGCCATTCAAGCGCGTGTATGTGCAGTCGGCGGCCGGCGATGCCGGCGGCGCAATCGGTGCGGCCTATGCCGTCTGGCAGCAACAGGGCGGCAAGCGTTCGTTCGTGATGGATCATGCCTATTGGGGGCCGCAATTCTCGAATGGCGAGATCGCGAGCCTGATCGCAAGACGACGGCAGGAGATCGAATCCGCAGGCTGCAAGCTCGAGTCGATCGCCGAAGAAGGCGAGCTCTGTCGCCGGACCGCGGCCGCTATCGCGGACGGGAGCGTCGTGGGCTGGTTCCAGGGACGTATGGAATGGGGGCCGCGCGCGCTCGGGAATCGCTCCATCGTCTGCGATCCTAGGCGCGCCGACATGAAGGCGATCTTGAACGCGAAGATCAAGCGCCGCGAGTCGTTCCGCCCCTTCGCCCCCTCGGTGCTGGATAGTGCAGTGGGCGGGTGGTTTGAAGAAGAGGATGCGGTTCCCTTCATGATGCAGGTCTTCCAGATTCGCGAGGAGAAGCGCGCAGCGATCCCGGCGGTGACGCACGTCGACGGCTCCGGCCGGCTCCAGACCGTGAGCCGGGAGAGCAATCCGCGCTATTACCGGCTGATCGAATCCTTTCGCGATTTGACCGGCGTGCCGATGGTGCTCAACACCTCGTTCAACGAGAACGAACCCGTCGTCTGCGAGCCGGAGCAGGCGCTCGACTGCTTCCTGCGGACGAAAATGGACGTCCTCGTGCTCGGCGAGACGCTGATCGCCCGGCACGTACGCGGTAAGGCGTGAACGCTACGCGATCTTAGCGCCATGCGGGTTGTCTTCCTCAATCGCTACTTCTTCCCCGATCACTCGGCGACTGCGCAGATCTTGAGCGATCTTGCTTTTCACCTCGCCGATCGAGGCGAAGAGGTCGAGGTTATCACCAGCCGACAGCTTTATGATGACCCCGTCGCGACCCTGCCGCGGCGCGAGTGCGTACGTGGCGTGAATGTCCATCGCTTGTCCGCAAGCCGTTTCGGCCGTCATTCGCTGCTCGGGCGCGGCCTGGATTACGCATCGTTCTACGCCGCAAGCGCGGCGAAGCTTCTGTCGGTCGCGCGAAAAGGCGACGTTGTGGTCGTGAAGACCGATCCTCCGATGCTGTCGGTGCTTGCCTCCGTTTTGGCGCCTTTGAAGCGCTATCGCACCGTGAACTGGCTCCATGACGTCTATCCCGAGG
>DASQHF010000059.1:0-34395 GCA_035632215.1 Micropepsaceae bacterium | reverse complement strand
CGGCACCAGAGATTCGCCGAGCATAACGGGCACTTTGAAACTCGCGAATGCCGAATTTCAGGACTATCCGCGCGGATTGCGCATCACCGCCATCGCCGCTGATGGAGAATTCAAAGGCAAGACCCTCGAGATCGCCCAATTTACCGGCCGTGCCGGCGGCGGCACGATTACGGGCAAGGGAACTATTGATCTCCTGGGCTCCGGTCTTCCCGTCAACCTGACCATCATCGCGCGCAATGCCGAGCCGATCTCGGCTGATGCATTCCACGCCAATCTCGACGCGGATGTCACAGTTACCGGCTCCGCGACGAGCCGGCTTGTGATCGCGGGAAAAGTCACAGTGAGGCGCGGCGAGTCGATCCTGCCGAACAGCCTCCCGCCTCAAGTGACGAGCATCAATGTCGTGCGGCCAGGCGAAGCGACGGCTCTGCGACCGAGCGCAAGCGAAAGCGACGTAACCGCACTCGATCTAACCATCTCTTCCTCGGGACTCTTCTTCGTGCGCGGCAGAGGGCTCGATGCGGAGCTTGAGGGAAGCGTCCATATCGGCGGAACGGTATCCGCGCCCCTGGTCACGGGCGGGTTCGAGATGCGCCGCGGCAGCTTCGACCTTGGCACGACGACGCTGAACTTCACCTCAGGCAAGGTGAGCTTCGACGGCACATCGCTGCGCAGCCGGCTCGATCCGGCGCTCGATTTCGTCGCCGAGACCATGTCGGGCGGCTATACCGCCCGGCTCGAAATCTCCGGCACGGTCTCGAACCCGAAGGTCCAGCTCACCAGCACGCCGACGATGCCGCAGGACGAGATTCTCGCCCAATTGCTGTTCCAGCAGAACGTGAAGCAGCTGACCGCGGTTCAGCTCGCGGCGATGGGCCAGGCAGCAGCGGCGCTCGGAGGCTTCGGCACGGGGCTCAATCCGCTCGCCTCCATTCGCAAGACGCTGGGCTTGGACCGTCTTTCGGTGGTGAGCGGGGCCAACAATCAAAGCGAACTCGAAGCGGGGAAATATGTGACCCGCAACATCTATGTCGGCGCGAAGCAGGGCCTGTCGGGCACCCCGCAGGCCGAAGTGCAGGTCGATCTCACCAAGAACCTGAAAGCCAAAGCAACCGTTGCCACCGGCGCCACAGCGACCGTCGCCCAAGGCGCGCAGCAGCAGGATTCGGGAAGCAGCGTCGGATTAAGCTGGCAGTTCGAATATTGATCCACCCAATTTGTCATGGCCCGCGAGTTTACCCTCGGGCCGCGCGCAAGCGCGGACCCGGGGGCGGGCCATGACAAGTTTTTATTGATGTGCGTCGGTGCGTGTCCAATAAGGTACAGGGCGCGTCTAGCGCAGGAGGATTTGCTTGCCATTCATTGCCGCAAATGGAGTGAGCTTCCATTACAGGCTCGAAGGCCATGGCCCTCTTGTGGTGCTCTTGCATGAGATCGGCGGCTCGCTCGATTCCTGGGACGGCATCGTTCCCCAACTGACGAGCCGCTTCACCGTCTTCCGCTACGATCAGCGCGGCTTCGGCCTGACCGAGAAGGTCCGCGCGCAATACTCGATCGAGACTCTCGTCGAGGACCTGGAGACCTTATTGCGGGAGCTCAAGCTTGCTCCTCCTTATCGGGTCGTGTCGCTCGCCGCTTCCAGCATGCAGGCCCTCGAATTCATCTCACGCGCACCAACCAAAGTCGCATCGCTTGTCTTCTGCAATCCGGCGCCGGGCGTCGATCCGAGCCGGGCGGATGCCCTCAACAATGTCGCGGCCTTGGCCGAGCGGGAAGGCATTCGCGGCGTCCTCCCGATGATGCTCGACAAGTCCTACCCGCCCGAGCTTTCGGATCGCGAGACCTACGAGGACTATCGCGGACGCTATCTTGCAAACGATCCCGTCGGGTTTGGGCTCGCTTTCCGAATGATGGCCAAGACCAACATGATGAAGCTGCTCTCCACGATCCATTGCCCGACGCTTGTCATCGCCGGAAAACGGGACTTCATCCGCGCCGTCGCGGTCACCGAAGGCATTGCGAAGCAAATACCGAGTGCGAGGTTTGAGATCATCGAGGGTGGCCATTTCCTTCCGACCACCTCGCCGGTTGCGCTCGGACGCCTGCTCAACGATTTCTGGAAAAACTGACGTTTTGGGAGAGGACGATGAGAGTCAAAGCCAACGGGATCAGCTTCAACTGCGAAATCGATGGGCGCGAAGGCACGCCCTGGATCGTCTTCTCGAATTCCCTGATGACCGATCTTTCGATGTGGGATGATCAGGTCGCGGCGTTGAAAGGCGAGTTTCGTATCCTTCGCTATGATCAGCGCGGTCACGGCGGCACCGAGGCGCCAACGGGCGCGTACAAGTTCCAGACCCTGGTTGCCGATGTCGTCGCGCTCTTCGATGCGCTCGAAATCCGCCGCACGCATTTTGTCGGCTTGTCCATGGGGGGCATGACGGCGATCGCTTTGGCCGAGCAGCACGCTGAGCGCCTCAACCGCGTGGTCGCTTGCGATTGCGGCCCGAACTCGACGCCGCAATCGGCTCAACAATGGGAAGAGCGGATCGCCATCGCCGAAGCCAAGGGCATGGAGGGCATGGCCGAGCCCACCGTCACGCGCTGGTGCGGACCGGAATTCTTGTCCGGGAATCCGAACGGCGTGAATCGATTACGGCAGATGATCCGCACCACGCCTTTAAACGGCTTTGTCGGTTGCGCGCGCGCTCTCTCGGATTTCGATCTCCGGCCTGATTTGCCAAAGATCAAGACACCCATTCAGTTCATCTGCGGCGGCAAGGACGCTTCGCTCCCCGGCACAAAGGCGCTCCATGCGGCAATTGCCGGTTCGGCGTTCCTCGAAATCCCCGGTGCAGGCCACATCTCCAATGTGGAGCAGCCGGAGCTCGTCAACCGCACCGTGCGGAACTTCTTGCGGGGATAGGTGAAAGTCCGAATTGCCGGCTTTTCAGGCGCATTTTCTGCCGGCAGAAGTTGATTCACCTCAAAGTCCTTGAACCATTCAAGCCGATGATGGGCTTAGCGATATTGGAAGGAGCCCGTCATGAACGTCGTCAATCTCGATCGCAAACAGATGCACGGCGCCGCGCGCGTTGATGCCCGCAAAGTCATGGATCAGCTCAATCATGAAGCGGCAAAGCTGAACTTCTGGCTGAGAACGGAAATGAACGCGCCTTCGCAGCGCGCCTGGTTCACGGAAAACGGCGCATCGGGGGGCGGTGAGCTGTTAAAAGAAGGCCGCGTGTCCGCCAATCAGCTCAAAGCGCTCCCCTGTCATTGGCGCTGGAGCGATTATGGCCCGTACCTCGATCGCATCTCCAAGATCGCCGCCGAAGCTGACGTCTCGCCGATCGAGTTTGCCGACCGGCAAAGCATCTTGCTCGTCAATCCGGGATTGGGCGGCCGGCTCCAGATCACCAGTACCATGCGGACGGCCGTTTCAGTCTACGTGCCGAAAGACAAGGCGCCTGCGCATATCCACAGCGCCAATGCCAGCCGCACGATTCTCACCGAGAAGGGTGGCTACACCAACGTCGAGGGCGAGCGCTGCGAATGCAAGCGCGGCGACATCATCTGGACGCCGAACGGCACTTGGCACGATCACGGCAACGATTCGGATTCGCCGGTGATGTGGATCGACATGCTCGATTGGCCGCTCTTGGAATATCTCGACGCCGCATGGGTCGATCTCGATTACCCGCGCGCCTCCAATTCAGCCGATATCGTCCAGCCGGCGACGCACTCGGACGGCTACTCGTCTCGGCTTTACGGAACCGGCGGATTGAAACCCGCCTTCGTCTCGCACCAGCGCGGCTGGGGCCACAATCCGACCCCGATGATCCATTTCCGCGGCGCCGAAATTCGCGAGTCGCTCCACAATCTGCGCCACGAGAAAGGCGACGCGCACGAAGGTATCGTGATGCAGTTCGTCAATCCGGTGACGGGCAAGCCCGTTTACCAGACCATGAACTATCAGGCCCAACTCCTTCGCCCCGGCGAGGAGACGCTGTTCAAGCGCGAGACTTCGAACACCTTCGTCATCGTGATGGAAGGCGAAGGGTTCACCGAGGTCGGTGATCAGCACTTCAACTGGGTGAAGAACGATCTTCTGGTGATGCCGAATTTCCTCTGGCGCCGGCATGTCAATACCGGGCGCACCGATGCCGTGCTCTACACCGTCTCCGATGCTTCGCTGATGAAGGCTATCGGACAATACCGGGCGCAGGGAAAGGATTCCGAGGGGCGCGTTACGCAGCTTGTGGCGTGACCGTCGGCCGCGAGTGGCGGCACCGACCTTCAGCGGTGCCGCGACTCGCTTAACCCTTACAAAACAGCCACTTTCCGCGACGTTGCAAAGCTTCCCCCGCGCGCTATACCTTCGCGGCATAGGAACTATCCGTCAGAGGGTTAACGACATGTCCGCCGCAGGCAAAGAAGCGCCAAGGAAACTGAGCGCCGCCGAGTTGATGGAGAGCCTCAACTCCGAGACCGGCAAGCTCAACGCCTGGATCCGCACCCAGGCAAATTCGCCAGCACAACGGCCCTGGTTTACCGACATGGGCGGCGCGACGGGTTCGGGCGAGCTCGCCAAGGGCCGTGTTGCCGCGAACCAGATGAAGATGCAGGCGCATCGCTGGCGCTGGCGCGACATAAGCCCCTACCTCTTCCGCATCGCGGAGATCGCCCGCAGCGCGGAAGAAAAGCCGCTCGAGACCACCGATCGCCAGGGCATCCTTCTGACCAATCCCGGTTTGGGTGGCCGCTTGCAGATCACGAACACGATCCGCTGCGCGATCGCGATTTATAACCACGGGGACATCGCACCCGCGCATGTGCACAGCCCGAACGCGAGCCGCACGATCCTCTCCGAGAAGGGCGGCTATACCAACGTCGAAGGCGAGCGCTGCGAGTGCAAGCGCGGCGATATCGTGTTCACGCCGAACGGCACCTGGCACGACCACGGCAATGACGACAAGGATCCGATGATCTGGATCGACATGCTGGACTGGCCCCTGATGGAATATCTCGACTGCGTCTGGGTCGATCAGAACTATGTCGATGCGAGCCACAGCAACGCGAAGTCGCAGCCGGCGGTCTATGGCGACGGACACTCGACACGGCTCTATGGCCATGGCGGCTTGAAGCCGGTCTTCACCTCGAACCAGCGCGGCTGGGGTCACGAGCCGACGCCGCATTTCCACTACAAGGGCGTGGACATCCTCGAGGCGCTGCGTTCTCTGCGCGGCGAGGAAGGCGATCCCTATGAAGGGATCAAGATGGAATTCGTCAATCCGATCACGGGAAAGCCCGTCTATCCCACGCTCGATTATTGCGCTCAGCTCTTACGCCCGGGGGAGGAGCTTTCCTTCAAGCGCGAGACCTCATCGACTTTCATCGTCGTGATGGAAGGCCAGGGCTTCTCGGAGATCGGTGGTCAGCGCTTCGATTGGGAGAAGAACGACATCATGGCCGTGCCGGGCTTCGTCTGGCGCCGCCATGTGAACACGGGCAAGAACGACGCTGTGCTCTATACCGTTTCGGATGCAGCGCTGTTGCGCGCGATCGGCCAGTACCGCAGCCAAGGCAAGGGGGCCGACGGCAAAGTCTCGCAGATCGTGCAGTAGCGCGAGCGGAGCCCAGCGCTACCCTTCCCAGCGCCGCACGCGGCCGACGTCAACGTGGATGAAGTCGTCGTCGGGGTCGGGGTAATAACCGACGCCGCCCAGCCGCAGGGTAAGCGCGGCCTGATAGACGTCCTTGAGCTCGCGATCCGGAACGGAGATATCCGCTGCCCAGCCCTTCATGTGCAGGCTGTTGGAAGCCACACCTGCATCCAGTTCGCGTAGTGCCGCATTCGTCTCCGGCGAGCGGTAGCCCGACGTCAGCTCGAAAAAGCCGTCGGTGTCGAGTTTTCGGCTTAAGCCATGCAGGAGATCGAGGAGCTTGGTCGAGATCGGATGGACCTCGTCCGTCCGGTAGTCCCTGAGCGCGTCGTTGATGTCTTCGAGCGCCTCCGGGACGTACTTGCCCTCGACCCAATAATCGACGTCGCAAAGCTGCTCGCCGGTGTTGGAGCAATCGAAGGAGAGCGTTCGGATGTTGAGCTTTTTCAAGCCCACGAGCGCAGGCGAGGCCAAGGCTGGGGTTCTGACGCCAAGGACCGCCGAGCCGAACGCGCCACCGGCCATGCACAACAATTTGCGCCGTGAAACACGCATCGCCCGCCCTCTGCCCAGGATTTCACTAGAGAACTATCAGGAGGGTCTCAAGAGGGAATTAACGCGATCCCTGTCCCTAGCGGAGAATTAATCGAAAGATTCGAACTTAGGCGCAGCCGGCCCGGAGAATTATGGCTGAGCTCAAGCCTCGTTGACCACCTGGCTGCGCAGCATGCCGATGCCCGAGATTTCGACCTCGAGCACGTCGCCGGCCTTCATCCAAACGGGGGGATTGCGTCTCGCGCCGATGCCTTCTGGCGTGCCGGTTGCGATGACGTCTCCCGGCGATAGCTCAGTGAAGGTCGAGCAGTAGGCGATCAGCTCCGGCACGCCATGCATCATCATGTCGGTGCCTGAGCGCTGCATCTCTTTGCCGTTCAGCCGCGTCGTCAGCGTCAGCTTGGAGGGATCGGGGATCTCGTCGGCCGTGACCATCCAAGGGCCCAAGGGGCTGGTGGAGGGAAAGTTCTTCCCCGTGATCAGCGACACTTTGATGAAATCGCGCACCGACCCGTCGCAGAAGCAGGTGTAGCCGGCGACATGGGAGAGCGCGTCTTTCGCGGCTATCGCGCGCCCGCCCGTGCCGATGATGACGGCGAGTTCGCCTTCGAAATCGAGCTGTTGCGAGGCTCTGGGACGCACCATCGCGCCTTCGTGCTCGACGAGAGTGTCGGTGAACTTGGTGAAGATGTTCGGCTTCTCCGCGACCGCATGGCCGTGCTCAGCAGCGTGACTGCGGTAATTGATGCCGACGCAGAGGATTTTCGAAGGATTGGTGATCACGGGAAGATATTTGAGCCCGTCGAGACTCGCGTCCGGCTCGGCCCCTTCCGCGAGCTTCAACAGCTCGTCAAGCGCATCATCTTCGGTGAGCGCATCTTTCAGGGTGAGCGTCCGCCCTGCAAAACGGTCAGAAAGCGTGATCACGCCCATGTCGGTAACGATGCCGAAGGCGGGATTGCCGTTCGAGAGATAGCTCGCGAGTTTCATCTCTTCTTCCGCTTGGCTGGTTTCGTTGCCATCTTCCGGGCTTTCTTGGCCGGCGCTTTGCCTGCGTCAGGACGGGTCACCAATTTCCCCATGCCTGCCTTGTTCGCCCAATAGTGCCAGGCGCGCCAGGTCTCGACCGAATAGGGACTGTAGCCGCGGTTACGGGCATCGATCTCGCCTTGGCTCAAATATTTGATCTCGCCGCCGAGCTGCCGTGCCCGCCACAGCGCGCGCGCATTACGCGGCAGATAGACCGACATACGCACCACTTCGATGAGCGAGCGTGCGGCAGCCGCAAAACCATGGCCGCGCATCAGCGCAACGTTGTTCGAGCCCAGGCATTTGGCGAGGTCCTGGCCCTGCTCCACATTCGCGACGAGGAGATTGGTGTCGCCGAACTTGTCCGCGATGTCCCAGATCGGAACCTGCGAACCGATGAAGCTTCCCGAATGGATCACGGGCTTAAGCGGGGTGCCGTTCGTGAGCCCGAAGGGAAGAATGTCTTCGGCATGCGCGTGTACAACGGCCATCACGTCGGGCCGCGCCTCAAAGATGCCGCCGTGAATGAAGCGTTCGAGGTAGACGGCGCGCTTCTCGTCGCCGACCGGCTTGCCATCGAGCGTGAACTCGACGATATCGTCCTTGGTGATGAATTCGGGCGCGAGCGAGCGGGCAAGGAAGAAGTGATCGGGCTTATGGGGATGGCGCACGCTGACATGGCCATAGGCGTCGACCACGTCTTCGTTTGCGAGGATGCGGTTGGCGATGACAAGGTCATTCAACAGAGTGTCCAAATTCGACATCAAGAGTTCTCCAGCGAGTACGAAAATCGGGTCACCCGTAGGTGCGAACGAAAAGCTCGTCCACTTTCACGGGCGCGGCGATCAGATGCTGATCGGTGAGATACGTAACGAGGGCCTCGAGCGTCTTGCGATTTTTCTCGACTCCGTAAGGCCAGGGATCGCCGTTGAACACCTCGTAGATCTCGTCGATGTCGCGCATCAGGAACGGCGTCATGTAGCGGAGCGCACGCAAATTGAACATGTGTTTCAGCGCGATCTTCTTGGATTCGACGAAGGCGTCGTAGAGGCTCGTCGCGACGAAGGGATAGCGTTCGTAGATATCCTTCTTGATCGCGACGAGATGCATGATCGGATAGATGCCGGTGCGCCGATAATGCTCTTTCTCGAGTTCGACGTAATTGGGAAAGAGGCGCGCGATGTCGGGATTGGTGCGGATCGCTTCGGGCAAGCTCGTGCCGAGCGTCGCATCGATCACGCGGGCTTCTAAGAGATCGCTCAGGGATTTGCCGCTCGGGTCCACTTCGATCAGCATCGGTTGCAGGAGCGGCAGTACCGTGGGCTTGCCGTGGGAGCCTGGATGATTCACCGCGCCCTGTACCCAATGGATCTTGTGAAAGTCGACGCCGTATTCGTGCTGGAGGATACCGCGGATGAAGATCGCGGCGGTCATGGTGTAGAGCGGCACGCCGACACGCTTTCCCTCGAGGTCCTTTGGCTTGTTGATTCCAGCCTTCTTATGGATGGCGATGAAACCGTGGCGGAAGGCGCGCGAGGGAAACACGGGGATGGCAACGAAGGGGCACTGTTTCGCCGCATAGCGCTGGATGAATTCCGAGCTTGAATATTCGGCGACGTCGAATTCCTCACCCCCGGACATGCGGTCGAAAATCGGCCGTGGCTCTTCGATCGGAATGAAGTTGAGCTCGATGCCGGCTGGCTGCACTTCGCCCGTGTACAAAGCCTGCATCCGGTCATAGAGCGCAGAGGCAAAGTTCAGCTTCAATTTCGACATTCTTTTCCCCACACCACGGCGCCCGCATGCGTCGCGCGGACGCTCAAGTCTCGTCGGTCACCGTATTGCTAAGCACGCCGATCTCGGGCACTTCGACCTCGACCACATCGCCGGGTTTGAGCCATTTCGGCGGCGTCTGATGGCCGCCAGCGCCCACCGGCGTGCCGGTGAAAATGAGATCGCCCGGCTTCAAGGTCGTGAACATGGTTATGTAGCCGATCAACCAGGCGAAATCCCAGGTGAGCCGCTCGGTGTTGTCGTCCTGGCGCAGCTCGCCGTTTACGCGCGTCATCAGGTGCAGCGCGCTTCCCGGGTTCACGTCCTCGGCGGGGACGATCCACGGGCCGATGCTGCCCGAGCGGTCGAAATTCTTCCCCTGCGTCACGTTCAGCGTGCCGTGGCGCAGCCAATCGCGCACCGAGCCCTCGTTCCCGAGTGTGAGACCGAACACCATCGAGAGCGCCTTCTCGCGCGGGACATTGCGCCCCTCTTTGCCGATGACGAGAACGATCTCGCCTTCGTAATCGAATTTCTCGGACACCTTGGGCCGCACGAGAGCGCTATTGTGCCCAACCAACGAGTCCGGGAAGCGCACGAATAGATTCGGATATTTCGGCTTCTCGCGGCCGTCCTTATATTCGGCCGTGCGCTCCGGATAATTGATCCCGACGCAAATGATCTTTTCAGGCGTCAAGACGGGCGGCAGGAACTCGATCTCGGCGCGCGGATAGTCGGGCGCCCGCTCGGCGGCCGCCCGCGCTTCCGCCGCGGCGCCGGCGCGGATGAGATCGAGGAGCGAGGCATATTTTCCCTTGAGCGCGCGTTTCAAATCGACCACGCCGGCGTCCGTGACGGCGCCGAAAGTGGTCGTGGCTTTGGTTCTGAAGCTTGCGAGGCGGAGTGTCGGCATTGCTCGCGAAACTAGCGGGAAAAACCCTTGCGTCAAGCGGACTCTACCGCACTCGCGCGCGATGCGTTGACGGATAAGCGACGATGGCTATTCTGGCCCGCAAGTGGACTTTGCAACCGGAAGAACGAGGATGCACGACGTAGCCAACAGGACGCACTGGCATGAGCCCAAAACCGGGGAGCGCGCAGGCTTCGGCAAATGGGGCCGCGTCAAGACGCCTTATGACCTGTTCATGGAGTCGGAAGGTATTCCCTGCTTCCGCGACATCGGCATCGGCAATGTCCGGAACCTGCCGCTTCAGCCCTGGAAGCGCACGGGAGGCCGCGGCACCTATATCCAGCTCCACGGCACCGAGACCAAATGGGGCTGCTATCTCGTCGAGGTTCCCGGGCGCGGGGCGCTCAATGCCGAGAAACATCTCTTCGAGAAGATCTTCTTCGTGGTCGAGGGTCGCGGCTCGACCGAGGTCTGGCTCGAAGGCGACAAGAAGCGCCACACCTTCGAGTGGCAGCAGGGCTCGCTGTTCTCGGTCCCGCTGAACGCCTGGCACCGCATCGTCAATGCGGGCTCGGGCCCCGCGCTCCTTTTGGCCGGCACGACCGCGCCCATCCTGCTCAACACGCTGCAATCGATGGATGCGATCTTCGACTGCCCCATGCAGTTCCGCGACCGCTTCTCGGGCGCGGACGATTTCTACAAATACAACGACGATGTCGAACCCGATCCCGTCCGCGGCCTCGCCATGCGCCGGACGAATTTCGTCCCCGATGCCGTGAACTGCGATCTGCCCTTGGACAACCGCCGCTCGCCGGGCTTCCGCCGGGTCGAGCCGTTCATGACTGGGAACACGTTCTATTTCTGGATCGGCCAGCATGAGAACGGCCGCTACTCCAAGGCGCATGCGCATACCTCCGCCGCCGTCCTCATCTGCATCAAGGGCAAGGGCTATACCCACACCTGGCCCGAGCGCTTAGGCGTGACGCCGTGGAAGGACGGACACGAGGACCAGATCAAGCGCATCGATTACGAGCCCGTCGGCATGATCTCGGCGGCGCCGGGCGGTGCGCGCTGGTATCACCAGCACTTCGGCGTCTCGAAGGAGCCGTTGCGGCTGATGGCGTGGTTCGGCCCGAACAATCCCGGACGCGAGCCGGGCCCGCCGGGCGAGAAGCACATCGACTATACGGGCATGGACATCACCGAAGGCGGAACCTCGATCCCGTATTGGATGGAAGATGCGCATGTGCGCCAAGATTGGGAAGGACTCTTGACCCAGAGCGGCGTCTCCTCGCGCATGCTCCCCGAATTCTTTGACAAGAACTACAAAGGCGAGCTGCCAAAAGGCATCTAGCGCGAGGCTGCGGTGCTCCTTCTCAACAACGACGACGTCGCACGCGCGCTGACGATGGAAATGACCATCGCGGCGCTCGAAGAAGCCTATCTCGGGATCGCGTCGAAGGAAGCCGTTTGCCGGCCGCGGATAGACATCCGCATCCCGACCAAGGATGCTTCCAAGAATTACCAGTTCGGCAGCATGGAAGGCGGCTCGACCGCGGGCTATTTCGCGGTGCGGATGAAATCCGACGTCGTCTACGAAACCGTCTACAACGGCGTGCGCACGCAGGAGAAATACTGCACCCGGCCGGGGATTTTCTGCGGCCTCATCTTCCTCACCTCGATCGAGACCGGCGAGCCCTTGGCCTTCATCAATGATGGCGTGCTTCAGCACATGCGGGTGGGCGCCGATGGTGGCATCGGGGTCAAATATCTCGCGAACGAGGACGCGGAAGTGGTCGGCATGCTGGGCTCCGGCGGCATGGCGCGCACCAACCTCTGGGCGTTCAGCCTCGTGCGCAGAATAAAGAAGCTCCAGGTCTTCAGCCCGACCAAGGAGAATCGCGAGGCGTTCGGAAGAGAGGCCGCGGCAAAATACGGTCTCGAGGTCAAGGTCTGCGAGCGTCCGGAGGACATCTACAAAGGCGCGCATATCGTCGCCGCCTGCACCGATTCCGCCGTGCCCGTGCTCGACGGCACGCGCATCGAGAAGGGCGCTCACGTGCTCAACATCGGCGGCTCGGGCGTGCCGGACGACGAGACCTTGAACCGGATTGACGTCTATCTTCGCTTCGGCGACGCGCCCGCCCCCACGAGCCGCCCCGACATGAAGCTTGACGACGAGCATTTGGGCTGGGAGGCGGGGCCAGGAAGACTCAAGCACGGCGACGGCCGCAAGGGACGCGCGCATGGGAACCTGCTCCCTGAGAAACGCATCGCGCTCGCCGATCTGATCCAAGGCAAGGTCAAGGGCCGTACCTCGCGCGGCCAGATCACTTACTCCGAACGCGGCAACCTGCAAGGAGCGCAGTTCTTCTCGGTCGCGGGTCGCGCTTACGAGGCCGCGATGCGTATGGGGCTCGGGCGCGAAATCCCGACCGAGTGGTTTCTGCAAGACGTCCGGAATTGACGGCTTCGTTGATTCCCCAACCATAAAAATTTGCACATCGTCCGTAAACGGACGTTGCAATCCTCAAGCCCCGTTTCCATCTCAAATGCGAAACCCATCGAGCTGGAAACGGCGCTGGGGGGCAGATGTTACGGACAGCGCTTCTTTGCGCAGCGGTCTTGTTGACGGCTGCGTGCCAACGGAACTCCATTCCTCAATTTAAGGGACAAGTCGCCCGCGATTCCGTACCCGAGAATGTCCTGATCACAGGCTCGCTGATACGCGGCAATGACGGGCCGAAACTGGCCTACACGCACACGTTTTCGATCGAGATGGCGGACGACAAAATCGCCCCGCGCTTCCAACGCGCGCAAACGAGCTGCCTTGAGGACCAGTCCCTGAATTGCAATCTGCTCGAGGCGACCATCACGGTTGGCGACGCCAACGCCGGAGTTCGGCCGCGCGCCAATCTATCTGTGCGTCTTCCTCACGAGTCGGTCGCCAGATTCAAAACGGAGCTGCTCGCCCCCTTGCCCGGCGAGGGTTCCGGCGAGCCGAGGCTAAGGCGCAGCTCGACAACCGCCGAGGATTTGACGTTCCAGATCGTCGATGTGAATCGACGACTAAATCAGTCCAATGATTTTCGCGATCGGTTGACTACGTTGGCCAGACGTGGCGACGCGAAAGTCGACGATCTCATCAAGGTCGCTGACAAGATCTCCGAGGTCCAGAGCAAAATCGAGGAGCTCACGGTCGAAAATCGGACGCTGAACACGCGCGTCGATACAGAGCTCCTGAATATCGATCTGAACCCTTATGCCGGTCTGACGAATCTCTCTTCACCGCTCGGCCTAGCCTGGCGCAACAGCGCGCGCGAGCTTGGTCGAAGCGCCGCCGACGCCTTCACATTTGTTGTCGTCTCCCTGCCGTGGCTTCCCCTCATAGCGCTCGGTGGCGTTACGCTTGTCTGGTCGTGGCGTCTCGTCAGGAAGACTCGGCGCAGCGCGTCCAACGCCCCTTCCCGGGCGAGCTCCCAAAGCTGAAGTCGGAGCAGGAACGGATTGGATCTTGGAAATCCGGAAACGTGGAAAGAAACATCCCGCGACGGCTGATAACGGTCGCAGGATGTCATGGCTTCAATGAAATAGTCTGCTACCCCGCTGGTTTCGTCTTGGAAGCCGTTCTTGTTCCGACCACTGGCGTGCGCGGGCCGAAGGCTCCGGGCTTCTGGACGATAAACAGCATGCCGTCATCCCGCTTCAGCTCCACGAGCGAGCCACCGGCGGTGCCGTCTTTGAGCGGATGAATCATGACCGTCACCTTGTCGCCAGGATGGAGCGTGTCGGACGCGATTCCGACTTTCTTGAGCACGACGGGGGAGTCGGTCTCGATTGTCCACTGCATCGCCCGTGCGCCCTTCTCGGCACCCGTCATGACGATTGTGGAATGCGGATTCGCGTACTCGAAGGATTTCATGGTGCTGCTCAACGTCATGGTCTTGTCGGGTGCGAACATGATGTCGGCGTGATGACCGAACGCCGGTGCAGCCGTCGCGCAGAGAAGAGCGAGGGCGGGAAGCATATGGGAGAGCTATCTCTTCATGTCTGTCTCCTGTTTGCCTTGGGTGAGCGCAACCCACAGCGAAAACGCGAGATTGCCCAGGCTCTTAAGTCATGACGTGCCGCTGTCTGGGGCGGTTCCAGGTGACCGGCCCGCCAAGGTCAGGTTTGATCCTATCGGCATGAGCATAGGTTTTACCGCCTGCACCCACATAGCCGCGCATTCGTCTTTCTACGGATAATCCCGCGGAGTCGGACCTGACTCTTGGCTCGCTCAGGCGTTCAGCCGGCAGTCAGCTGAGCGTGCATTTATGGCACTCAAGGAGGACGGAGGGGCGCCATCCGTATCTTGCTGGTCGAGGACAATGCCGAGCTTTCGCGGCGTTTGAGCGAGGGCTTGCGCAAGGCAGGATTCCTGGTCGATGCGGTTCGCGACGGCGCCCGGGCCTATGAGCTCGCGCGCACGGAAAGATTCGACGCCGCCGTCCTCGATCTCGGGCTCCCCGACATGCAAGGGCAAGATGTTCTCGTGCGCTGGCGGCATGACGGTCTTCAAATGCCGGTCCTGATCTTGACGGCGCGCGGAAGCTGGGCCGAGAAGGTGGATGGCCTCAATGCCGGCGCTGACGACTACATCGCCAAACCCACCCACGTCCAGGAGATCGCCGCGCGGCTGAAGGCCGCCATCCGTCGCGCCGGCGCCAAATCGCCGCCCACGCTCGTCCATCGCGACATTGCGATATCGCCGGCAGCGGGAAGGGTTACGCGATTGGGCAAGCCCATCGATCTGACGGCGCAGGAATTCCGCGTCCTCGATTATTTCATGCACCGGCAGGACCGTGTGGTCTCTCACGCCGACCTGATCGCCCATCTCTACTCCGGCGAGAGAGAGCGCGAGGCAAATACCATTGAAGTCTATGTTGCGCGTCTGCGGCGCAAGTTGGGACGTGGCGCGATCAAGACGGTGCGCGGCTTGGGTTATCGGCTCGGCTAGCGCGCTCCAAGAAAGTTCCCGATTTAACGGTCGACCGACGTGGAATATCCGTAGACGGATGGATCGGATTTAATGTTCCAAATGTGTACCTATTTCCGCAATTCGGTATTCGTCGATACGCCTGGTACCTTGCTTGCGGGCAGTCCCGCGCTTAACGAATCCCGCGTCGCTTGCGGCGGACCAAGCGCTGCAATCTGAGTGTTCCTTCTACGATTAGCCCTTCGGGCGGCGGCGGCGCCCGAACGCGGGAGACCGCGCGATGACGCTTGCGCTTGAGGCGCTGCTTTCGAGTCCGGATCTGCTGCCCTTAAGGCTCGATCTGGACCGGGAACGCGTTTGGTTCGCGCCCCTGACGGCGGACGAATACCGCCGGAGCGCTTTTCTCGACGACCGCATGGACCGCCAGACTCAGGGCGCCTATTTGATAGACCTCAAGAGCCTCGCGGAGCACTTGCGGGCAAGGCCGCTGCCGCGCCCAATGCATTACATCCTTCATGGCGCGCATTGCTGCTCGACACTGCTCGCGCGCTGCCTTCAGACGCTCGGCGGCTGCTTCGTGCTCAAAGAGCCTTATCTCCTGACGCAGATTGCGATCCTTAAGGATTGCCTCTCCGCGCGTCCGCCCCGATGGAAAGCCCGGGTCGACGACGAACTGCCGGACTGGTTCAAAATGAGCACGCTCTTGTTGAATCGCGCCTATGGGGCGGCCGATACGGTCGTCGTGAAAGCGAACGATCTCTGCAACGGCTTGGGACCGGACCTGCTCGCGCGCGACAGCCGTTCGAAGGTGATCTTCGTCCAGAGCCCCCTGAAGTCCTTCCTCCTCTCCGTGCTGAAGCTCCCCGGGCGGCGAGAATGGGCGCGGGAGCGGTTGACCATTCTCGCGGTGCCGCTCGCGGCGTCCGGTATCGTTGACGGCCTTTCGCGTTCGTCTATGAGCGATGCGGAGGCTGCAGCAGCTTTGTGGCTCTATAATTGCCTTATCTGCCAGAATTTGCTGGCCGGTTCACAGTCGGCTCATGTGCTGGCCTTGAGCGGGGAAGCGATCGCCGAAGATCCCCTCGAAGCGACCTGCTTGGCGGCACGCTTTTTGGGCCTCGACGGGCCTGAAGCACCTGCTGCGCGCGGCCAGATCGAGTTCGAGAGCACGCGCTATGCGAAGGACACTGCGCTGCCCTATGGGGCAGCGGCCCGGAAGCTTGATTGGGCTGAAGCCGATGCCGCCTTCGGACTGGAAGCCGAACAGGGGATCGCCTGGGCCCTGCGCGTAGCCCCTGGGCTCGCGGCAAGCGGCCCCTTCGCTCTGCGGTAATCTCCAGCGGCCGCCAAAAAAATCGTTGGACATGTCGCAATCGGCGGGACTCGTTCGACGTATCAATAGAGGCGTCGAGCGTGCGGCATGACGCCCGAAAGCCCTAAAAGGGAAAGGAGAAGCCATGCAAGTCCAACCTTATCTGTTTTTCGATGGGCGCTGCCACGAGGCCATCGACTTCTACCAGAAGAAGCTCGGCGCCCAGGTCAAAGGCCTGATGCGGTTCAAGGACAGCCCTGACCCGCATCGGCCCGGCATGATTCCCCCAGGTGCCGAAGACAACGTCATGCATGCGGCACTGACCATCGGGGAGACTACCGTCATGGCTTCCGACGGCCGCTCGACCGGCAACCCGAAATTCGAGGGTTTCGCGCTCTCGCTCAGCCCTTCGACCGATGCGGAAGCCGAGCGGCTGTTTGCAAATTTGAGCGATGGCGGCCAGGTGCAGATGCCCATGTCCAAGACATTTTTTGCCTCGCGCTTCGGCATGGTTAGAGACCGCTTCGGCGTGACCTGGATGGTGGTCGTTATGACGGCACCCCAATAATCGTGGGAATTTCCAGGACGAAGCCCGGCGGATTCCGGCGGGCTTTCGCGTTTCAGGCGAACGCCATTCAAGGACCAAGAAACCTAAGCCAAGTGTCGATCTTCGACGATTTCATTCGTCGTGATGTTGAGCGAGGGAATGAAGGATTGGAATTCTCAAGCCAGAAACGAGACCGCAGAAGGAACAAGACCATGCGTTTCATGATGCTCGTGATCCCCAAGGGCTACGAAAAGGCCGCGCCGGATGCGATGCCAGATCCCAAAGCCGTAGCGGCAATGATGAAATACAACGAACAGCTTCAGCAGGCGGGCGTGCTCTTAGGGCTGGACGGGTTGTACCCGCCCTCGGCCGGGGTGCGGGTCTCGTTTGCCGGCGGCAAGCCGAAAGTGACAGACGGACCTTTCGCCGAAGCCAAGGAAGTGGTCGGCGGCTATTGGATGATCGACGTGAAGTCGAAGGAAGAGGCCATCGAATGGGCCAAGCGCTGCCCGATGTCGGATAACGAGATCATCGAGATCCGTCAGGTGCACGAACCGGCCGATTTCGGGCCTGAGATCGAGAAGAAGGAAAAGGAGCTGTTCGGCAAGCTCAAGAAGGGCAAGCCCTAAACCAGGCCCCGCTTGCGGCGATGGAGCGCCCTGATCTAATCGGTGGGGATGACCACCGACGTTCACCGCTCCATCGACGCCGTTTTCCGCATGGAGCAGGCAAAGCTCATTGCCGGTCTTGCCCGCGTCGTCCGCGACGTAGGCATCGCCGAGGAGCTCTCGCAGGACGCGCTCGTGGCAGCGCTCAACACCTGGCCGAAAACGGGAATCCCGCGCAATCCCGGCGCCTGGCTGATGGCGGCCGCCAAGCACCGCGCCATCGATCACTTCCGCCGCAAGAAGCTGATCGAACGGAAGCATGAGGAGCTCGGACGCGAGCTCGAGCTCGAAGAAACCCCGGACATCGACGCCGCGCTCGATGACGAGATCGGCGACGATCTTTTGCGCCTTATCTTCACCGCTTGCCATCCGTTGCTTGCCACCGAGGGGCGCGTGGCCTTGACCCTGCGCCTTCTGGGCGGCCTGACGACGGACGAGATCGCCCGCGCCTTCCTGGTGCCTGAGCCAACGGTTGCGCAGCGCATCGTGCGGGCGAAACGCACTCTGTCCGAGGCCGGCGTTCCTTTCGAAGTCCCCGCAGGCCCGGAACTCTCCGAGCGGCTCGGCTCGGTACTCGAGGTGATCTACCTCATTTTCAACGAGGGGTATGCCGCGACCGCGGGCGAGGATTGGGTCCGGCCGCAGCTCTGCCACGAAGCGCTTCGTCTGGGCCGCATCTTGGCCGAACTCGCGCGCGAAGAACCCGAAGTCTACGGTTTGGTGGCCCTGATGGAAATCCAGGCCTCGCGGCTGCGCGCCCGCATCGGTCAATCGGGCGAGCCGATCCTGCTCTTGGACCAGAACCGGGCGCTCTGGGACCAGCTCCTCATCCGGCGCGGTCTTGCCGCTCTGGACAAAGCCGAGAGGCTCGGCGGAACGCGTGGCCGTTACGCGCTCCAGGCAGCAATTGCCGCCTGTCACGCGCGCGCGCGGATCGCATCCGAAACGAACTGGCCCCACATCGTCGAGCTCTACGACCGGCTCCTCGACCTCACGCCATCTCCAGTCGTGGAGCTCAATCGAGCGGTCGCTGTGGCGATGGCGTTCGGAGCCGATGTAGGCCTCCCGCTCGTCGATGCCTTGGCGGCCGATCCAGCGCTCAAAGCCTATCATCTTGTGTTCAGTGTTCGAGGCGATCTTCTGCAAAAGCTCGGCCGTAGCGGTGAAGCACGCGCCCAGTTCGAACACGCAGCATCGCTGACCAAGAATGCACGCGAACGCGATCTGTTGCTAAAGCGCGCTCAGAGTTGCGGAGACCTGGGCAACTAGCCCATGGCTCCCGGCCGTGCTTCCGCTTTCGAGAGTTGAACAAGGCGGCGGAACTAAGTCCCGCTTTCGTCATTTTGGTCTAGGCGTTTGGCGCTCGAAAGAGGGTCAACGCAACAGAACGGCAGGGACAAGATCATTATGTCTCTGCCGTTCTTTTTCGTGCCAAGGGCGCCCTACTCGCCCGCCCAAGCTCAGGCTGATATCCTCGAATCTGTGATTTTTGTGGCGATCGCATGCTTCGGCTTGGCGCAGTCCTAACCGCTCTCCTACTCGTGGCGTCCTTCGATGCCGCGGCGGCGGTCAAGGCGATCACGTTCGGCAAGCTTTGGGACGGACATCGCACGATCGCGAACGCGACCGTGGTCGTCGATGGCGACAAGATCGTAAGCGTCACCGCAAATGGCGGCGCCCCGCCCGGCGCGGAGCGGATCGATCTATCCGGCTATACCGGGCTTCCCGGCCTGATCGATTCCCACACCCATATGACGTTCTACTGGGACCCGAATTCGGGGACCAATCCCTTGCGCCAGCCCCCGCGCCACGTCGCGGTCCGGGTGTTTCTCGCGAAAGCAAACGCTTTGAAGACGCTTGAAGCGGGCGTCACCACGGTGCGCGACTTGAATGCGTTTGACGGCGCCGATCTCGCAATGCGCGATCTCATCGCCATGGGCGCGATGACGGGTCCGCGCATGTACGTCTCCGGGACCGGAATCCGCGACAACATGTATCGCCATCCCGGCACCGATTCCGTTGCGGAAGCCGTGAAGCTGACCAAAGCGATCATCGCGAGCGGTGCCGATTGGGTGAAGATCTATGCCTCGACCGGAATTGCCGACGACGTCACCGGGAATCAAACCGTCACTTACGACGAGATGAAGGCGATCATCGACACGGCGCACGCGGCGGGCAAGAAAGTGGCGATCCACTCCTACGGGCCGGCTGCCGCGAAGGATGCGATCCGCTTGGGCACCGACACGCTCGAGCATGCGACCGACATGGACGATGCGACCATCGCCGAGCTTGCGAGAAAGCGCATCTGGTACGTCCCAACTATCAACCACAATCAACATTACGTTGACCGCGCCGACGACGTATACAAGTTCACACCGGAAGCTAAGGCCGGTTTGCAGAGCTTTATCCAGCGCAACTTCGTGACGGCGCAGAAGGCCTATAAGGCGGGCGTTCGCATGCTGGTCGGCTCGGACGCAGTCTACACGGCGTTCGGGCTCAACATGCACGAGCTGCGCTGGTTCGTGAAAATGGGGATGTCGAACGAGCAGGCGCTGCAATCGGCAACCGTGCTTCCGGCCGAGATGCTCGGCAAGGACAAGAGTCTGGGAGCGATCGCGCCCGGCTATATCGCCGATCTCGTAGCGGTTGAGGGCGACCCGTTGCGTGACATAGAGGTCGTCACCGGCAAAGTGCGCTGGGTGATGAAAGCGGGAGCCGTCGTCGTCGACAAGACGCGAACGATCAAAGGAGAGAAACAATGAGGGCAAATATCGCCGTAGGTGTCGCGCTCGCGGCCGCATTCAGCATCGGTGCCGTCGCAGCACAGCAAGATCCCATCGAGGCGCATCTTGCCGCGGCCAAGCAGGCTGCCGGCTTCGATTTCGCCGGAACCCTCGTTCGCACCTGTGTCGTGCCGCAGACGGGGCCAGGGCGCGACGTCGCGCCGCCGCCCCCGCCCGCGCGCGACACCTGGTACACCGAGCCCGCGAGAGTCTTCGACAATCTCTATTTCGTCGGCACCAAGTTCCACAACGCCTGGGCACTGACGACAAGCCAAGGCATCATCCTCCTCGACACGCTTTACGACTATGCCTCGGAAGAGGCGATCGTCGGCGGCATGAAGAAGCTCGGGCTGGATCCGGCAGCCGTCAAATACGTGATCGTCACCCATGCCCATGGCGACCATGACGGCGGCGCCAAGCTGATGCAGGATCGCTTCCATTCGCGCGTCGTCTTTGGCGCTCCAGATTGGGATTCGATTGAGAAATCGGTGAACCAATGGCCGAACGGAAAGCCGAAGCGCGATATCGCGGCAACCGAGGGGCAGAAGATCACAGTCGGCGATACGACCGTGACCCTCGTGCTCACGCCCGGCCATACGCCCGGGACGGTGTCGATGTTCTTTCCGGTGAAAGACAACGGCCGGACGCTCACCGTCGCCTATTCCGGCGGCACGGCCTTCAATTTCGTCAACGACGTGCCGCATTTCGATACCTATATCGCTTCGCAGCGCAAGATGGCGGACATGGCCGAACGGTTGAACGCAACCGTCTTGATGTCGAACCATTCCGAATTCGACAATGCGGTGATCAAAATCAAGCTGATCGCGGCCCGCAAATCGGGGGAACCGCATCCTTTTGAACTCGGAAAAGACGCGGTCGTGCGTTATTTCAAGGTAACGGACGAATGCGCCCAGGCCGCGCGGCAAAAACTCGTCATGCGCCAGGCCAATGCGCAGACTGGAGGTTCGAAATGAAGGTGCTTTTGACAGTCATGGCTGCCGTGCTCGGTGTCTCGCTGACTGCGGCACAGGCGGCCGAAGTCAAAGTCGTCGGCTCGCCCGGATTCCGCCAAGCCTATACCGCGCTCGTGCCCGGTTTCGAGAAAGCGAGCGGCAACAAGATCAACACCAATTGGGGCGGCGTGAACGAAGTGGCCAAACGCGTGGCGGACGGCGAAACCGCCGACGTCGTGATCCTACCTGTAGCGCAGATCGACGATCTGATCGCGAAGGGCAAGCTCTTGGCGCCCACGCGCGTGATCGTGGCGAAATCTGGCGTCGGAGTTGCAGTCAAAGCCGGCGCGCCGAAGATCGATCTCTCCTCGAGCGACAATGTCAGGAAGGCGCTGCTGGCGGCAAAATCGATCGCCTATTCGACGGGCCCGAGCGGGGCGCACATGGCCGAGCTGATCAAGAAATGGGGCATCGCAGATCAGCTCAAAGGCAAGATCGTGATCGCGCCTGCCGACACGCCGGTGGGCGAGGTGCTCGCACGCGGACAGGCAGAGATCGGCTTTCAGCAGGTGAGCGAGCTCATCCACGCCAAGGGCGTCGACTATCTTGGCGCGCTTCCGCCCGACAGCAACGAGATCACGGTCTTCGCCGCGGCGGTGCACAAGGATTCGCGCGCCCAGGATGCGGCCCGCGCGCTGATCAAACATCTCTCCGCGCCCGAAGCCGCGCCGGTGATCAAGAACGCGGGCATGGTGCCGGGCTAAGCGCCTACTGTGTCGCGGCTTGCTTTCCGTCGGCGAGATAGTTTTCCGCGTGGTCCCAGAGATACTCAGCATAGCCGAGCATCGCTTGCTCGTCTTCGCCCAAGAGGAATCCCTGCGTCACCAGCTTCTCGATCTCCTGCTGATAGAGCGCGAGATACTTCTCCTTCGACCCGTATCGCTTGTTCAGCTCGGCGGTGGTGAAGGGCTGGAAGCCACCGCGATTGCCGCATGTGTCGTTGATCGAGGTCGTGATCACGGGGGCGATGGAGGCAGGGATCGGTTTACCCAAAGGGTGATCCGCGTCGGGAAAACGCACGCCGCCCAAGGGCATGCCGTTCGCATCCATCAGCGGCACTTTGACGTCGGCGCCGGCAAGCGGATTGAAATTCGCGGTCGACTTCGGCGCTGGTCCCAACCGGAACACGACGCTCGGCGGCAATGAGGGTCCGCCTTGAGCGGCCTTCACCCCGATCGCCTTCTCGATGCCGATGACGTTGGCGCGGATATAGGGCGACATGCTGATGGGATTGAGCGGCACAGGCTCGCCGTTATTGCACTTGCCGAAAGCATTCTTCTCGACCGGCGGGCTCTGCGAACCGTGAGGACCCGGGATATCGTAGCGGCGATATTTGGGCGTTGTGGCCGCGACGTCGGAAAGGCTCGCGCGTAGACGGTAAAAGTCCGTATAGGCGGCAACGTCGACGAACGCGGGATCGGTATCGGGCCGGCTCAAGAGCTCCGCCTTCTGCAACGGCTTCTCGTTCGGGCCGATATAGGGCGATTGGGCCACATTGTGCTCGGCAGCTAGCTTGTTCAGCGCCATCCAATGGCCGAGACCGTCGACCGAGATCGCGCCCTGGAAAATGCCTTTTCCGGAGATCGGCTCGACATTGAACCCTTCGGCGAAGAAGTCGTTCACCATCCACGAGCTCTGCGATTTTCCGCCCAAGATGAGCTTCGTGTAGCTGCCCGGGGCATAGCCGCTCCTCGGGTTGGCCGCCGTATAGCCAGCGAGCATCCGCGCGAAGTCACGCATGATGATAAGGCCCACACCCTGCGCAGCCTCCGGCACGTCCTTCGAGATCTTCGTCTGCCACTGAACGCGCGCGTAGGAGGTGGCATGTCGCTCGAAGAAGCCGTTGCCGACGCCTTCCCCAAAGCGTGGTCGAGATGGCGGGCCCTCGATGCCAGCCTCGTTCACGAGATTGAGCATCACCGCGTTGCCGCGGTTTTCGGCATCGATGAAGATGACCTCGTTCCGCTTCTGGCCGGCGGCGGGCGCGATGATCTCGAACTGAGTGGTATACTCGTATCGGCCTTGCGCATTTTTCGGCAGATCAGCAAGCCCGACCACGTCCTCGCGCGAATCTACGACGCCCGTCACCGTGCCATAGGTTCGGCTGTACGCGACGCCGTCATAGGAGCCGACGTCTTCGGTGCCGTAGACGTCGATGGCGGTCACCCGCGATTCCACGTTGGAGGGAACGGATTGGGCTTGAGCGAGCACGGTCGACCCGAGCAAGCAGACCGCGAGCGCAAAGCCTCTGCGGATGCGAGAATTCAACGCCATAACACCCTCCTGACAGCGACTTGTGTTCAATTGTAGGCCCAAGCGACCCCTGTTGCGAGTAGCCGCAACAATGCGAGACTGTCTTAAATGCCTCGCTTCTTTTTAACGATCCTCACAAACCTGATCACCGCCTGCCTGCTTTCGGCGCCGGTGCACGCGGCAACCGCGATCGATCAAGCGCTGCTCTTCAAGACCGCGGATGCGGCCGCCGCGCTTCCGCGCCTGCATGCGCTGATTGTCGCCAAGGACGGAACACCGTTGATCGAGCGGGCCGTGCGTGGACCTGCGCTCGATCGTGCCGTCAACATCAAATCGGAATCGAAGACGATCGTGTCCGCTCTCATCGGGATCGCGATCGAGCGCGGCATGCTGAAGGACGTGAACGAGCCAGCGCTGCCGCTCCTGAAGACACGCGCGCCTTCGGGACTCGATCCAAAGGTCGGAACGATCACGCTCGATCATCTCTTGTCCATGCGTGCCGGCCTCGAGCGCACGTCGGGACGCCAATACTACGGTCGCTGGGTGAATAGCCCGAATTGGATCGGCTTCGTGCTGACGCGCCCGTTTGCCGACGAGCCGGGCGGCACGATGCTCTATTCCACCGGCAACACGCACCTACTGTCCGCGATCCTCACCGATACGTCCAGCTCGAGTACGCTCGACCTTGCGCGCGCGTGGCTGGGCGCGCCCCTTGGCATCGAGATCCCGGCCTGGACGCGCGATCCGCAAGGCGTCTATTTCGGCGGCAACGAGATGGCATTGTCGCCGCGGGCTCTTCTTCGCTTCGGCGAGATGTACCGTAATGGCGGCGTCTTCAACGGCAAGCGCATCCTGTCCGAAGACTGGATCCGGGCTTCGTGGACGGCAAAGGCCCATGACCGCCACAATGATGGATACGGCTATGGCTGGTTCATCAGCGAAGCCCATGGCCATGCGATCTATTACGCCTGGGGATTCGGCGGGCAGATGCTTTACGTCGTGCCTTCGCTCGCGCTCACGATCGTAGTGACATCGGACTCGACCGCGCCATTCGTGGAGACCGACTACCATTGCGCGCTTCAGCGCCTCGTCGCGGACGGATTCATCCCCGCCTTGATCGGTCACCCGCCCGAGATCACGGACTCGCCTGCGGCCGTTCGCGGCTGCACCGTGATCGACACGGCGCTCGGCCCGTAACTGCCTCCGAGGGTCACTCGCCCTTGTTCTCCCGCAGCCACGCCGCTGGGTCGAAACGCTGCTGATAGGATTGCGCGACCCATTCCTGCTCGTCGGCAAAGCGTAAGCCCACACGCTCCTTTTCCCGCCACGCAAGCACGGCCGAAATCGGCGGCATGCGATCGATCACGAGCCAGAGTTGCGGGCCTTCGGTTGGGATACTGCCAATCTTGATGCTCGCGCCGCCGGCTGAAATCTCGAGGACGGTGCAAGGGATGCGGCTGCCGCCACATTTGAGCTCCGCCGGCCAATTCGCGCGGTAACGGCGTACGGACTGCGGGCCCGATCCTGCGGGCCGTCTGAGCGCGCGCACATTTGGGCCGGTGTGCTTCTGCATGGCGTTCTCCCCCCCATAAGGGCCGCGCCCATCAAACCAGCAAAGCCATGACTTCCGCGCGAAACTTCCCGGGCAAATCTTCCTAAAATTTTAGGCAAATACGTTTCAAATGAAAGTCAAATAAAACTCAAGATGAATACAATAAAGATCGCGTTTTTTTCTTTCTTCATCTTTGTCGTTTAGCCTCTACCTCCAATAGAGCGCCGTAAATACATGGCGCATCTTGGGGAAGCCAAAGTATCGAGGCCATCATGGAAGACCTTAAGGCGATTCCGCTGGAGACGCTTACGGGCAGTCTGCGCGAGTTCCGCGACCCGCGGGGAACAGACCTGTTCGAGCGAGTCGAGGGCTTCTATCGTTGGCAGGACGCGAGGCGGCAGCAGGGATTCTGGCCCTACTCGAAGTCCACCGAAAAAGCGCCGCTCAACATGTGCGCCGCCAAGGATGATGCCGGTCGCCGTTTCGAGGGCGTCAACTTCGCCTCTCAGGACTATTTGAGCCTCTCCTCCCATCCCGCGATCAAGCAGGCGGCGAAGGAAGCGGTCGAGGAATATGGCGTGCACAGCGCGGGTTCGGCCGCGTTCCTCGGCAACACGCGTTATTCGCTCGAGCTGCAACGCACGATCTCGACGTTCCTGAACATGGAGCACACCGTGCTCTATCCGACGGGCTGGGCCGCAGGGTATGGCGTGATCCGCGGGCTCATTCGCGCCGAGGATCACGTTGTCATGGACGGTCTTGCGCACAACTGCTTGCAGGACGGCGCGATCGCGGCCACGCGGAACATCCATCTGCACGGACATCTCAATCTCGTCTCCGTGCGCCGGCACTTGAACCGCATCCGCACGCGGGACAAGAACAGCGGTATCCTCGTCATCACCGAGGGCCTGTTCTCGATGGATTCGGACACGCCCGACATCGCCGCGATGCAGGAGCTCTGTCGCGAATTCAACGCCAAGCTGATGGTCGACGTCGCGCATGACTTAGGCAATATCGGCGAGGACGGCACTGGTCACATCGGGCTCCAGCAGATGCTCGGCAAAGTCGACATCGTGATGGGGAGCTTCTCGAAGACCTTCGCCTCGAACGGCGGATTTGTCTGCGTGAATTCACCGGCCGTAAGGGAATATCTCCGATATTTCGGCAGTTCCGGCACGTTCTCGAACGCGCTCTCGCCGGTGCAGTCGGCGATCGTCCTGAAAGCGTTCGAAATCGTGCAGTCCGAGGAAGGACGCAATCTGCGCGCGAGCTTGATGAAGAATGTTCTGCACTTGAGGAACGAGCTGCAAAAAATGGGCTTGGAAGTGATCGGCAATCCTTCCGCCATCGTGTCGGCCAAGGTCGGCGACGAGGCGCTCGCCCGGATGGTTAGCCAGCGGCTGCCCGAGCTCGGCGTTGTTGCCAATCTTGTCGAGTTCCCGGCCGTCGCCAAAGGGAGCGCCCGCTTCCGCCTCCAGGTCATGGCCAAGCACACCAAAGAAAATATCGATGCTCTTATCGCGCGCTTGAAGGTCGCGCTCATGGCAGCACAGGGGAGCTACCAGGCGTACCGGATGCTCGTCACCGAAGCTGCGCAGGCCGAAGCCCAATCCGAACCCGAACAAGCACGGAGAAGTGCGTGACATCCAACGGCATCAAAGCGAGACTCCTCGCCGTCGATGACAATCCCGATTCGGCGGAGCTGATCGCGCGCATCGCGGCCAAATGCGGCTATGACGCCAAGACGATCGGCGACCTGGACCAGCTCAAAGACGTGCTGATCGCATGGCGACCCTCGGTCCTCACGCTCGATCTCTGCATGCCGCAGGAAGACGGCATCGGCGTTCTCTCGATGCTCAAGGAATGCGATTTCGCCGGCCAGCTGGTGATCATCAGCGGGCAGGACGGCTGGCTGCGCAAGGCGGCAGCGCGGCTCGCGGATGCGCGCGGATTGAAAGTGGCAGATGACCTCGGCAAGCCGGTGGACTTGAAGGCGCTGCGTGAGCTTTTGAACGGGCTGAAAGCCGCCGAAGCGGCCTAAGATCAGCCGCTGTCCGATTCCTGCTTCTCTCTTTGCTCGCGGGCAAAACGGGTAACCGTCAGCACGAGCCTTGTTTGGCCATGCAGCCAAACCACGACTGCGACTGCGATTGCCGGATAGAACCAAATGCCCAAGCGATCCTCGCCCAGCATGTAAGCCGCAAAGCCCAAAAGGACTCCTGCCGTCGAGATTAACAACGGAACAAGTACGGCTTGCGTGGGGAGCTTCGGCTTATCGTCCTCAGGTGCCATAGGACAACCATATCAGAGGCGCACCGGGAGCACATGGATCAGGCGAACGAAGCCGGTGGCCCTGAGCCCGCGCGCTCACACGCGCCACGTCGTCGTGAGGGGATCGCGAGGACTTAGACCGCCGACATCCGGGGTATCGAGCCGTCGAGACAGCCCCGGATCTTGCCCAAGAGCCGTGGCAGGTCGACGGGTTTCGTGTCGAAATCGGCGCAGCCCACTTTCACCGACGTATCGCGATCGCTGGCAAGCGCGTGGGCGGTGAGCGCAATGATCGGGATGCGACGCGTTGCCGGATTGGCCTTGATGAGGCGCGTTGCCTCCCAGCCGTCCATATAGCCCAACGCCACATCCATGAGGATGAGATCGGGCGCTTCGTCATTGGCCATGCGCACCCCAGATGGCCCATCGACGGCGAAGCAAACGGTGAAACCGTGCCGCGTCAGACGCCGCCCCAGCATGTCGCGGTTCATCTCGTTGTCTTCGACGAGCAGAATCTTGGTCACGCCGCGGCTCCTGCAAGGGACGTGGAGGCGTTTTCGGCCGTAAGTGGGGCCGGCTCGCTCTCTTTGGCTTTGCGGTAGAGCAGCGGAACGCGGATCGTGAAGGAGGAACCTACGCCAACCTCGCTCGCGACCAAGATCTCGCCGTTCATCAGCCGGCACAGCTTCTGACTGAGCGCGAGACCGAGGCCCGTGCCGCCATATTTGCTCGAGGTCGCGCCTTCGGATTCGCCGAAATTCTGGAACAGATTGGACAGATTTTCCTTGCTGATCCCAAGGCCGGTGTCGCGTACGGTGAGCTCGAGTTTCTCGCCCTTGACGCGCCCGATGAGGGTGACGGTCCCGTTGCGCGTGAACTTGCCGGCATTGTCGAGCACGTTGTGAATCGCCTGGCGCAGCTTGGCCATGTCGGTCTCGATCACGGCGTCCCGGTCGCTGCAATCGACCACCAGCTTGTTTCCATTGGCGGCGATCCCATCCTTCGTCTTGGCGACGGCTTCATCGATGATTTGCCCGAGACTGAAGCGCTCGGGATAAACCTCCATCTTGCCCGCTTCGAGCTTGGATAGATCGAGGACGTCGCTGACGAGCGTTAAGAGGTGCTTGCCGGCGCCGTGGATGCGCTTCAGATCGGCCGTCTGTTCTTCGCGGCCATCGGCCTGTGCGTCTTCGAGCAGCATTTCGCTGTAGCCGATCACGGCGTTCAACGGCGTGCGCAGCTCATGGCTCATGTTGGCGAGGAATTCCGATTTGGCCTTGTTGGCGCGCTCGGCTTCGGCTTTGGCCTCTTGCAGCTGGCGTGCAGTGGCAAGATGCCGCCTTACTTCGCGCTCGAGCTCGGATTGCGACGCGACGATGTTGCCGTAATAGAGCGCCATGATCGAGACGTAGACGGCCGCGGCGAGCGTCGAGATGATGCCGATTCCCGAAAGGGAGGAGAGCGGAATGTGCTCCGGGAACGAGCTCTCGGCATAGGCGGCGTAGAAGCCCGCGAAATTGAGCGCGATCAGAGAGAGCACGAGAAATCGCTGCCTCGCGCCGGAGCCCAGATAGAAGAAGGCGAGCAGCGGCACGGTCAGAAGCCAGGGCAGGAACGGCGAGCTCAAGCCGCCGTAGTGGTAACAGCCCCATAGAATCGCGAGAATGAGATTCTGCACCGACAGAATCGCGAGCGCGTTGTACCAGCCGGTCCATTTCAAGAGGAAAGGAAACGCCCAGAAGACGGTGATCTGGCTTGCCAGCACCCACAGCGCATAGTCGGGCATCGGATCCAGAATGAAGAGATAAACCGTGATCGTGTGGCCGAGGAACGGTCCTATCAGGTGACTGATCAGGAACATGCGCGCGCGCTGCTTGAGCTCGTTGTTCTCCTTCAAGCGTGCGGGAATGAACCAATCGAGCATCGGATAGATCATCGCCGGCGACAGCGATCGGGTGGGATGAATTGCGTTTGCCCGGTCCATGGCTTTCACCTAATGCACGAGTCTTTTCGGATTTCGCGCCGGCACATCGCCCGCCCGCATGATCGCGCGCTCCAACGGGAAGATCAGCTGCACGAACGTGCCGCTGCCGACGTCGCTTGTCAGATGAATGCGGCCGTCGTGCAGCTCGATCATCGCTTTCACGAGCGCGAGCCCGAGGCCTGTCCCTTCCTGGTGCCGGTTCAAGGGGTTCTCGACCTGGACGAAGGGCTGGAGCACGCGGTCCAGATCGGCCTTCGCGATGCCGACACCGGTGTCGCGGACGCCCAGCACCATGCCCTCGGCGGTCAGATAGCCTTCGATGGCGATCGTGCCGCCGCCAGGCGTGAACTTAACGGCGTTGATGAGCAGATTGAGCAGCATCTGCTTTAGCTTCCGCTCGTCGCAATTAAGCCTCGGCAGATCCGCAGGCACACAATTCGTCAACACCAGTCCGGCGTCTCGGGCTCTTGGCCCGATCAGACGCTCGAGGCCAACGACGACCTGATGGACATTGACGTCGCTCTCGAGCAGCAGGAGCTTGCCGGCTTCCGCTTTGGCGAAGTCGAGAATGTCGTTGATGATGTCCAATAGGTGGCGCCCGCTCGCGTGGATGTCCTCGACGTAATTGCGGTATTGCTCGTTCCCGAGCGGCCCCAGCACATCGCGCATCATCAATTCGGAGAAGCCGATGATGGCGTTCAACGGCGTCCTTAGTTCGTGGCTGACTTTCGCGAGAAATTCGACGCGAGTGCGGTTCGCCTGATCCGCCGCTTCCTTCGCGTTCCTGAGCGCCTCGTCCCCTTCGACGGCCGAGGCATAGAGCTCGCGCTTGTGAAAGCAGTTGTCGACGATGTTCACGACCTCGTCCAGCCCGCGCGACTTGTCGATGAAGTCCGATGGCCCGCCGTTCAGCCGTGGCGTGCGGCGGTGATCCGCCCGGTTCGCCATGACCACGCAGACGATATCGGGACGTACTGCCATCAGCTGCCCGGGAAGGTTGGCGCCTGCGGCCTGGAAGCCCTCGATGTCGCAGAGCACGATCGGCGCACGGAAGCGAGTGAGCTGAGCGAGCATCTCGTCGGGATGCGCAATCGCGGCTTGATAGCCCTGGGCCAGCAGGCGATCGGCGACCGCCTTGGCAAAATCGCGGTCCTCGTCGACGATCAGGACCTCGCGCGCATGTGCCGGCGAATCATCCCGCATGGCGCAACCCTTCGGCCGCCTGACCGGGCTCGGGCGAGGCTTGACCGTTTGCCTGATGTCCGTCGTCGATATAGGCCGGGACGCGAATGATAAATTTCGAGCCACGGCCGTAGGTGCTTTCCACCGTGATGCCGCCGCCCATGATCTTGCAGAGCGTCTGGCTCAAGGCGAGGCCAAGGCCCGTGCCGCCATATTTGCTCGCGGTCGAAGCCTCTGCCTGATTGAAATCCTGGAACAGCTTGCGGACATTGTCGGGCGTGATGCCGATGCCGGTATCCTCGACGCTGATGCGAATCCAGTCGCCCGCGGAGCGCTTCTCGCGCGCGATGCTCAAGGTAACGCGGCCGTCCTTGGTGAACTTGCCGGCGTTGCTCAACAGATTGAGCACGCTCTGGCGAAGCTTGGTCGCGTCCGAGATCATGATCCCGAGGTCCGACGAGCGCTCGACCACGAATTCGTTGCGGTTCGCGATGATGAGGCTGCGGCTCGTGGAGATCACGTCCTCGAGGAAACTCGAGACGTCGAAGGGCTCCACGGAGAGCTCGGTCTTGTCGGCTTCGATCTTGGAGAGATCGAGCACTGAGGTGACGAGCGACAGGAGGTGCTTGCCGGCGCTGTTGATGCGCCTCAAATCCTCGATCTGGCTGTTGTCGTGCTTGATCTCGGCGTCCTCGAGCAGCATCTCGCTGTAGCCGATGACCGCATTCAAGGGCGTGCGCAGCTGATGACTCATCTTGGCGAGAAACACGGACTTCGCCTGGTTGGCGCGCTCGGCGTCCTCCATGGCCTTGCGCATGCGCGCGGCCGTCGCCCGATGCCGCTCGGCCTCGCGCACGAGCAAGGATTGCGAGGTGACGACGTTGGCGTAGTAGATGGCCATCATCGAGACGTAGATCGTGGCCGAAATGACCGACACGATGCCGACGCCCGAGAGCTCCTTGAGCGAGATGTATTCCGGGAACGACCCGGTGACGGCATAGGCGGTATAGAAGCCGGCGATATTGAGCCCGAAAACGCTCAAGACCAGCAGCGGACGCTCGCCGAGATAGAAGAAGCCCAACAGCAGCGCCGTCAGGAGCCAGGGGAGGAAGGGCGAGCTGACGCCCCCGTAATAATAAGACCCGTAAAGAGTGACGAAGGTGAGGTTCACGACCGAGAGCAAGGCCAAGAGCGGCAGCTTGCCGGTGAGCTTGAGCGCGAAGGGCAGCGCCCAGAATGCGGTGATGCAGCTGATGATCACCCAGACCGGAACGTTGCGCTGATGCGCGGCGAAATAGAGGTAGATACTGATCGCGTGGCCCAGGAACGGCCCGAACAAATGGCTGAAGGCAAATATCCGCGCCCGCCCCAGTGTCGCTTCGTCGGTGCGCGCCTGCGGCGGCACGAACCAATCGAGCATGCGCAGGAATCTCTCTGCCGACATCACCATTCCCCCTTCGCCCGTCTCGAAACTTGGCGGCGATAGGCGGGAAGCTACGGCAGGCACTCTTAACAATTAGGGTGCACCCCGCCCCTATCACCCGCTCCCGTTGAGGTGGCGTTAAGCCTTTCCACAAGACTACCGAAGCCTTGTGTAAGGGGCCGTCCCTACGCCGTATTCCTTTATTAACTAAGTTCAGTTTAGCTTTCTCCCCCGAGGGCGGAGCGTGAGTCTCGAGGTCTGCTCGCTCGCATTTGGGGGACGAACGGATGATTCGCATTTCGAGATCCTTGGCGGTCATCGCCGGCTTCGCTGTGCTTGCCCAGGCGAACAACGCCGCCGCGTCAGGCTTCATGATCCGGGAGAACAGCGCCGAGTCGCTCGCGACCGCGTTTGCGGGCAACGCCTCCCGCGCCGATGAACCATCCACGGTGTTCAACAATCCCGCAGGGATGAGCTTCCTCGAAGGTTCGCAGACCCAGGTCGGCGGCACGGTTGTCCTTCCCAGCATTCATTTCTCGGGCAGTTCGAGCATCCAGCCCGGTTCGGTTCCGGTCAGCGGCGACAATAGCCGCCAAGACGGCCAGATCGCGCTCATTCCGCATGTCTACGGGACGTTCGACATCAACGATCGCTTCAAGTTCGGAATCGCGATCACCGTTCCCTTCGGCAACACCCTCGACTACGCCGAGAATTGGTCTGGCCGCTATGTGAACACCAAGACAAGTGTTCTGACCGCCGACATTAACCCGAACCTTTCTTACAAGATCACCGACCACTTCGCCGTCGCCGCCGGATTCTCGGCGCAATATTTGAAGGGAGAACTCGCGGCCCAGATACCGCAGTTCATGCTTTTCGGCCCAGGCACGCCCGACGGGGCATATGGCTTCAAAGCCGACGGCTGGGGCTGGGGCTTCAATCTCGGGATGCTGCCCGAGCCCATTGACGGCACGCGGCTGGGGCTCACTTACCGTTCGCGCGTCGATCATCGGATTAGCGGAGAATTGGGCTTCACCCCCGCGACGAGCCCATTGCTTGGCCTCATCAGCGGGCCGGCCCACACGGATCTGGCCACGCCGGGATCGATCACCGGCAGCATCACGCAGCAGATCACTCCGGAGCTCAGCATTTCCTCCGACGTTCAGTGGACCCAGTGGAATGTCTTGAAGAGTGTCACCGTGATCAGCGCCAATCCCCCCTCCACTTTCGACGAGGAGTATCAGAACAGCTGGATGATCTCGGTTGGCGGCGTCTATCGCTTGGACAATTCCTGGACCTTGCGCGCGGGCGGTGGCTGGGACGAGACGCCAGTGCGCGACGGCTTCCGCGATGTCGGCGTTCCCGACAAGGACCGTTTCATCGCCGCCGGGGGCGTCGGCTACCAGATCTCGGACTCGGTGGGCGTCGATTTGGGCTATGCGCACTATTTCGCCGCCCACGCGACGATGAACGAAAGCGTCAACCGGATCGCCAATCCATTCCCGTTCACCGGGGCCGCCATCTATCTCCAGGGCAAATACAACAATCACCTGGATTGGATATCACTCTCGATCCGCACCAAGATCTGAACCTTCTCGTCCAGGCGCTGTATGGCAACGCCTCATGCGATCATCACCGGCGGCTCGAGCGGCATCGGCCAAGAGCTCGCCCGCAAGCTCGCCGCCAAAGGCTACAGCCTCTCGCTGATCGCGCGGCGCGAAGGCCGCCTTAAAGAAACCGCCGCGGATGTCGCGCAATACTTCTCGTCGTCCTCGCAGCGCGCCATCGTCCGGCGTGCCGACGTTTCCCAATCGAGTGAAACCCAAGGCGCGGTCGAGTCCGCGATCGCGGAGCTCGGCGTCCCCGACCTCCTCATCACGAGCGCCGGCATCGCCGTTCCAGGTCACTTCGCCGATCTGCCTTTGGAGGCGTTCGAGCGCTCGATGGCAGTGAATTATTTCGGCTCGCTCCATGTCGTGCGCGCTGCGCTTCCCTCGATGCGGGCGCGGAAAAGTGGCCGGATCGTGCTGATCTCGTCGGGCGCCGGGCTGATGGGCATCTTCGGATACACGACCTACAGCCCGACCAAATTCGCGCTCAAGGGCCTCGCCGAATGTCTGCGTGCCGAGCTCAAGCGCGACAATGTCGGCGTGTCGATCGTCTATCCGCCCGACACGGACACGCCGATGCTGGCGGAAGAAAACAAGACCAAGCCCGAAGAGACCAAGCTGATCACCGGCGTGGTGAAGACATGGAGCGCGACCGCGGTCGCGGACTGCATCGTGGACGGCATCGCGCGGAGAAAGTTCGCGATCACGCCGGGGGCGACAATCACGCTGATGAATCGCCTCCCCGGGATCATGATCCCGTTGCTCACCTGGTACTCGGATAGGCTGGCGGCACGCGTAAAGCCGAATTAGGACGCCTCTTGTCGCGCGGCGGGCCGAATGCGAAAAGCGGCCATGTCTCGCCCTCCTCTTCCCCCTTTCACGGCGGAAA
>DASQHF010000058.1:0-3034 GCA_035632215.1 Micropepsaceae bacterium | reverse complement strand
CACCGTGTTCAAGGACTATGCGGCAGGCGGGCGGCTCGATGGGCTCGATGTCGCGCCCAAGATGATCGAGGCGGCGCGCGCCCGCGGGATTTACGACGCTCTGATCTTGGGCGATCTCGAGACCGTGCTAATGGAAGAGGGACCGAGCTACGATCTCATGTTGAGCGCCGATACGATGATCTATCTCGGCGATCTCGCTCCAACCTTTAGGGGTGTCGCCCATCGGTTGGAGCCGAGCGGGTTCTATGTCTTTGCCTGCGAGGCAAAGGAGGGCGAGGGTTGGGAGCAGACGCCGGCGAACCGCTTCCGCCACAGCGAACGGTACTTGCGCGAGGAGGCAGCGCGCGCTGGGCTTCCGTTCGTGGCCATCAAACCTGGCGTGCTGCGCTACGAAGACGGCGCGGCGGTAGAAGGTTTCGCGATGGCGGTGAAGAAGATGGGGTCAGACACCACCCCCACCAGCGGCGAATTTGAATGCACCGCCAGAGGGGCTGGTGTCTGACCCCAATTTTCAGCTGCGGGTGGGTTGGCCGGTGACCGTGAAGCGTTTCAGCTCCTGGGCCGCGAGATCGAACTGCGGATTGATCTCGAGCGCCTTCTTGTAATCGGCGTAGGCGCCACGCGCATCGTTCAGGCGCTCCTTCGCCAAGCCGCGGTTGTAATAGGCCAAGTGGATCTTATCGAGACCCATCATGATCGCCTTGTCGAGATCGCGCACCGCCTCGCGCGGGCGGTCGAGATTCAAGAGCGCCGCGCCGCGATTGACATAAGCTTCGCTGATGCTCGGTTGCCGTGCGAGGCAGAGATCGACATCGGCCAAAGCGCCCGAATAGTCGCGCACGCGCAGGCGCACGACGCTGCGGTTGACATAGGTCGCCGCGCGGTCCCGAACCGTTAAGTTCTGATCCGACAGCGCCCGCGTACAGATGTCGAAAGCCTTGCTGGGATCGCCGTATTCCGCCGTCGCGTAGCACTCGCTCGCCGCGCCGCCGCCGACGACGATGACGACGGCACGGGCCTGGTTCGCGGATGCCAGCAGGCCTGCGAGACATAAGGCCGAGATGTATCCGATCGCGCGCATTTTCTTGACCTCCACTTATCCTGCTTAAGGTCGCCAGCGAGCTTTGGAGCCGAGGCGGCGACGCACTTTGCACAAATAATAGCACCAAGGAGACGGAACGCGGGAGACCCCGCCTCGACCACGCTAAAATGAGACGATTCTCGATGTTCGCCTATTCCAAGGGATTCCCATGACTTGGCCGGCTTTAGTGCCTCTCGTCTTCCTCTCGATCTCTAACGTTTTCATGACCTTTGCCTGGTACGGCCAGCTCAAGTTCCCCGACCGTCCTCTGTGGATTGTAATCCTGGCGAGCTGGGGTATCGCCTTCGTCGAGTACTGCTTCGCGGTGCCGGCGAACCGGATCGGCCATGAGGTCTATTCGGCTGCGCAGCTCAAAACGATGCAGGAGATCATCACTCTTATCGTTTTCGGCTTCTTCTCGGTGCTCTATCTGAACGAAGCGATCCGCTGGAATCACGCGGCGGCCTTCTTCTGTCTCGTGCTGGCGGGATACTTCGCCTTTGCGAAGTGGTAGATCACGAATCGAAATCTTCGACCGCCTGCAAGGGAACGCGAACGCTGGCGCGGTTGCCCGAATAGTAGATCATGGTCATCCGGTGCGCATTTGCGTCCCATTCGAGCTGCGGCGCAACGCCACCCGGCTTACGGAAGGCTTTGCCGTCAAAGTCGAGCGGAACGTTACCCACGACGGCCCAGGAATTTGCCAGACGAGAGACGAGCCCAGCACGAAACCGGGCGCGGTCATTGTCCGACATCCCCGCGAAATCTCCGATGGCGTTGGGAGCGGAGACGCGGACATGGCCGTTCTTGTCGATCTCGAGCCGGGCCGCGACGATCAAGTTTCCGTCTTCGTAGACGCCCTGCCAGCGGCCGGTGGGCAGAGCGGGATGGCCCGAACAGGCGGCGAGCGCGCTCAAAAGGAGCGCCGCTGTAAATCCTCGTCTGAACATAGCCGTCATCGCCTGTTCCGCCTTATCCGGTGGATTTTCCTTGGCAATGCTTTCCAGCAGGTTAGCGGTGTTGATGGAACATCGAGCGCGCTTGCGCCAGCTTCCCCCCATTGCTAGGTCTCCCGCCCGTTTTCTGCCCGGAGTCGCCCATGGCCGTGCCCCCCGGCTTTCTTGCCAATGCGCTCAACCGCATCCAGCCCTCGCCCACGATCGCGATCACGCAAAAGGCGCGGGAGTTGAAAGCGGCCGGGCGGGACGTGATTGGCCTTGCCGCGGGCGAGCCCGACTTCGACACCCCTGACAACATCAAGGATGCGGCAATCGCCGCCATTAAGCGCGGCGAGACCAAATACACCAACGTCGAGGGCATCCCAGAGCTCCGTGCCGCGATCGCCAAGAAGTTCAAGCGCGAGAACGGGCTCGATTATACGCCGGCCCAGTGCTTCGTCGCGCCAGGGGGAAAGAGCGTCATCTTCAACGCGATGATGGCGACGTTGAACGAGGGCGACGAGGTCATCATCCCAGCGCCCTTCTGGGTCAGCTATCCGGACATCGTGATGCTGTGCGGCGCCAAGCCCGTGCTTGTCGAGACGCGGCTCGAGGACGGATTCCGTTTGACCCCTGAAGCACTCGAGCGCGCCATCACCAAGAAGACGAAATGGATCATCTTCAACCAACCGTCCAATCCCACCGGCGCCTGCTACAGCCAGGAGCAGCTGAAAGCGTTGACCGACGTGCTGATGCGCCATCAGCAGGTTTGGGTGTTGACCGACGATATGTACGAGCATCTCGTCTATGGCGGCTTCAAGTTCCGCACCATTTGCGAGGTCGAGCCCGGGCTGTACGACCGCACGCTGACCATGAACGGCGTGTCCAAGGCCTATGCCATGACGGGCTGGCGCATCGGTTATTGCGCGGGCGATGTGAAGCTGATCGCGGCGATGGCGAAGCTTCAGTCGCAATCGGCGACGAATGCTGCCTCCATCTCGCAATGGGCGAGCGT
>DASQHF010000057.1:0-11316 GCA_035632215.1 Micropepsaceae bacterium | reverse complement strand
CGGGTTTCTTTTCGCGCTTGTCGGCCTTCTGAGCGCGGGATCGCGCTTTGGTCTCTTGAGCGCGATCCTCATTCTCGCCGTCAGCAGCCTACGCGCGCTCTGGCGCGGGCGGATCGTTGCTGCAATCGGACTCGTCGCCGTTCTCGGGCTCGGCGCGGCAGGAATGTCGCTCATCGCCGACACGCGGGTTGGCGCCGGTACGAGCTACGTCGCCAATGTCATCCCGACGCTCGCGGATTTGTCGCCCCCCGATCTCGCCGATCCCGACCAGGCGGTGGTATTGAGCAACGTCCTTAGCATATCGGGCAGAGTCGCGGCCTCCGACTCCGCTGCGGCCATGTGGTTCGATCATCCTTTATTCGGCGTTTCGTTCGGAAACGCCTACCGGAATTTCGGCCGCTATTTCCCGGACTGGGCCTTGGACAGCGTCGTGCTCAGTCCAACGGGCGAGGGAGGGGCTTGGCTCGACCCCAACGCACCAGAGAGAGCGAACGCCAAGAATTTTCTGCTGCGTCTATTGGCGGAAACGGGCCTGGTCGGAACCGGATTGTTCCTCCTTTTCTTCTTCCGAAATTTTTCCTATGCCGACCGTGGCGACCGGTATTTCGGCGCTTTCCGGATAGCCGCTGGAACGGCGCTTGTGATCAGTTGGATGAATCTGGACACCTTCGCCGATCCCGCGATGTGGCTCATGCTCGCCTTTTGTCACGCGGCTGGATCCATTCAGGAGCGGGACGTGGCGGCGCGGGCTCGCGTGCCGAGCGCGTCCCCCGCGCCAGTCGCGCTCCCGGCCGAATAACTACCTGCTGATGACCGCAAGCGATGCGGCTGTGATCGCGAGCTGACTCGTTACCTGAACGATATTCGTGAATATCTCGCCCAAATTCGGCGGCCGCAGCTCGCGCGGGACCACGATGACCGAGCCCGGAACGAGCTCGGCTTCGGCGCTATAGGAGAAGATCGAGCCGCCGCCCACGCGCACGGCCGAGCCGTCGGGCTGGATGATGAAGATATGGTCGTCGTCGGCGATCTGCGTGGTGCCACCGGCGAGCGCGAGGTAATCCTTCACTTTCAACCCGCTGCGATACTGGATGCCCGAAGGCGACATCACCTCGCCCGCGACGATCACCGAGCTCGGCCGGCGCGGAATGAAAAGACGGTCGCCCGGCTCGAGCACGATGTCGAGCTCCGGGTTTGCGGCGAGCCGCGCCGGATCGATCTGCACGGCGATGCGCCCACCCGGCCCCTCGGCCTGCCGGAGCCTGTCGGTCAGCCGTTGCACATATTGAAGCTCGGGTTCGCTCACTTGCTCCTTGGTGGTGAGGGTTCCAACAAGCGCGATCAGTTGGCTCTCGATCTGATCCGCCTGATGCTGGAGGACTTCGCGCTCTTGGGCGGCGACCGAGCGGCGAAGGAAAACGGCCCCGTAAGGATAGGATGCATCGGTGAGGCCGCCGGCGCGGTTGAGCACGGAAGAGAGCCGCTCGCCGCGCAGGATCTCGTAATTTCCCGGGAAACGGATCTCGCCCAGGATCGAGACCTCGCCGTCATCGCGGTCGGAATAGACCTCGTTGAAGCGGATGCGGTCATAGGGCCGCAGAGAGACCTGCGTGAACTGATTCAAGCCGAGCTTGTAGACTTGACGGATGGTGCGCGAGACGCCCGTTCCGTTATCGATATCGGCGGATGTGATCTCGAAGGCGTTCAGATCGATCCGCGGCGTCACGCCACCCGCGGCTTGCACCACCTTATCGAGCGTCGTTCCGGGGGCGGCAAGATAGGCGCCGGGATTGTTCACCGCGCCTAAGACCGAGACGTAATAATGTCCTAGCGCCGTGGAGACGAGTTGCTTCTCGTCGTCCAAGAGCCCCACAAAAGTGTCGACAGGGAAGGGCTGCGCCAGAGCGTTCTGCGGGGCCTGGTTTTGATTCTGGGTCGGATTGATCGGCTGGCCTCCAATCGTCACGGGGCCGGCCTGCGCTTGCGGTTGAGTGGGGAGAATCACGGGAAGCGTCGGATTCCCTGAGCCGAAGGTGGTCGAAGGATTGGCGGGAGGAAGCTGCGGTGTGCCCGGCGACACGATCGTCGTCCCATTGGCACCGTTGGCGATGTTCGCCCCGTTCGCGCCGGGTACGGGGCCGAGATTCGTTCCATTGCCCGCAGCCGTCGCGGATTCCTCGACGATACGCCGCGCCGGAGTCTCCTGCGTCACGGCAGCAGCTTGGGCGACGTAGCGCATCTCGCGGTAATTCAAGATGTACACGATGTCGTTAGACTGAAGCGGAAGGTCCGCCTTGCCCGAGATGACATCGACCGGCGAGAAGGGGATGACGACCCGCTGAAGCGCGTTGGCGTCGAGGCGTATCACGGCCGCGAGCAGCATGTACGAAAGCGGCGTGCCTGGGCCGGGCGAGAACAGCTCGGCCGACCTCAAGAGCGCCTTCAAGGTCGGCGTATCTGTGAGCGAATAATATCCCTGCAGCTTGACGGTTCCCATCAGCTGGACTTGTGCGAGCGAGACGTCGACGGCGGGATTGACGAACAGCACTTCGCCGTCTTGCACCGAAACAGTCGCGCTCGCAGGCACCTCGACGAATTCGCGCCGGCCGTCATCGCGCGTACGCAGGACGGAATAGCGATAGGTGCCGCGAATCTCGAGGCCCCCCGCCATCGCGACAAGATCGGGGACCGATATCCGCGTCTCGCCCACGGGCAGCTCGTAAATCGCCGGTCGCTTCACCTGGCCGACAATGGTGACAGCGGGTCCTTCCAAGGGAACGACGATCTGATCCCCTTCGGTCAGGCTGACGTCGGGGTTCGCCGCCGGCGTCGCCAAGAGATTGTAGAGATCGAGCGGGGCCGGGCGCCCACCGCGGATGATCTGGACGTTGCGCAAGGAGCCGCTGTTCTTGATTCCGCCCGCGAGGCTCAACGCATCGAGTGCGGTCGACAGCGCGGTGAGGCTGTAGGCGCCCGGCGCGTTCACCTCGCCGACGACGCGCACCGAAATCTGTCTCACTTCGCCGATGGAGACGAAGACGTCGGTACCGGTATAGGCGCGGGCGACAGCGCCCTCGAGGTCGGCGCGAAAATCGCCGAAACGCCGGCCGGCCGCGGACAAGGGTGGCAGACCCTGCAACACGACCCGTCCGTCGCGGTCGACCCGCGTGCGATAGACGATGTTCTGCTGGCCGCGCAGCGTGACAACGATCTCGTCGCCTTGGCCGAGGACGTAATTGTCCTGTAATGCGCCGCTCTGATGCACGACGACCGTGCCCGCGCGGCCGAACACGTCATAGCCGAACTGGCGCACCACTTGGCCGATGCGATCGGCGATGACGCGCTCGAGTCCCGAAAGCGGAGCGGGCGCGGCTTGCGGGAGTTGCTGGCCTTGCTGGGCTTGCGGGTTCGGGGGCGTGATCTGTGCCGGCGAAAGGTCGGGCCGGTACAGCGGCGGGTTGCGGATTTCGGTGTTCGGCTGAATCTGCGTCACGTCGGGAACCGCACCCGTGCGCTGCTGCTGGAGTTGGCGCAAGACTTCCTGCGCCAACGGATCGTTTTGCAGGTTCTGAGGCACTTGCGCGGCTGTGGGCTCGCCTAAAAGCAACGCGGCGCACGCCGCCACGAAGAGCGTGGCAAGCCGGTTGTGTTTGCGTCCAAACGCATGTCGAAATGTCATACTGACCCCACGCGCGACCTTGTTCGGTCGCATCGGGCAGGACCGGCACTTTTCAAACAGTGCTACTGTGTCTCTTTAGCGACGGGTTTTCGTCCTTTGCGCTTCCCCGCAACGAAGGACGTTGCCCGTCTTCGAATATTCCCACACAATCCCGCCGCTGCCCTACGGCGCGGATCAAAGCCCATCTCGGATGAGCCCGCGTCATGCAGCCATAAGTGCCTTGTGGCGTCAAGAGAATTGGGCTTTCGGACGAGGTCCTGAAGCCGAGGCCGCGATCGAAGAGCGAGGCACAAAAATCGTCGGAGCCTGGCCGAACGGTCGCGGTTTCGGGTGGGGTGGGGGTCATGAGCAGCACGGTTTCGCTCGAGAGCATGCGCCAGGCCGGATCGCCTGAGCTTGACCCGCTTCGCATCTCCAAGTTCCGTCGGACGATCTGGAAATACGCTTACGCGTATCTCGACCTGGTGCTGTTTTCGCTCGCGCTTCTCTTCGGCGCGGGTGCGATGGACGAGGGCTTCGCGTTCTCGGGCCTCCTTGCGGTCTCATCGATGCTGTTCCTGCATTTGAAAGGTCAGTACACGCAACGTCAGCCGTCCTGGGACGACTTGAGCATCTTCTGGCCGGTGATCGGCTTCGCGGCGGCGTTGGACGCGATGGTGCGATTGACCATCTCCGATGGCACGGGGCTTTACCCCGCCCTGCTCGCGTGGACGAGCTTGGCGATCGTTCGTCCGTTCGCCCGCATTCTGCTTCGCTACGTCCTTCGGGCAACCGGGCTATGGCAGATTCCGACGGTGATCATCGGTACCGGAGATTGCGCGCGCGATGCCGCGATGGCGATGGCCGCGGAGCCGATGCTCGGCTTCGACGTGCAGCTTTTCGCGGCAACAACACCGGTGCACCCCTCGTCGGTAGCCTATGCGGGCAAGCCGTGCCGCGTCGCGCAGCTTAACGACAATCTGCTCGGGCTCTTGCGCTCGCCCGATGGTCCCCACGTCGTGATCGCGCTCGAAGCCCATGAAGCGGCGCGGGCACGCGAGCTGATCGAGCTCCTGGTCTTGCGCGATAATGCCGTCGACATGGTCGCGCCGGTTTATGGGCCGCAGCTCTACGGGCTTGCCGTCAATCATCTGCTCGCGCGCGAGCTCCTGCTCGTGCGCATCCGCAACAAGCTCGCCTCGCGCGGCTCGAGGATCGTCAAATCGGCGCTGGATTACGCCGGCAGCGCCGCGCTCCTGGTGCTGCTTGCGCCCGTGATCGGCGCCATCGCACTCCTCGTCTTGAAGAGCGGCCGGCCACTACTCTATGCGCATGAGCGCATCGGCAGGAACGGCAAGGTCTTCCGCTGCTACAAGTTCCGCACCATGGTGCCCGACGCGAGCGAAAAGCTCTCCGAGCTCTTGGAGCGCGATCCCGACTTGAAGGCGCATTGGATGAGCCGCCGGAAGCTGAAGGCCGATCCCCGCATTACGCCACTGGGTAGTTTCCTTCGCCGCACCAGCTTGGATGAGTTGCCGCAGCTCTTCAACGTGCTCAAAGGCCAGATGAGCCTCGTGGGTCCGCGACCCGTGATGAGCGACGAGCTTGCCCATTACGGCCTCGAAGCGGATTATTATCTTCAGGTGAAGCCCGGCATTTCTGGTCTCTGGCAAGTGAGCGGCCGCAACGATCTCGATTACTCCCACCGCGTCTTTCTCGACGTCTGGTACGTCAAGAACTGGTCTCTGATGTACGACTGCGCGATTCTCCTGCGTACGCCAGGCGCCGTGCTCAAGAAGAGCGGAGCGTATTGACGTGGCCGGGGCCGCTCAGCGTGAGCAGCGGAACGTGGCCGAGCGCGAGCACTATCTCAGCGAAGGTTATTGTGTCTTCAAGAAGCTCGTGCCCGATGCACTCATCGACCGCGTCCTTTCTGCCTATCGCGCCGATATCCTGCCCTCCAAAGCGCATTTTTTTCGGCAATCCACGCATCGTTGGGCTAGGAACCGGATTTCGGCGAGCGGATATGCCATCGATTCCTTTCTCGACGTTCACGATTATCCGGATCACCCCGCGTTTTCCGAAGCGGTCCGCTATGTGGTCTGCGCGCCGCAGATGCGGAGTGCGCTCGCCGAGCTGACGGGCGCCGCGGAGCACCGTCTGATGCAATCGATGCTGTTCGATCTCAACACCGCAACGTTTCCGCATCAGGACTGGTATTACCTCGACTCGCTCCCCAACGGACATCTCTTGGCGGCCTGGGTCGCTATGGAGGACATCAAGGAGGCCGCCGGCAGGTTCTACGTTGTACCGAAATCCCATCGTCTTGAGCTCGATCCCGCGAACAGCGTCACCTATGGGCCTTACATCGAGCTGGTGAAACATTATTTCGCGGAACACAGCGCCGAGGCCGTCGCGCCGGAGCTGAAAAAGGGCGATGTTCTGTTCTGGAATTCGCGGACGCTCCACGGCTCGCTACCGACTCGCGACCCTTCCTTTTCGCGAAAGTCGCTGACAGCGCATTACCTGCCCGGAAGCTACGAGTTCGGAAGCCGGAATGCCGCGCGGCCGATAGCGGTTCGCTACCGGTCGCATGACGGCATGCGATTCCGCGAACCCGATTCACGCCACCGCCGCTACTCGCTTTGGGCCAAGGTACGGACCGATGTCTTCGCGTCGATGCACGAAAGGCCGCCGCTGCGCAATTTGGCCGTGAAGATCGCGCAAAGCCTCAAACACTGAGGGATTGCATTCACACAGCACCGGCTCCCGCCGTGCTATTTGATTGCCTCGACATAAAGGCTCTCGTTCCTTTTCTCGAGGTTGTCGGGCGCCATCATTGGATCGATCGAGACGCCGAACTCCTGCCGGATCACGCGCGAGAACCCGCCGCGGCGGAGCATCAGCACAAGCGTTTCCTCGTCATATGCGTATTTGTGCTCATAGTTCTGACGGAAGACGGCGTTGATGACCTGCATCTGCGTTTCGTAGGTCGCTTCGAGCCAGTGGTCGCGCCATCCGGAGCCATTCGCAATCAAGCCCTTCATTTCGACCAGCGGCTGCCAAGGGCCGCCATAGGCACGGATATAGCGGCCAGCGTCGGGCACCACGATGCGCAGTACGCCGCCGGGTTTGAGACATCTCATGCACTCCTCGAGTAATGGCATCGCCTCGCTGTCGACGTCGAAATGCTCGAACATATGCTCCGTGTACAGCGCGATGACCGACCCGTCCGCGAAGGGCAGGCGGCGCCGGCAGTCCCAAAAAAGGCTGCCCGGCAGCAAGCGGGCGTCCAGGTTCACCCAACCCGGCGTCGGGTTTTCGCCGCAGCCAAGATTCACGCGACAATCCCTCAGTCCCGCAACCGCGCGCTTTGTCTTTAAGCCAAACCGCGCGTGCCGGATCAGAAGGCGGGATTCTCGCGCCGCCGTGCGGACGAGGGAATCCCGCGGTTTCGATCTGACAAGACGTTCGAGCGCTCCGTACATGACCTCCGCCGGATGCGAGCCAAAGACGAGAAACTGCGCACGGGTTGCCGTGCCCGTTCATCCTGCCTCAGATACCTCCCGGCTGGTCAATGACAAAGGTCTGAAAATGCGGCGGATGGCGGAGATTGGGGCCGAAGAACGGAAGGTTTTAATCGGCTTGTTGCAACGCCCGATGGAGCTTCCTTTGGCTCAAACTTCCCGCAACACGGGCTTGCGGCGCCGGAGCGATTGGCGCGCGCAGGCGAGAAGGATCGCGAGCGCGAGACTGCCCGCGCCGGCAGCTCCGACGATGATCGTTCGCTTCGGGCTGACGCGCTCGCGAATGTCCGGGACCGTCGGCTGGTCGATGATATGGAAGGCGTATTCGCTCTGGCCCTTCGCGAACATGTAGTTCTGCAGCTGCTTCTCGTAAGCGCTGGTGAGCGCGCTCGCGAGCGCGTTTTGCGAGCTCAAAGGCGATGAGCGCATCTCGTCCGTCAGGTATTTCATGTTGCGCTGTGAATCCGCAAGCGCGCGGTCGCGCAGCTGCTGATTGGCGAGCTCGATCATGTCCCGCGCCCAGGTTACCGCCTGCTCGCGATCGGTCCAGGTTATGGAGAGCGTGACGATCCCGGTACGGCGGTCTTCATCGATTTCGCGGATGCCGCCGTCGAAGAGCCTGTAGGCTTCCCGCAGGGTTGGGACGCGCTCGGCCGGCACATTCCAGTTATTGGTCTCGGGATCCCATCGCCGCTTGAACAGAATGGGAAGGATATTCTTCGCTTTCGCATAGGTATCGAAGAGCTCTCGCGAACGAAGCACGGCGATCGCTTCGTCCTTGAGCGGGTCCTGCCTGCCGACGAAATTCGCCAGCGCCCCGAAAGCGGGAGTCGTGGAGTTAAGCGAACCCGGATCGTTGCGGTTGACCGGCATGACCACGATCTCGGCGCGCCAATAGGGCTCCATGTTGAGGACGACGTAGACGGAAGCTCCGACGGAGGCCGCGACGATGAAGAGGATCAGGAACCAGCTCCTACGCAGAGCCGTGAAGAAGAAGGTGAGCCCGTCGCCTTCGTCGCTTGCGCGCCATTGAGATGGAAGCTCGCTGTCGGGTACGGCGGTCAGCGGACTCAAAGCGAATTCCCCCTTAAGCGGTTGAATTCCTAGCCAATTCGGCGACGGAGCCTAGCACGGGCCCCGCAGCGCGAACAATCATGCCGCCGCACGGCAATCGTCCACGCGTTAAACCCGAGCAAGGATGAAATCGTTCAAGCGTCTGCCGAACGTGCCCCAATTGAGCCTTAAACGGTAATCCTCCCGTGCCGCCCGTGCCATCCGGCGGTAGCCCGAAGGGCTCTCAAGCGTTTCCAGGATCAATCGCGCGAATTCGGGCGCCTGCGTATCGGGAGCACGCAGAAATCCGGTTTCCCCGTCTCGGACCAGGGACGGAATGCCCCCCACGCTAGAGCCGATCGCGGGGACGCCGAACGCGAAGGCCTCGCAAAACGCGTGGGCGAAACACTCCGCGCGCGATGGCAGGAACAGGAAGTGCGCGCCGAACATGATGGAGGCGAATTGCGCGAAACCCTCGGGCGTCGCTTTGTCCAGAAACGGAAGAATCCTGAAGCGGTCGCGCGGGAGCCCGGTGGGATCGGCGCCAATGATTGTCGCCTGCGTTTGCAGTCCGAGCCGATGGAGCTCCTCTACCGTCGAGACGAGCACATCGCCGCCCTTGCGGCGCCAATCGCGTCCGATGAGTACGAGTTCGCAGCGATCGAAGGGTCGCGAAGCAATGGCCGCCTCGACATCGTCTTCCGGCAGCTCGCGCAGAAGATTTGCCCCATAGGGGATGACGGCGATCTTAGCCGGGTCCGCGTCGTAACGCGTGCGCGCGCTCTGTGCCGCCCACTCCGAAGGATAGCTGATCCCGGAGGCGCGCGCGATGGCGCGCTGCTCCTGTGCATCACCGATCCTACGGAAGCGCGAGGACGATGGGCGGCGGAGATACCAGCTGTCGACGAAATCGCAGAACACTTGGTCGGCCGCAAATATCACCGGGCGCTTGGTTTCGACGAAACTCATCGGGATCGAGGATGGAGCGAACACCACGTCCGGATCGATTGCCTTGAGTGCAGGCTCGATGCGGCGCGCCAGCCGCTTTAGGAGCGCGGGCTCGCGTGAGGGGTGATAGGTGCGCCCGGCTATCCGATAAGCGACACGGAGGGGAAACCACATGCGCTCGCCCGGCAGCGAGAGAGGGAAAACGTCGACCACATCGAAGCGCTTTTTGAGCTGCGCCCGCATCGAATAGGGACAACCCGACTCCGCGTTTGGGTCAGCCGCGTTCGAGGTCGATACGAACGCGAGTCTCGGCCTCACGGGAGGCAGACCCGTTGCGAAGCCACGGAAACTAGCTCCACCATTCCCTTCCTTTTCACTCCATATGGAGCATGTGCGGCGCTTATCGCAGTTCGGTTGCGCCGTGACAAACGAGGCGGGTCAAACGCCACGAACCTTGCAGAGCGTTAGACGGCTTGACGGATCGTTCCGCGCGAAGAGGTGAAGCGACGGAGACGAGTGACGTAGAGAAGGCCGAACAATGTGCAGACGAGCCCAGTCGCCAACCAAGTGAGACAGGCACCGAGCAAGCCCATCCGCAGGATCAAAAACGGCCCTAAGATGACGGCGGTCAGCGCCGGATAGAGCTGCATCTTCATCAGGCCCTCGCTCGCGCCGTAGGCTTTCAAGGTCGCGCTGAAGATTGCTGCGATCGGATAGGTCACATACACCCAGATCAGGATCCGCAGTTCACCCGGGAAGCGGGTGTATGGAGCATCGCTGCCGTAGAACAGCCCGAGTGTCCATTGCGGCGCGAGCAGGATAACCGCGAATACAGGCACGATCAGGGCGCCGCTCACCCAGGCGCAATGCCAGAGAATCGAGACGAGTTCGTGGAAGCTCATCGTGCCTTTTCGGCGAGCGATTTCGGGAACGAGCATGTTCTCGATCCCGACCGCAACGGGCCGCGCGATCGCGGCGATATTGAGGAGCGCTTGGAAAGCGGCGCCCGCGACAAGACCGTCCTTCCGTACCAGCAGCCAAAGGAAGAAGGTCACCGGGAACGCCGAGAGGAGCGCAGCCCACAGGACCGGCGATCCTCTGCGCCAATAGCTCTTGATCTCGGCGGCGAAATTCAGGGGTCCGAAACGGACCCATGAAAAGGCGGTGCTCGGAGTCGCAAGCAGGGCAAGGGCAGAAGCAAGCGCGACCACCAGAAACGCCGCTTGCACGGACAAGAGACCATTGACCGCCAGGATCGCCGCGACCGCGAATGCGCCGAGATACCGGACCGCATCGCCGCAGGTGGCCTCCAGATAGAGCCCCCGTGCGAGCGCGCTGCGCCGGTTGATTTCCTGAATCTGCCAGAAGAAGAGCGCGACAAGCGCCAGGGGAAGCGCTTTCAAGGGAGCGTTTCTCGCCGTCACGATCACAACCGCAGGAATGCAGACGAACTGGAACAGCAGTGTAGAAAGTGCGGCCACAATTCGCGAACGGGAAAACTCGCGCGAGTCTCCTGAAGCCGCGTCGAGCGAGAGCGGATAAGTGATTAGCGCCTGATGAAGCCCATTCAGATAGAGAATGATCGCCGTGATCAGCGCGATGACGCCGTATTCGTCTGCCGGCAACCCGCGTGCCAAGGCGAGATTCCATCCGAACCCGCCAATACTCACGACTGCCTGGTTGAACAATCCGAGCACCAGCGCAGAGCCGATGCTGCTGGACGGCAAAACGGTGTGCAGTCCCGCTTTCAACCCTGACGGACCTTTTCCAGGACGTAGTCGCCGAGAACGAGCACGTCGAGGCCATTATCGTAAAAGCAGCGGACTGCCTCACGGGGATGGTTCACGATCGGCTCGCCCATGATGTTCAGGGAGGTATTCAGAACCAGGTACTCTCCCGTGAGATTGCCGAATTCGTTGATCAGGCGCCAGAACCGCGGATTGGCGGTTTCCGTCACCGTCTGCGGCCGCAGCGTGCTGTCGGCGTGTACGACCGCGGGCACTTTGCCGCGCTTGTGCTCCTTGCAGGTGAACGAGGTGATCATAAAGGGCTCGTCGCGCGCCAGCTCGAGATAGTCGTCCTTTTTCTCGGACAGCATAGAGGGACAGAACGGACGGAATGCCTCACGGA
>DASQHF010000056.1:0-7871 GCA_035632215.1 Micropepsaceae bacterium | reverse complement strand
ATAATGCGCCCCTGGGGCAATAGAGCGAACTGTATCGACCGAGTCCTCGCCTCTTGGACGCGTAGAGGAGAGCGGATCGGCGATCATCGCCTGAGGTTAGGTACATTGTGAGCGACAAAGAAGATATCGAGCGCCGGCGCGCCGAATACGTCGCCGCGTTCAACCGCGAAGACATCGACGCGATGGCGCAATACGCCGCGCCCGACACGATCGGCATGGCACCCAATCGTGCGGCGATCAAAGGTCTCGACGCGCACCTCCAGATGTGGGCCGACGGCTTCGCGATGGCGAAATCGCTTTTCTACGTTTATCCGGAGGAGCTCGACGTCGCGGGCGACGTCGCCGTCGACCGACACCGCTGGGCGCTCGACAGCATGCCCAAGCGCGGCGGACGCCCCGTTCATGACGAAGGCAAGGGTATCTGGATCTGGCGGCGCCAGCCCGACGGCCAATGGAAGGTCGCGCGCGGAATCTGGAACAGCGATCTGTCGCGTCCTGGATTCCAAGTAGGCCCTGGAGCGCGCGTTTCGGGAGATCTCGCTTCGATCAACAAGCTCTTGGACGACTTCATCCGCACGGTGAACGAGGGCGATCTGGAGGGGTGGGGCGATCTGATGACCGACGATTTCATCTTTGCCGTCCCCGACCAGCCGAAATTCGTCGGCAAGCCGACCGCGCTTGCGGCGGCGAAAATGGGTTTCTTCGATCCCTTCAACATGAAGCTCGCGTCGCGATTCGACGACGTGCAGATATTCGGGTCGCAAGCCTTCGCCCATGGCAGCTTCACGTTCGACATGATGCCGAAGGCCGGAGGGCCGACCATCCGCGCGCCGGGGAAATTCTCCAATTTCTTCCGTAAGGATACGGACGGTAGCTGGCATTACGCGCTGGTGATTTTCAGCTACGACCAGCCGCCATATCCGCTGCCTTAAGCGCGCTATCGAACAATGCTATTCTGGCTCGAGCGCGCCACGCGCATAGGTGCGGAACGGGAGACCACGATGATGAGATTAGCGAAACTGTTTCTGCTGGCGGGAACCGGGGCGGCAGCGCTCGCGGTCAGTGCCGTGACGGCGCAGACCGCATCGCCGCCCGATTTTTCTTCCGGCGGCACCGCTTGGCAGACGCCGAACGGCACGGACTACATCCCTGTCCCCGGCTCGCCGCCGCTCGTCGCCAATGATCCCGCCCACCCCTATGTCAGCAATGGTGTTGCCATCCGCACCGGCACGCAGCCGACCTACCGCATCGCGGACTTGTCCAATCCGAACTTGAAGCCATGGGCCAAGGACGTGATGAAGAAGGACAATGACGAGGTTCTCGCGGGCAAGATCGGGTTCACGCCGAGCTCCTCCTGCAAGCAGGCCGGCGTTCCGGCTTACTGGCTCGCCGGCGGGCCGTTCTTCTTCCTCCAGACGCCCAAAGAGGTGCTCATCGTCGAAGAGGGCGACCGGCCCGCCCGGCGCATCTATCTGAACGCTGAGCACTCGAAGAATCCGAAGCCCTCTTGGTTCGGGGAATCGGTCGGCCGCTACGAGGGTGATTCGCTTGTCGTCGACACCGTCGGCTTCAACAACAAGACCTTCGTCGACAATTACCGCACGCCGCATAGCGAGAAGCTGCACGTCACCGAGCGCTTCCATCTGGTCGACGGCGGCAAGACGCTGGAAGTCCAGTTCACGGTCGAGGATCCCGATACCTTCAATCAGCCCTGGCAGGGGATTCGCCGCTACAACAAGACGCGGGCGATCTTGGGCGAGCAGATCTGCCAAGAAGGCAATTTCACGCTCTTCGACTATGGCATCCCGGTGGCGAAGCAGGCGGATTTTTGATCGCTCATTGTGGGTCTTGAGATCTGGATCGGCACCGCGCTTGCTTTAATGCGCGCTGCCGTTCCCGCGTGTCCGGGCACTTCGCCTCGACAAGCCCGGAAAACCGGCGGCGAGCTTTTCCCACTGGTCGGCGACGAAGAGATAGGAGTCGCGCTCCGCGCTGCCGCTCGCATTTGCCGCGTCCGCAGTTTCCCGGGCCTTGGCACGAGCGTGTCGTTGCGCTTGCCCGTCGTCGCCCTTTCGGGCGAGTAGCGCCTGGCCCAAAATGAATGAGGGCTCACACGAGGTGAGCCCTCACTTAGATCTCAAGAAGCCAGATCGCGGACGGCGCTTTTTAGGGCGCGAACACGAGGAAGCTCCTCATGATCCTGGCGCGCTTTGAGCCCTTTTGGGGTTCATCGCGTTGGCCCCTGTCGAACGGATTCAGCCGCCGTTCCCAAGAATCACCGGCCCACCATCAGCCTTTGCAGTTAGCAACTGCTTATTGTGGCCCTTGGGTTTCTGCGGCCCGTTCACCGTTGCCGGCTCGTTCCGCGCTCACCCGAGGTTTTGCGTCGTCATCCGTTGCCGAACTTCAACGCGCCCGAATCATGCGCTCTTGGCGCGAAGAGTCGAATCATTTTTCGTATTATCCACAGACGGCGCGCGTGCTCTTCGGAACTTTTTTCAAAGTTCCTCGGGAGTCCTTTTTCGGGATGACGCGATGGAACTGCGCGCGCCTATTTCGTGATCGGCTGCGCGCCGTTCGTCACCGGCTCGAGACCGGCGTTCACCATCACACGGTGCGCCTCCGCGCTCTGCATCGCTTTCAAGAGATCGCGCGCGGCCGCCAGGTTGGCGCTCGCCGAGCCGATTGCGGCGGCATATTGGGAGGGATTCTGAAGCGCCGCGGGAAGCGTGCCGACGACCTTCGCGCCTTTGATGGGCATCATTTCGCTGATGAAGGAGATCGCGATGTCGGCTTCGCCATTGGCCATCTTCTGCACGGCTTCGGCGCCGGTTTTTCCGTATACGGCCTTTTTTGCGACATCGTCGGTAATGCCCATCTTGGAGAGCATGCCGACGATCGCAGCACCCGCCTGGCCGCCGACTTTCGGATCAATGTAAGCGACCGCACGGGCCGACATAAGCCGCTGCTTCAACGCCGCAGGCGTCGAGATGTCGGGCACGGGCGAGCCGTCCTTGACCGCGACGCCGATGAGCGCGCGGGCAAGCTCGACGCGCGTTCCGGGCATCACCAGCTTTTCCTTCTCGAGCTGATCCATGCCGGCCGAGGTGACCTCGACGATATCGGCCTTCTCGCCCATCCGGACCTTGTCCTGCACCACGCCCGTCGTGCCGACTTGGAAGTCCAGCGTATGGCCGTTCTTCTTGGTGAAGTCCTCGGATATGTCCTGGAGCGCATGCGCCATGGCACCCGACACCAGCACCTTGATTTGCGCGGCTTTCGCGGCAGGAGCGGCGGCGAGAGCAAGAACGGCAATCGAGGCGACGATCCAATTCCTCGGCATGGCGGTGTCCTCTAAGGATTTTCTCGCCGAAAGTAACGCAGAACATCGCGCCCGCAAAACCCGCCCAGAGCGGCGACCGGGCATATAGAAGTCTTTATAGCGATTGAGGAAATTTCGCCGCTGCGGCCGCTATGTCGGACATGGTACGGTTGTACTTCCATCGCAGGGGGACAACTGCGCGGGGGAATCCATGTTCTCACGTTTCGTGAAGACCTCGATCTTTCTGTTCTTGCTCGCGGCGCCGATTGCGCCGTTGAGCGCGCAAACTTCGACCGTCGCGATCGTGCCCGAGCTGCAGCCGGCAGGAAGCACGGCGCCGGTATCCGTTGCACCGCTCGCCGTGCCGGACATCTATTATCCGTTGGACGCGCTCCTTGACGGCGAAGAGGGCTCGGTCGAGCTCAGCCTTGTTGTCAACGTCGAAGGACACGCCATCGCGGCGCGAACGATCAAGAGCAGCGGGATCGCGGAGCTGGACCAGGCGGCGATCGACGCGGCGTCGAAGTGGCAATTCCGACCGGCCACGCGCGAAGGCCAACCGGTGGTGGGATCGGTTACGATCCACCTCGACTGGAAATTGCCGCTCGAACGCGTAGAGGATTTTCGGTTAAGCGCGCCACCCCTGCCGGACGGCGTGAAGCCCCCGAAACGAGTCGCGTTGATCTCAAAATACCCTTCGCTCAGTGAGCTTGGCATCGTCGGGTTCAAATTTTTGCTTGGACCCGATGGCAGAGTGAGCGAAGTGGAAATCGCTGAATCCAGTGGCGTGGAACTCATTGATCGCTCAGCGGTCGAAGGCGCCAAGAGTTCATGGAAATTCGTGCCAGCGACGCTGGACGGAAAACCGGTCGAAGTTTGGCGCACTGGAGTAATCGCATACGACGGTAGGTTCTATGGCAATGGCAGGAATACGGCGCAAGATAAGAGCAAGATGCGTTGTTACGAGCGTCCCGTCGACGCGGACGTGTCACTGACGGTTGCAGCACGTGGAGATGTTTACGCCCTACCGCTGAATTTCGAGCAGCTTTACATAATGCGTTGGGTAAAGGTCGGCAGTACCGGTGAAATCGCGGACGTTCTTCTGAGAATCGGAGGCGGGCTATTTCGCCCAAACGCAGCGCTGTTCGCCATCATGAAGCAGGGGACCGGGTATAAGACGGGTGCGAATTGCTGGTACTACGACCCGGTAACAATTGACCGGCCTCAATCCAGGCCGGCCAACGAGCCCAAGCCGACGGCGGGCAAACTCGATCAAGACGGGAAGATATGTTGGGAGTTCGCAGAGCCGGTGGACAAGAAAATGGCAGCTTGCTCCGAACTCCTTGGCCCATATGGTCTGCGTGCGTTCCGCGCCCGCAGCTATCAGTATCGCGCAATGACCTATGCGCAGCAGGGCGATAAGGAGAGCGCGGCCAGAGACTATGCGGCCTCGATAAAGACCTATGAGGGGCAATGGGGCGACACCTGGCAGTACTTTGCCGAACATTGCTTCGCACATGCGGTCGCCAACGTCGATCTCGATGTCGGCTTGGCCAATTGCAACGAGGCGCTTCGCTTGAAGGATGATTTCGGCGGCGTCTTCAACACGCGAGGTCTCCTTTACCTCCGCTTGGGTCAATACGATAAAGCCATCGAGGACTACAACAAGGCGCTGAAGATTGATCCTTTTTTTGCGAGCGCCTTCTACGGCCGGGGAATTGCCCGGCTGAAGTCCGGCGACACCGAGCGTGGCAACGCCGACCTCAAGGCGGCCGAAAGATACGAGCGGAGAGTGGCCGAACGTTTCGCCACTTACGGCGTCACGCCGTAATCCGGGACAGCTGCGGAATCGCGCGGTAAACTCCGCATCATTGCGGCCGTTCGGCCGTCTACCGACAGCAGGAGATGACGATGATCGCTCGGTCCTGGCGCAGATCGACTTTGTTGCGCTTCCTGTTCCCGGTCAGCATCGCGCTGCTCGCGGCAGGTCCCAGCCTCGCCCAGGCGACACAAGAAACCTACCAAGTCGATCCGTTGCGCGGGCCCGTCGATCTGGGCTTGACTGATCCCTCGCTCATCGGCGCCATCGACGTGCATCTGCATCTCGATCCCGACTCTCCGGGAACCTCGGGCGCGATCCGCGCGCTCGATGTCTTCGATGCCGCCAAGATCGCACATGAGCGCGGCATGCGCGGTTTCGTGTTCAAGACGCACCAGGACACGAGCTCGGCCTCCGGCGCGTATCTGGTTCGCAAGCACTTGGAACCCACCTTCGAGATCTTCGGCCGCGTCGCGTCGAACTATGCGACCGGCGGCATCAACGTCGCGACGCTCGAGCATTTCTCGCAGATCAAGGGCGGCTGGGGCCGCATCTACGAGATGCCGACGCGGGATTCCATTACCGCGACGCGCGCACCGGGCAGCATGGAGCCGGAGTCGCTCTCGAAGCTCCGGCCCTGGATGCTGATGATGCCGCCTGGCACGCCGCCTTTCGTCGCGGTGTCGAAAAACGGCCAGCTCTTGCCGGAAGTGAAATTCCTGATCGCGCAATTGGCAAAGATAAGAACCGTCGACAGTAATGGCCGCATGGTGCTCGCCACCGGCCACGCGACGCCAGAGGAGCATCTTCTCCTGGCGCAGGAGGGCCGCCGCTTGGGCCTGAACGTGCTGTTGACTCATCCCGGCGACATTCCGCAATTGGCCGAAGCGGCGCGTATCGGCGCCTATATCGAGCTCACCGCCGCGACCGTCTACAAGACGCCGGCGCAAAGTGCTGCGGGCGCGGCGCTCGTCAAGAAGATCGGTGCCGAGCACATCATCGTCTCGACCGATTGCGGTCAGACGACCAATGTCTATCCGACGGATTGTCTCGTGCTTGCCGCGAGAGGCTTGCGCGCCAATGGCATCACGCAGCACGAGCTCGATCTCATGTACAAGGTCAATCCGGCGAAGCTCTTGGAGCTCCCTCCGCCGGACGACGTGATGCTGGCGCCCGCCCAAGCGCGGCGCTGAAACGAAACGATCGCGCGGCTAAACGGTCGGCGGGGGTAAGGCTGGCCGCCAACATGAACGAAAACGGCTAGGACAGACAGCGGCATTGCCGCTAAAGTGCGCCCCAACACGATAGGGGCTGAGGAGCAACCCGCGTTCATGAAGCACGTCCGCAATTTCGTTGTCGCCGCCGCGCTGACCGCGCCTATCTTCGCCGCGGCTGCCCCGGCTCCCGCGCCGGCCGCGCGGCCCGCCGCAGCACCCTATCCGGTCAAAGTCGTGACGCTCGTCACCCATTCGAGCCCGGGCTCCGGGAGCGACGTCGTCCTGCGCGAGGAGATCAAGTATTTCCAGCGCTACATCAACACGACTTTCGTGGTCGAGAACGACGAGGGCGGCTCGGGCGCCAAAGCCGTGTCGCGGGTCGCGGCTGCCAAGCCCGACGGCAGCATGTTCTACGCCACGACGCCGACCTATGTACTGACGTCGCTCATGAGCAAGCCCGCCAACACCTACAAGGATCTCGAGCCGCTGGTGAATTTCTTCATCGATTCCGAGGTCGTCTACACCCGCGCCGAAAGCCCGTACAAGACGCTCAAAGACGCCGTCGAGCGCGCGCGCACCGCGCGCGGACGCTGGGGGGTTTCCAATCCTGCCTCGCTCGAGCGCGAATCCGCCGAGGAGCTGAAACGCGTGGCCAAAGTGAGCCCTGCCATCGTATCGCACGACGGCGGCGGCGACATGATGATCAACGTGTTGAACGGTACGCTCGACATCGGCATCGGCGAGGTCGAGGAAATCCGCGCCCAGCTCGAGGCCAAGAAGGTGCGGGTGCTCGCGACCTTCAATGGCGAGCGGCTTGCCGCCTATCCCGATGTGCCGACCGCGAAGGAGCTCGGCTACGAGGTCGTGCTGGTGAAATTCCGCGGCCTCGCCGGGCCGAAGGGTCTGTCGCCCGCGCTCGTGAAGCTCTGGGACGAGGCGGCCCAGAAGGTCCTTGCCGATCCGGAATTCAAGAAGGCCTATCTCGAGGACAATCTCGCGCCGCATTTCATCGCCCACGACCAATACGGGCCGTTCATCACGCAATTTGCGACGGATACGGCCAACTTCCTCAAATCGACGGGCGTCATTCGCTGACGGAAATTTAGAGTGCCCATGCAGAAGGATCTGGTCGCCGCCATCCTCTTGTTGCTGATCGCTGTCGCTTATTACGCAGCGTCGCTCGAGATTCCGATGAGCTCGCTTTCGGACGAGATCGGGCCTACGGGCTTGCCCACGGTTCTTGCGGGACTGCTCGCCGTTCTCGCCGTCGCAATCGCCGCGCGCGCGCTCCTGATTCCGCGCCGGAGCTCTGCGCCTTCGAGCCCGGCTCCGGAGAAGGACGCCGAGGCGCCTTGGCTGCGCGCGCTTGGCATGCTCGGGCTCATCGCCCTCTACATTCCGCTGGCGAGCGTGCTCGGCTATGGGCCGGCGCTTTTCCTCGTCATCTCCTCGGTCGCGCTTTATGAGGGCATGAAGCCGTCCTGGCGGCTGTTCCTCGTGGCCGCGGGAGGAG
>DASQHF010000055.1:0-41622 GCA_035632215.1 Micropepsaceae bacterium | reverse complement strand
CAGGATGTCTTCGCCGTCCAAGAGGACTTCGCCTTCGGCACGCTGATTGGGATAGAGCTCGTAGATGCGGTTCAGCACGCGCAGGAGCGTGGACTTGCCGCAGCCCGAGGGGCCGATGAACGCCGTCACCTTGTTGCGATAGAGGGGCAGGGAGATGCTCTTCAGCGCCTGCGTCGTTCCGTAAAAGAACGAGAGCTTGTTGATGGCGACTTTCACTTCGCCGTTCGCGCTCATCATTCGCCCTTAGCCGAGCGCGCTTCGAGCGTTCGCGCAATGATGGATAAGATGAGCACGGCTGCGGTGATGAGAAGCGCGCCGGCCCACGCCAAACGGTGCTGGTCCTCGTGGGCGTCGTTCGCCATTTGATATATCGCCAAAGGAAGAGCCGCCATTGGCGCATTCGGATTGAGGCTGAAGAACTGATTGCCCAGCGCCGTGAAGAGAAGCGGCGCGGTTTCGCCGGAGATGCGCGCAATCGCAAGCAGGACACCTGTGACGATCCCCGCCTTGGCCGCGCGCCAGGTCACTTGACGGATAACATGCGAACGCGGCGCGCCGAGCGCAATCGCGGCCTCCCGCAATGTGTTGGGGATCAAGAGCAACATGTTCTCCGTGGTGCGCACTACGACGGGAATGACAATGGTCGTCAGCGCCACGCCGCCAGCCCAGGCCGAGAAATGGCCCAGTGACGCCACCATCAAGACCGAAACGAATAGGCCGAGCAGGATCGAAGGCGCCGATAGCAGGATGTCGTTGACGAACCGCACGATGAAGGCCACACGCGTGTAGCGTCCATATTCGGCAAGATAGGTCCCGGCAAGGATTCCAATCGGTGTGCCGACCACGACTGCAAATGCGCTCATCAACAGGCTGCCGATGATAGCGTTCAAGAGCCCTCCCGTCGAACCTGGCGGCGGCGTCGATTGGGTGAACACCGCCAAGTTCAGTCCGGTGAGTCCCTCGTAGAGCAGCGTACCGAGGATGATCGCGAGCCAGCTTAGGCCGAACAGCGTTGCCAGCACGGAGAGACCCATCAGCACTGCGCTCTTGATGCGGCGGTTGCGGTAACGGCTCGCGTTCACGTGCGTGTTCCCGCGCGGCGCTCGAGGCGGTAGAGCATGTACTGTGCCGCGCCGAGCACGAGGAATGTGAGGAGAAACAGAATGAGCCCAAGCTCTATCAGGGCGGCAGGATAGAGATCGCCAGTGGCCTCGGAGAATTCGTTCGCGATCGTGGCTGAGATCGTTGTTCCTGGTGCAAAGAGCGAAGGCAGAATGCGGTGCGCATTGCCGATGACGAATGTCACCGCCATGGTCTCGCCGAGCGCGCGTCCCAAGCCCAGCATCAGGCCCCCGACCACGCCACCGCGCGAATAAGGAAGCACGACATTCCACAAGACTTCCCATCGCGTGGCTCCGAGCCCGTAGGCGGCTTCGGTCAGCACGGACGGCACCGTCTCGAATACATCGCGCGTGATCGCACTGATGAAGGGAAGAATCATGACGGAGAGGATGAGCCCGGCGGTGAAGACGCTAATACCGTAAGCAGGCGCGTCGAAGAGAGAAGATAGGCCCGGAACATTAGCGACGGCCGCGATGATTCCCGGCATCGCACTTTGTTGAAGCGCAGGCGCAAGCGCGAAAAATCCCCAGATGCCGTAGATGATGCTCGGGATACCGGCGAGGAGTTCCACCGTAATCCCGATAGGACGGCGCAAAGAACGCGGGCAGAGCTCGGTCAGGAAAATCGCGATTCCGATCGCGACCGGTACAGCGATCAACATGGCGAGCAGGGAGGTGATGATCGTGCCGTAGATCGGTGCCAGCGCGCCGAATTTCTCCGTCACCGGGTTCCAAGCCTGCGTCCAGAGGAAGGAAAGGCCGAATGTGCGCAAGGAAAGCCAGGCGCCCGAGATCAAAGTCCAAAGGACGCCCGCGAATAGCGCGAGGACAAAGGCTGCGCTCGCAAACGTCACGCGGCGAAAAATGCGGTCGCGCCGATGCGAGCTCTGCAGCCGAACCGAGCTCAACCTATAGGGCGCGTCTTGCATAAGGATGAGGTCGGCCATGGAGTGCTCGGAAAGGAAAGGCGCCTACGGAAGGAGCGGGAGGCCTATCCGAGTGCAGCCGCCCGGTTCCCATTCTCGTCAATCGGCAAGCGCTTGCGAAGGTGTCTTCTTGGCGTCCTAGCTCCAGCCCCCAAAAAACGAGGGGCGCGACTGGCGCCGCGCCCCTTGTCCTAATCGAAGGCTGGACGATTACGGCTTGGCGATGTGCCAGACCATGCCGCGGCCATCGCCGGCCTTGTCGCCGGCGGCCTTGTCCATGACGAAATAGTAGAGCGGCTTGCCCTTGTAGGCCCACTGCTTGGAGCCATCCGAGCGGGTGATGACCTTCCAGTCGCCCATATCCTTGTCTGAAGCTTCAGCCTTCAACACGGGCCAGTTGTTGAGGCAATTGCCTTCGCAGGCCGACTTGTTGGCTTCCTTGTCATTGTCCCAGGTGTAGAGGGTCATGCCTTTGGCATCGGTCAAGATGCCGCCGGCGGCCTTGACGCTTGCCGGCATCGCTGCTGCGGCAACCGCAACGCCATACGCCGCTACCGTGAAGACGACGGCCGAAGCCAGAAAATTCGTTCCACGCATGTTTCTTCTCTCCTTCATGGTCACGTGTGTTGGACGCCGGGGCGGGGGACCCCACGCAAATCCGAACCGTTAGATACCACACATTCTGGTGAGGACGCGAGGGTAAGCCCCGCCCGTTTTGAAAAACCCGCGCGAATGCTAGGGTTCGAACCTCAAAACCGGAAGGAATCGCTTCATGCACAAGGGCACAAATCGGATTTTCTGGACCGTCGCTGCTGCGTCACTTGCGGTTGCAACGGCGGCATCGGCCGCGGCCTTTTCCGTTTCCTCCTCCTCCTTCTCCGACGGAGGCATGCTGACGAAGAAGAACGCTGCCGACGATCCGACGCGCATGTGCGGCGGCCAGAATGTCTCCCCGGCTCTGTCCTGGTCGAACGCCCCCGACAAGACCAAGAGCTTCGTGATCTTCATGTTCGATCCTGATGGCTTGCTGGGCCAGGGCGTCTCTCATTGGGTCGCCTACGGCATCCCCAAGAACGTGACCTCATTTGCCGAAGGCGACATGGCCAAGGACGCCAAGAAATTCGTCGGCGGCAAGGGCACGCGCGACAACGCCCTTTACATCGGCCCTTGCCCGCCGGTCGGCGACGCCCCGCACCATTACCTCTTCACCGTCGTGGCGACCGATCTCGAGCCTGCGGCCTTGAAGCCCGGCATGACGCGCGACGAGGTCTACAAGGCGCTCTCCGGCCACGCGCTCGTAGGCGCCAGCATCGTCGGCAAGTTCGCGCGCTAGGATCGGTCCGTATACGGACGAACTGCGAGCCGCTCGAAAAAAGAGCCCCGCGGCAGGGGCTCGCGGGGCCAGGGGGGAAATGGCTTGGGGATCGACCTTTGCGAGCGAACTGTCCAAAACGAATGATGGGCCCCTTTTTTCAACGCCCCGCAACGGGCGGATGACGCTTCTATGACGCTCGTGTGACGGCCCACATTTTCTCTGGGCAGGGAATCGTTAACCCTCAGTCCGGAGGTTAAATGTTTCTCAAGGCGATCTGCGGGATTGTCCGCGCCGGAACGCCGCGATGCCCCTCAAGACCGCAAGGACTCTGTTTGCCGCGATGGCGTCGGTGCTTGGCTGCGCCGCGGCCATCGATGTCTTTTGGCACGGCCGTTTCACGCTCATCGACCCGCGCCTCTTCATCGCCTTTACGGCGGTCGGTGCGGCCTATCTCCTGCTCCGGCTTTATGCCAATCGCGATAAGGCCCGGGGGCTCGAAAGCCGCACCGGAAAGCTCGAAGGGCTCGTGGCGGCGCACGAGACCGCGAACTCGCGGCTGAATGCGAGCGAAGCCCGTTACAAGGGCCTCGTCGATGCGCAGGGCGATGCCATTTTGCGCCGCACGCCCGAGGGCCGCGTCACCTATGCCAACGACGCGCTGTTGAAATTGTTCGGCTTCAAGTCCGACGCTCTCATCGGCCAGGCTTTTCGCCCCGAGCCCCATCCGGATTCGCCCCTCATGAGCTTGGGCCAGCTGATGGGCCGCGAAATCGGCCGCGAGCGGGTCTCCTACGACCAGCATCTGAAGACGACGGTGGGCTACCGCTGGATCGCGTGGGAAGACTATGCGATCCGCGACGCGAAAGGTCAGCTCGTCGAAGTCCAGAGCGTTGGCCGTGACATCACGCAGCGCAAGACGCTCGAAGCCGCGATCACGATTGCGCGCGACAAGGCCGAGGACGCCAATCGCGCGAAGTCGAACTTTCTCGCGACCATGAGCCACGAAATCCGTACCCCGATGAACGGCGTGCTAGGCATGGCGCGGCTTCTTTTGGAGACACCGCTCGCGCCCGACCAGAAGACCTATGCCGAGGCCATTTGCCAGTCCGGCAATTCGCTGCTCGCTCTGATCGAGGACATTCTCGATTTTTCCAAGATCGAATCCGGCGCACTTGCGCTTGAGAAGGGCGACGTCGCCTTGCGCCCGTTGATAGAGGGAATCGCCGAGCTCTTGTCCACACGCGCCCATGCCAAGGGCATCGAGATTGCATGCGCGATCGCGCCGGAGGTGCCGGAGACCGTCCGCATCGACGGAATCAGGCTGCGGCAAGTGCTCACCAATCTCGTCGGCAATGCCGTCAAGTTCACCGAACAGGGCGGTGTCCTGATCATGGCCGAGATTGAAGATGGCGAGGACCAAGAAACGGTTCTCGCGTTCTCCGTGCGCGATACCGGCATCGGTGTCCCGCCCGAAAAGCAGGGCGAAATCTTCAAGGACTTCGTTCAGGCTGATTCATCCCACGCGCGGCGCTTCGAGGGCACGGGCCTTGGGCTTGCGATCTCGAAACGGCTGGCCGAAGCGATGGGCGGCCGCATCGGGGTCGATTCCGAGCCTGGCCGTGGAAGCGAGTTCTGGGTCAAGTTGCCGCTTGAAGCGGTCGCAGCCGCGGCTCCTCCTCCCTCCATGCTGATGGGGAAGCGCGTTGCGACCCTATCGGCATCCTTCATGCTGCGCGAAGGCCTGAAGAGGCAGCTCGCCGCAACCGGCGCCGAGATGGCGGCCGCGCGGGATATCGTTTCGCTCCTTGCCGCGGCCAAAGACAGTGACATCGCGATCATCGATTTCGCGCTCGGCGATCCCGATTCTCTCCCGGACTTCGACGCTCTCGCCGTGCCGGCGGTGGCGCTTCTCCCCCCCAGCCGGCGCGCGCATCTTCCGCAGCTCCTGAAGAAGGGCGTTCGCGGTTATCTGATGAAGCCCGTGCGCCAAGCCTCGCTCGAGCAGTGCTTGAGCGCAGTGTTGGGCGGTGCCGCGCCTCTTGGCTCGATCGAGATCCAGGCGCGCGAGACGCCGCACCACGCAAGCGCGCTTTCGATACTGGTGGCCGAGGACAACGCGGTGAATGCGCTCTTGGCGCGCGAGCTCCTGCGCCGCAGGGGTCATCGCGTGGAGCAAGTGACCAACGGCGAGGCTGCCGTGCTCGCTTGCGCGGCGCGCAAATTCGACCTCGTGATGATGGATCTGCACATGCCGCGCCTGGGCGGCATCGAGGCTGCGCGCCGCATCCGCCATGACGAGCTCGTGAAGGGCAAGGATCCGGTGGCGATCTTCGCGCTCACCGCCGACGCCTTGGAGACGGGCAAGAAAGCCTGCCTGGATGCGGGCATGGACGGGTTCCTGACCAAGCCCGTGGATCCGGCCGAGCTCGACGCGGTGCTCTTGACGGTCGCAAAGCCTGCCACGGTTGCGGCGTAATTCACGGACAAACTTGCCCGTGGCGCCCGCGTTCTACGTTATGGTCTAAGTGAAACCCCGAGTCGCGGGTTCAAAGGCGGCTTTCCAGATGAGCGTTGCGGAAGGTGCGAAAGACAACGGGCTTGCGAAGCTCTCCGTCTATTTCAAGCCGCGTATCGCAAACATGCTGCTGCTCGGATTCTCTTCCGGGCTCCCGTTCTTCCTCACCGGCAACACGCTCGGATACTGGCTGCGCGACGAAGGCACCTCGCTCACCGCGATCGGATTCATCTCTTGGGTTGGGCTTGCCTACACGCTGAAGCCCTTGTGGGCGCCGATTATCGATCGAGTCGATGCGCCGATTTTCGGCCGCCTGGGGCGGCGGCGCGGCTGGATGCTCGTCGCGCAGATCTTCGTCTTCCTTGGACTGACCGCGATGTCGCTGATCGGCCCACAAAGCGGGCTATTAATGCTCGGCGCCTGCGCCGTCGTGGTCGCGTTCGCATCGTCAACACAGGACATCGTCATCGATGCCTGGCGCATCGAAGTCGCCGCGGATACCGAGGAATTGGGGGTCCTCACATCCTCCTATCAGCTTGGCTACCGCGCCGCTGTCATGATCTCCGACTCCGTCATTCTGATCGCGGCGGAGCATCTGGGCTGGCCGATATCTTATGGCTTGATGGCGGCCCTGATGCTGATCGGCATCGTCGCGGCGCTGAAAGCGACCGAGCCGCGACGAGCCGATGAAGTCATGACGGCTAAGACGACCGACCTCCCGCTTTGGACACCGCGGGGATTTTTCGACGCTGTCGTTGGGCCGTTCCTGATCTTCTTTCGCACGCACGGCTGGATGGCATTGTTGATGCTGGCGATGATTTGTCTCTACAGGCTGCCGGATTTCATTAGGGCACCCTTGATTAGTCCCTTTTACCCCGACGTCGGGCTCAACAAGGACGTCGTCGGATCTGTTCGGGCAACTGTCGGATTTGCATCCACGCTGCTCGGTATCGCGGCGGCGGGCCTTAGCGCGGCGCGCTTCGGGTCGATGAAGACCCTGATTATCGGGTCCGTGCTGCAATCGGTCGGCATAAGCGCCTTTGCAGTGCTTGCTTTCTATGGCGCCGACATCCTGCGGTTCGGAAGCGTAATGGCGCTGGATGATTTCTCGATTGCCTTCGCGGGGGTCGCTCTGACGGTCTACATGTCGAGCTTGACCAGCCTCGGCTATACCGCAACCCAATACGCTTTGCTCTCATCGGCTTACGCGTTGCTCGGGAAGATTCTCAAAGGCCCATCGGGCCTCGTTGTGGACTACCTATCGCACCACGGGCACACGCTGATGGAGTCCTATGGGATGTTCTTCATCGGCTCAGGGCTCGTCGGCGCTCCGGCACTCGTCCTCTGCGTGGTCCTTGCGCGATTGCAATCGCAGGCCACTCGTCCGCAGCTTGCCTGATTGTGACTGGGCGCGAATGGGGCTGTCATGATACAGTAACAGCCGTTCGCCAGGATTTTACGTAATCGATTCGTGGTCTCGCGGGGGCCCCCCGCGCGTCGTTCCGTTTTGGAGAGTGTGATGGCGCAAGAGCGGCGCGTCAGGTTCCGCTTCCGCAAGGCGGCTCGCCGATGGGGCTTGCCCAGAAGATGGGCGTTGCCGCGCCGGCATGTCCATTTTGGGCGTCGTGGCACGACGGAGCAGGGCTTCCTTCAGGAGACCTCTGCGCTTTCGGGAGTTCACGAGCCGGCACCTGCTGTGCGGCGCCTTTCCACTTGGCCGGTGCTTGCAACCATCGGATCGCTCGAGGTCCGCATCGCGCAGTCCGACCAGGAGATCGCCGCGGCTCAGCGACTGCGCTACCGCGTCTTTTACGAGGAGATGTCGGCAAAACCCACATTGCGCATGCGGGCCAAACGGCGCGACTTCGACAAATACGACGCCTTCTGCGATCACCTCTTAACCATCGACCGCAATATGCGCGACGAATGGGGTGCGCCCGCGGTCGTCGGCTGCTACCGGCTCTTGCGCGGCGAGGTCGCAGCGCTGCATGGGGGCTATTATTCGGCAGGCGAATACGACTTGACGCCGATGGCGAGAGACCACCCGCCGGGCACGCGCTTCCTCGAGCTCGGGCGCTCCTGCGTGCTCAAATCCTACCGCACCAGAGCGAGCACGATGCAGCTTCTTTGGAAAGGCGTCGTGCTCTATCTCGACCGCTACAAGATCGACGTGATGTTCGGCTGCGCGTCGTTTCCGGGGACGGATCCCGAGGCGCTGAAATTGCCGCTGTCCTATCTGCATCACTTCCATCGCGCGCCCGAAGGCGAGCGGTTACGCGCGCGGTTCGAGCGCTACATCGAAATGAACCGGATGGCTAAGTCCGACATCGACCCCAAGGAAGGGCTGCGTGCGCTCCCGCCCTTGATCAAGGGATATGTGCGCGCGGGCGCTTACATCGGCGAGGGCGCGGTGATCGATCAGCAATTCGGCACCACCGACGTGCTGATCTATTTCCCGGTGTCGCGCATCGGCGAGCGCTGGCGCACGAAGCTCTCGCGCGCGGAAGCGTAAGGAAACTATCCCCTCGCTCTCGGATGTGCCGCGTCGTATACGGCGAGCACGCGCGTGGCTTCGACTTCGGTGTATTTCTGCGTCGTGGAGAGCGAGGCGTGGCCGAGAAGCTCCTGGACCGCGCGCAGATCGCCGCCGTTCTGGAGCAGGTGCGTCGCAAAAGAGTGACGGAGCGCATGCGGCGTTGCGCTGGCGCTCAAGCCGAGCCGTCCGCGCAAGTTCTGCATCAAAGCCTGCGCATCGCGAGCGCTCATGGGTTTGCCCCTCCGCGAAAGGAAAAGGGGGCCGTTCTTCCCCTGATCGAATGGGCAAAGTTTCGCGTAAGCATCGACGGCCTCCCGCACGGCCGGGAGCACCGGCACGGCGCGCTCCTTCTTGCCTTTGCCTAAAACGGTGAGCGTCTCGCCCAAGGGCGTATCCCCGCGCTTCAGGCTCAAGGCCTCGGAGATCCGAAGCCCCGTGCCGTAAAGAAGCGTGATCAAGGCGGCATTGCGTGCCGCGATCCAGGGCTTGTCCTCTTCCCCCGCTTCTTCGATCGCGCGCGAGGCGTCGATTTCGCTCAACGGCCGGGGCAGCGTGCGCGGAAGCTTCGGGCTTTTCACGGCGCGCACCGACGCGCCATCGGCCAGATTTTCGCGCTCGAGATAACGGAAGAAGGAGCGGATCGCGGCGACCGCGCGCTGGACGCCGCGTGGTCCAAGGCCGCTCGCCCGTCTTGCGGTCAGAAACGCGCGAATGTCGGCGGGTTTCAGCTTTTGCAATGTCGCGAGGACAACGCGTCCGCCGCGATGTTCGGTGAGGAATTTCAGGAACCGTTCGACATCGTCGCCATAGGCGCGCAGCGTATGCGGGCTCAGCCGCCGTTCGTGCTTCAAGCCCGCGAGCCAGGATTCTTTCAGCTCGGCTGCCGGACGAGACATACTAGAGGATCGTTTGCCCCGTCTTCTTCCAGTCTTCGAGGAAGGCGGCGAGGCCCTTGTCCGTCAAGGGGTGCGAGACGAGTGCGCGGAACACAGCCGGGGGCATAGTCGCGACATCGGCGCCCGCGAGTGCTGCATCGCGCACATGCGTCACGTGCCGGATGGAGGCTGCGAGTATCTCGGTCGTATAGCCGTAATTGTCGTAGATCTGGCGGATCTCTCGAATGAGCGCCATGCCGTCGTGCCCCGCGTCGTCGAGGCGGCCGATGAAGGGCGAAATGAAGGTCGCCCCCGCCTTTGCCGCGAGGAGCGCCTGATTCGGCGAGAAGCAGAGCGTCACATTGACCTTATGGCCTTCGCCTGAAAGCGCCTTGCAGGCCTTCAACCCATCCCAGGTCAGGGGTACTTTGATGGTGATATTGTCGGCGATGCGCGCGACTTTCTTGCCCTCGGCGATCATGCGCTCGGTTTCGGTGGCCGTGACTTCGGCGCTGACCGAGCCCTTCACCACGTCGCAGATCGCGGCGAGCGCGTCGAACAGGGATTGCCCGCTTTTCGCCGCGAGCGAAGGATTGGTGGTCACGCCGTCGACGAGGCCAGTCGCGGCAAGGCTTGCGATCTCCTTGGGGTCGGCGCTGTCGATAAAGAGCTTCATGAATCGTCCTGCTTGACCCATCCGCTACGAAGCCGAAACTAACCGAACCTGGAATGTGGATGAAGGGATTCGCGTGGCCACGGCATCTTCGATCACAGCTTCTTCGACGCCTGAGTCGAGAACGGCGGCCGTCCTCTTGCCGTTGCCGCTTCGCGGTCCATACGACTACGCCTTCGCCGATGCGGGACGTTTGAGGCGCGGCGCGCTCGTGCGCGCGCCGTTGGGAAATCGCGAGCTCGTCGGCGCCGTCTGGGGACGGGCAGAGGGCGCGGTGGAAAGCAAGAAGCTGAAGACCGCGGCGCCGATGGACGCCTATAGGTTGCCGCCGGCGTTGTGCGATTTCATCGACTGGGTTGCGCGCTATACGCTCAATCCGCCGGGCGCGGTTTTGGCGCAGGCGCTGCGCGTCCCCGCCGCCTTCGACGCCGAGAATCCGCGGCGCGCGTTGATGCTCGGGGATATGAAGCCCGATCGCCCGACCGCGGCAAGAACGCGTGTGCTCGAGCTCATGGCGGACGGTCTCGCGCGCGCGCCGTCCGAAATCACCGAACTTGCCGCCGTAGGACCCGGTGTGGTGAAGGGTTTGGCCGAACACGGCGTACTCAAATGGGTGGCATTGCCGGAATTCAAGCGCTCGCCCGAGCCCGACCCTTATTTCGACGGGGTGACGTTGAGCCCCGATCAGCTGCGCGCGGCCGAGCACTTGCGCGACGCGGTGAGGAAGCGTGAGTTCTCGGTCGCGCTTCTAGATGGCGTCACCGGATCGGGAAAAACGGAAGCCTATTTCGAGGCGGTCGCCGAGGCCCTCACGCTCTCGGCGCAAGTGCTGATCCTGCTCCCTGAGATCGCGCTCACGGTTCAGTTTCTCGATCGCTTCGCGCGCCGCTTCGGCTGCCGCCCCTACGAATGGCATTCCGATCTCTCACAGCGAGAGAGAAAGCGCGTCTATCGCGCGGTGATGAACGGGGAAGCGCGCGTCATTGTCGGTGCGCGATCTGCCCTTTTCCTTCCCTTCGCCAAGCTCGGGCTCATCATCGTCGATGAGGAGCACGAGCAGGCCTACAAGCAGGAGGAAGGCGTCATCTACCACGCGCGCGACATGGCGGTGGTTCGCGCGCGGCTCGAGAATTGCCCGATCGTGCTCGCTTCGGCGACGCCGTCGCTCGAAACTTACGTGAACGCGCGCAGCGGCCGCTACGAATGGCTCAAGCTCGCGCATCGGCATGGCGCGGCCGAGATGCCGACGGTGCGTCTTGTGGACATGCGGGCGGAGCAGGGCGAGCCGGGACAGTTCCTCTCGCCGTCCTTGCGTGCAAGTCTCACCGAAACGCTAGCCGCGGGCGAACAGGCGCTCCTGTTCTTGAATCGCCGAGGCTACGCGCCGCTCACGCTGTGCACGCTCTGCGGCCACAAGGAGACCTGCCGGAACTGTTCGGCCTGGATGGTCGAACACCGCTACCAGAGGCGGCTCGTCTGCCACCATTGTGCCTACGAGACTGCGATCCCGGAGCGCTGCCCGCAATGTTCAGCGACGAATTCCTTCATCGCTTGCGGGCCGGGTGTGGAGCGCGTCGAGGAGGAATTCCGGGCGAGTTTTCCGAATGCGCGTGTCGCGATCGCATCGAGCGACACGCTTCTTGGGCCCGCGCAGACGCAAGCGGTCATTCGCGCCTTCTCGGCCGGTGACATCGATGTCGTCATCGGCACGCAGATCGTCGCCAAGGGCCATCATTTCCCGCAGCTGACGCTTGCCGGAATCATCGACGCCGATCTAGGCGGCGGCGCGGGCGATCCGCGCGCGGCCGAGCGGAGCTTCCAGCTTCTGCATCAGGTCGCGGGTCGTTCGGGACGCGGCGAGAAGCCGGGGCTTGTGCTCATCCAGACGCGGAACCCGGACGATCCGGTCATGCGCGCGCTCGCCTCGAATAATCGCGACGCGTTCTTGGAAGAAGAAGCCCGCATCCGCGAGCGCAGCGCAACGCCACCCTTCGGCCGGCTCGCCGCTCTCATCCTCGCCGGCGAGGATGCGGAGCGCGTGCACGAAACGGGACGTGCGCTCGCGCTTAAAGCGCCGCAAGCGCGCGGCGTGAAGGTCTGGGGCCCGGCGCCCGCCTTCTATCAAATCCTGCGCGGGCGCACGCGCGAGCGCCTCCTGGTGCAGGCCGAGAAGACGATCGACGTGCAGAACTATTTGAAGGCGTGGCTAGGGCAGGTGAAGATTCCCTCCGGCGTCCGCCTCGCCATTGACATCGATCCGATGAGCTTTTTTTAGCGGAGCTACTGAAACTCCCGCACATCCGCGAGATGTCCCGCGATGGCGGCGGCGGCGGCCATCGCCGGGCTCATCAGATGCGTGCGACCGCCGCGGCCCTGCCGGCCCTCGAAATTGCGGTTCGAGGTTGAGGCGCAGCGCTCGCCCGGCTCCAAACGGTCGGCGTTCATCGCAAGACACATGGAGCAACCGGCCTCGCGCCACTCGAATCCGGCGGCGGTGAAGATCTCATCGAGTCCCTCTGACTCCGCTTGCTCCTTAACGAGCCCGGAGCCCGGCACCACCATCGCGCCGACATGCGAAGCGACCTTGCGGCCTTGTTTGAGCTGGCCTTCCACGATCTTTGCCGCATCGCGCAAATCCTCGATGCGGCCATTGGTGCAAGAGCCGATGAAGGCGCGGTCGATTCTGACGTCGCGGAGCTTGGTTCCGGGCTTCAATGCCATGTATTCCAGCGCGCGCTCCATTCCCTTGCGCTTGTTGATGTCGGGCTCGGCAGCGGGATCGGGGATGCTTCCCGTTATGGGGAGCGCCTGCTCCGGGCTCGTGCCCCAGGTCACCATCGGCGCGACCTCGTGGCCTTCGAGTCTCACTTCGGCATCGAAATGGGCGCCCGCGTCGGAGTGCAGTGTCCGCCAGTGCTTGACGGCCATCTCCCAGGCGCCTGCCTTGGGCGCGCGCGGGCGGCCCTTCAAATAGTCGAACGTCGTCTCATCGGCCGCGATAAGCCCTGCGCGTGCACCCGCCTCGATCGACATGTTGCAGACGGTCATGCGCCCTTCCATCGAGAGCGCCTTGATGGCATCGCCCGCATATTCGATGACGTGCCCGGTGCCCCCGGCCGTTCCGATCTTGGCGATGATGGCGAGGATCAAGTCTTTCGCCCGGATGCCGATCGGGAGATTGCCCCCGACCGTGATGCGCATGTTCTTGGAGCGCGTGGTCAGAAGCGTCTGCGTCGCCAAAACGTGTTCGACCTCCGAGGTCCCAATGCCGAAGGCAAGCGAGCCGAAAGCGCCATGCGTTGCGGTATGGGAATCGCCGCAGACGATGGTGAGACCGGGGAGCGTCCAGCCCTGCTCGGGCCCGATGATGTGCACGATTCCCTGGCGGATATCGTTCATCCCGAAAAACTCGATCCCGAACTCTCTGGCGTTGTTCTCCAGCGTCTGGACCGAAAGCGCGGATTCCGGATCGGAGATGCCCTTCTTGCGGTCCGTCGTCGGCACGTTGTGGTCGGCAACCGCTAGTGCGAGCTCCGGCCGGCGCGCGCGGCGTCCCGTTTCGCGCAAGCCCTCGAACGCCTGGGCGCTCGTGACCTCGTGGACAAGGTGGCGGTCGATATAAAGAACGCTCGCCTCACCGGGCGCCTCGTGGACGAGATGGCTGTCCCAGATCTTGTCGTAGAGCGTTTTTAAGCGCGGCGTGTCCATGGCCCTGTTCCTGGCATCAAAAGATGGGAAAGTTGAGGTCTATCAACATCAGATCGGGCCGCCCCTCAAGCGAATTTGCGGGGCTTCGACCGTTAGCTGGCGCTCAAATAGGCCACGATGATGATGATAATGACCGCGATCAGCTGGGCTAAGACGCGAAGTCGCATCAGCTTGTTCGACCAGTTGAGGGAGGTTTCTCCACCCACCCACAGCGTATAGAGGCCCGCGGCGAGAACGGCCGTGACCACCGCCAACGCAATGCCAACCAGGAATTTTCCCGTCATGTGCGGGTCTCCGTGACCTCAAGAAACGCGCTTTTACGTGAAAGTTAAGGTTGGCGGCGTCTCGCTTGTGCCATAATAGTTGCAACCAATTCCGGGGTCGAACGCTAAGATTTTGGCCCGGTTCCCTAGGAGGAAATCATGTCCGAGTCACGCTGGCGGCAAAGCTGGGACGGTTTTTTGAGCCGCGTCCCGCCGGAGCGCCGCGCCTCGCTGCCGGCTTCGGTGGGTGCGCTCGCGGTCCTCGTCACGCTGGGCGTATGGGGAACACTGAGCACCTTCGCGCAGGATGTCCCCGATTCGGCTCCAGTCGCGCAAGTCGCCCAAGGCACGTTGCCTTTGCCGCCGCCCGGTACCGCACCCGCGCCGCCGGCTGCGCCCGCCATTCCCGATCCCGAAGCAGCGAAAGCGCGCGCGGCTGCGTTGGCCGCGAAAGCCAACATCGACGTGACCGATGCCTGGGCGAGAGCGACGCCCGGCAACTCCAACACCGCAGCCGTCTACCTCCATATCGTGAGCGCGAAAGACGGCGACAAATTGTTGGGCGCAGACTCGGCCATCGCTCAACGGGTCGAGGTGCATGACGATATGGTGCAGAACGGTGTCAGCAAAATGACGGCGACCGGGGCCGTGGACATCGCCGCCGGCGCGACCGTGAACTTCATGCCGGGCGGGCGGCATTTCATGCTGATGGGCTTGAAAGCGCCGTTGAAAGAGGGCGACAGCTTCCTGCTCACGCTCAAGTTCGACAAAGCCGGCACGCAGAACACGGCCGTGAAGATTTTGAGCGCATCCGCGACGGGGCCGGCGCCCTCGGCGTCGGCGCGCAGAGGCGACACCACGTCGGCCGTTTCGCCCCCGCCCTAGAGCTCTAAGTCCGGCCTGTGCACCAGGACTGACGGCGCTCGCCGTGATAGGGGCGGGCGAGCTTCATCTCAAGCATCGCTTGGCCGATATCGCCTTTTTCGTCGCGCACCTCTGCGCGGACCCTGCCGCCATATTTGTCGTTGACGATGTGGGCGAGCTTCACGTCCTCGCCCGAGAGCCGGCGGATGAGGTAATCGCGCGCCTTCTCCGCCAGACGCCGCTCTTCCGTGCAACGGGCTTCGAGCTCCGGCGCATCGATGCCGTCAATTCGTATACGGATGGAAAGGCTCTGCCCGATCCAGATCGCCGCGTTTACTTGGATGGTGTCACCGTCGATCACACGCTCGACTTTGGCCGCGACTGGTCCTTCGAGACCGCTGGCGATCAGGCGCTCGAGCGCCGGGCGCGTGCTGTTTTGGGCCGCCGCCGCCATGAGCAGCGATACGCCGGCGAAAGCCGGCAGGCTCCAAGCACGAAACACCGGCATCGCCGGCAACTCCGCTCAACCGCAGATTACAATCTTGGTACAAATAGAGAACAAAGTCTAGGCAGGACCTGGATCGCTCTCAAAAATCCGAGGCAATCCCCTTCTTTTCCCAATCGCCGTAGCGGGTCGGGTCGGGACCCCGGGGGCCCCCGACCTCCTTCACTTTGGGCTTCGCGGCTTCTTGCGCGTCGGCCTTTCGCCGGCGTTCTGCGGCCTCTTCGAGCGCGCGCTTCGCTTCGGGCGGAAGCTCGGACGGCGGCTTGCCGCTCGATTCTTTGTCGCTTTCGGCCATGGCGAAACGATCTTTTCGGCGAGGGTGGCGATCCCTACATAAGGCCTCGAATGGCGCCGTCAAAGCCGCGCAATAGAGAAGGCTGATCGATGAATTATTTCCGCACCGGACTGCTTATGGCCGCCCTCACCGGCCTTTTTCTCGCCATTGGCTATGTGATCGGCGGACAGACCGGAATGGTCTTTGCGTTCCTGTTCGCGCTCGGCACGAACCTCTTCGCCTATTGGAATTCGGACAAGATGGTCCTGTCCATGTACGGCGCGCGCGAAGTCGACGAAACGACCGCGCCCGATCTCGTCCATCTCGTGCGCGTGCTGTCCGAGCGCGCCGGGCTGCCGATGCCCAAGGTCTACATCTGCGAGAATCCGCAGCCGAACGCGTTTGCCACGGGGCGCGATCCCGAGCATGCCGCGGTCTGCGTGATGACGGGGATTCTCGAGCGCTTGAGCCAGGAAGAGCTCGCGGGCGTTCTCGCACATGAACTCTCGCATGTGAAAAACCGCGACACGCTCATCATGACCATCACGGCGACGATTGCCGGCGCGATCTCGATGCTCGCGAACTTCGCCTTCTTCTTGGGCGGCGGCGAGCGGCGGAACAATCCTTTGGGCGCCGTGGGCGCGATTCTCGTGATGATCGTCGCGCCTTTGGCGGCGGCGCTCGTTCAGATGGCGATCAGCCGCACCCGCGAATTCGCAGCGGATGCGTCGGGCGCCGAGCTTTCGGGACGTCCGCTCTGGCTCGCATCCGCGCTCGAGCGGATCTCGTCGGCCGCCGAACGGATCCAAAACGTCGACGCCGAACAGCATCCGGCAACGGCCCATATGTTCATTGTCAATCCGCTAACCGGCTCGGGGTTCACGAATCTCTTCGCGACGCATCCGCCGGTGGAAGAGCGGATTCGCCGCCTCGAGGCGATGGCGGCCGCGAACGGCCAGACCGAGCGGCGCAATCCCTGGAGTGCTTAGTCCCGCGGCGGCTACATTAGCTGCGATATGACGAGTTCCGACCCCGCATCGCCTCCGGGCTTGTCGGCGCGTAAAGCCGCGGTCGCGATCCTCTCCGACGTGCTTCGCCGCAAGCGACCGCTCGACGCCGCGGCGGACGATGCGCTCACCCAAGCCAAGCTTGCGCCGCGCGACGCAGGATTTGCACGCGCCATCGCCACCACGAGCCTGCGGCGCTTCGGGCAATTGGAAGCGCTTATCTTGAACTTCGTCGAGAAAACGCCTCCGCCGCACAAGGCGGGACCGGCGCTCGAGATCCTGATCGCGGGCGCCTGCGAGCTGATGTTCTTGAGCGTCGCGCCACACGCAGCGGTCGATGCCGCTAACCGCCTGGCGCAGGCCGATCCGAAAGCCGTGCATTTCAAGGGCCTCATCAATGCCGTCTTGCGGCGTGTGGCGCGCGAAGGGATGAGCGTCATTGCAAGACAGGACCCCGAGCGCCTCAACACAACCGATTGGCTGTGGCAGCGATGGGTCGAGAACCACGGTGAGGAGGGCGCTCGCGCTATCGCCCACGCACACAGCGAAATCCCGCCGCTCGATCTTACGCTGAAAAGCTACGATGATCCGTATACGGAGTTAATGGATGCGCTCGCGCTTGCGCCAGGGCGCGTCCGGCTAAGGCATGCGGGCCGGGTGGAGGATTTGCCCGGCTTCAGCGAAGGCCGCTGGTGGGTGCAGGATTTTGCCGCGTCGCTTCCGGCGGGCCTCTCCGGGCCGCTCGCGGGCGAGCGCGTCATCGATCTCTGCGCCGCGCCGGGCGGCAAGACGGCGCAGCTTGCAGCGGCGGGAGGGAACGTCACCGCCGTCGACCTGTCGGGCGAGCGTCTTGGCCGTGTCGCGGAGAATCTCGAGCGCCTGCACCTCTCAGCGGAGCTTATCGCCGCCGATGCGCGCGATTGGCGGCCGCAAACGCCGGCGCCCTTCGTTCTCCTCGATGCGCCCTGCACCGCGACCGGGACCATCCGGCGCCATCCCGATCTGCCTTGGCTTAAGACGGCGGCCGATCTCGACATCGCCGAGCGGCTGCAAAGCGAGCTTCTTGACGCCGCGGCCGACATGACTGCCCCGGGCGGCATGCTCGTCTACGCGGTTTGCTCGCTCGAACCGGAGGAAGGGATCGAGCAGATCGCGCAGTTCCTCCGTAAACGGAGCGATTTCAGGCGCCTGCCGATTTCGGAAGGCGAGTTGTTCGACGCGCGCTTCGCTACGCCCGAAGGCGATCTCAAGACGTTACCGTCTTATTGGCCCGAGCGCGGCGGAATGGACGGCTTTTATGCCGCCCGTCTCGTCCGCTCAGTCTAGCCGCCCGAGTGCATAGGCGATCGCGAGATAGATCTTTCCCGTGTCCGCGGTTAAGAGCGTCGAGGCAAGGAACCCGTCGCGATCGCCTTCGCGCGCGCGCGCGAGCATCGCCTCGAACTCCTCGAGATAGGCATTTGCCGAATCGTGGAAACGCGGATTGTCGCGATAGAGCTCGGTGATGCGGTTGACGGACTCGGGCCCGATAGCTGTCGCCAAGCGCCGCGCGAAGACGCCGCGGTCGCCGTCGAGATAACGCCGCCACAACGCGGGATCGGCCGTCTCGCCCGCAAGATCGTTCAAGTCGCCTGCGAGCTCGGCCAACGCCGCCTGCAACGCCGCGAGCGAAGCAGCGGCGCCCGGGCGCAGACCTCCGGCCGTCTTCGGCGGATCGCGCGATTCGGCCGCGGCCAAGACCTCGCTCAGCTCGAAATTGCCGCGCGGACGGTCTTCGGCCCGGCGCCTCGGCCCGGTCACGCGGCGGGCGAGCCCGCGCAGGGAATCGCCCATGCTGGACTCGTTGCTGTCCGGCTGCTGCGGCGAAGCCGAAGATTCGTCCGGAGCGGGCAAGCGCCGCGAGCGCGTCTGCAAGGTCGCAAGCGTGCGCGCGGAGAGGTCGAGCATCTGCTCCGTCTCGGCCTTGATTGCCTCGCGAACGCGGCCGGCCTCCTGTGCGGCGACGCCTGGAAGCGCGAGCATGTGTCTTTGCGTATCTTCCGCGGCGCGCGCGAGCGTCGAGCGCGCCTTCTCCGCTTCTTCCGCGACGGAGCCCGCGGCACGCAACAGAAGATCGCATTGCGCCATCGCCTCGCCGACGAAATCCTTCGACCGCAGCTTCGCATCCGCGGTGCTCTCCGCGATCAGCGCCTGTGCGCTCGCCGCCGCCTCGCGCATGGAATCGACGAGCCGGCCCATCGACACGCTCGCGTTCTCGACCGTTTCCTTCACCCGCTCGGCGTCGCGTGTGAAGCTCGTCGCGAGCTGGGACGTGCGCGCGCCCGCGGTAGCCATGGCGGAGTCGACGCGGCGCAAGCCTTGATCGGCGATCTCGTCCAAACGCTGCGCCTCGGTGGTGAGAGCTGCTGCGGCGCGCTCGGCGGCATTGCGCTGCGCCTCGAGCACGGCGACGAAAGCGTTCGTTTCCTCCTTGATCTGCGCTAAGAGGTCCGCCATCGCGGTGCGCTGTTTTTCCTGGCGGGCGAGAACGAACTCGGCGCGAGCCACTGAGGCGTCCGCCATGGTCTCGATGCTCTTTGCCTGCCGGTCGAGTTCGACCGCCGCCTGCTGCGGCGCGGCCGCGGCTTTCTCCGCCGCGTCGCGGAATTGCGCCGCTTGCGTCTCCAATGTCGCGCCGGCGGATTTGAGTTCGCCGCCTGCGGCTTCGATCAGCGCTTTGAGCTGTGCCGCGCGGCCGGCAAGAGCTTCCGCGGCGCGCTGCGCGGCATCGTCCATGCGAGTAGCCAAACTCTCGATGCCCGCGCGTTCCGAGCTCAAGCGCTGCGCGATGTTGTCCGCGCGAACACCGGCGCGCGCGCCCGCTTCTTCAAGCTGCGCCACGCGCTCCTCGAGCGCGGTCTCGAGCGCGCGCAAGCGTCCGAAGGCCGCGTCGAGACCGGCCGAGAGGGCGTCGAGCTCGCGTCTCACCGCACGCCCCAAGCGCTGCGCCTTCGCCGCCGCGCTTTCGTCTACAGCGGTCAGTTGTTGGGAGACTTGAGCCAAATGCCGCGCCGTCTGGGCCATGTGATGGCCGCGCCGGAAGGCGTAACCGCAGGCGATAAAGAGGATCGGTGGCAGGAAAGTCAGTGTAAGGACGAAAGAAACGACTTGCGGGTCCGAAAAAGCGAGCCCGCGCGAGTTGAGATAACCGTAGAACCACGCGATCGCGGTGCCGGTCCAGAAGGCGGCAAAGACGCTGGTGAAAACCAGTACCGCAAAGCCTCCGCGCCCAGGCTCTTCTTCGACAGGAGCCGTGGTCGCGACTGGAGCCGGGCTCGCGACGGCGGCCGGATCGGGTTTCTTCTGCTCGGCCGCAGTTAGAGATTCCGCTTGGCCGCCCAGCTGCGCTCTTAGACTCGACATCTCTTAATCCTGTCTCATCGGGCTCTTAAGAGCCCGGCATTGGGGCGTCAGATGACCGCCGATTAAGCGGCCGATCGCATTCATGCAGCGCCCCCCGGCGCCCCCGAACATGGACTGCATTCTTCAGCCGTTCTATTACTTTCAGCAAGATAAAAGGTTAACAGGGTGGGTGGGATGCGAGATGAACCGCAAAACGCGGCGGCGGACGCTTTTGAATCGCCGCCTCCTTCCGTGCATCACGACAATTCGCGGCCAAACCCGGCGCAACGGCGCTATTTGATTCGCGGCTTGAAGCAGCCAGGCGGCAAGCTTCCGCTCTTCGATGAAGAGGGACAGCACGTCCATCCGGCGCTCGTTAGGGCTTGCGTGGCCCACGGCTGGGCCGAGCCCTGGTTCGGGAATCCGTTAAGACCCGATTGGCTCATCTGCAAACTCACGGAAAAAGGGCGCCGCGCGCTCGGTGAGACCTAAGGACGTTAACGGGGCTTTCAAGACAATTGGGCCATGATCGCGCTTCTTGGAGAGCGCGATGCCAGCCGAAGCCGCAGTCGATCTCGACCATCTGGACAAGTACACGGGCGGGAATTTCGCGCTCAATCGCGAGATCCTCCAGCTCTTCGACAATCAGTGCCAGGAAATGCTCGTGAAGCTGGAAGCGCTCGCGGGCGAGGCCCATGCGAAATCCTGGCGCGAGATCACGCACTCGCTGAAAGGCGCGGCGCGCGGGGTCGGGGCGTTCGCGCTCGCGGACGCAGCGGCCGCAGCCGAAAAAGTCGGCTCGGATAAGTTGGCCGCCATCCACGCCATCGAGCGGCTGAAAGCGCGCTCGGCGGCGGTCCAGCTTTTCATCGAAGAGTTCATCAACCCGAAAGGCTGACAAAGCCTCAATTTGCCCCCATTTGACCGTCTCTCGGGCCGTGCAATCATCCCCCGGCCTGTGCGTACAAACGCATTGCAGGCGGGGTAAGTTTTACATATAAGAACGTACCTTTAAAAAATCACACACTAAATGATTGTGAAATGAACGATCTCTCGCATCAGACCTCGACATCGCTGATCGAAACCGATGTCGCGATCGTCGGCGCCGGCCCCATCGGCCTGTTCGCCGTGTTCGAGCTCGGCCTCTTGGATCTGAAATGCCATCTTGTGGACATTCTCGATCGTCCGGGCGGTCAGTGCACCGAGCTGTACCCTGAGAAGCCGATCTACGACGTCCCGGGCATCCCGATCATCAACGGCCAGGAGCTCACCGATCGCCTGCTCCAGCAGATCAAGCCTTTCCACGCCCAATTCCATTTCGGCGAGATGGCGAGCGCGTTGAAGAAGCTCCCCGACGGCCGCTGGCGGTTGTCGACCGATGCCGGCACTCAGATCGTCGCGCCGGTGCTCGTTATCGCCGCGGGCGGCGGCTCTTTCGTGCCGAAGCGCCCTCCGATCGCGGGCATCGAGGCCTATGAGGGCAAGTCCGTCTTCTATGCCGTGCGCAAAATGGAGCAGTTCCGGGGCCGCGACGTGCTCATCGCCGGCGGCGGCGATTCCGCGCTCGACTGGACGCTCAATCTCGCCCCGATCGCCAACAGCTTGACCCTCGTCCATCACCGCGACGGCTTCCGCGCCGCGCAGCACAGCGTCAACCGCATGCGCGAATTGGTGAACGAGGAGAAGGTTGCGTTTCATGTCGCGAGCGTCAAAGCGCTGCATGGCGACAATGGCCAGCTCGAAGCCGTCACGCTCGCGGGCGCCGACAAGAAGGAATGGCGCCTCGAGACGAACGCCTTCCTTCCCTTCTTTGGGCTCACCATCAAGCTCGGCCCGATCGCCGATTTCGGGCTGAACCTGCACGAGAATCTCATCCCGGTGGACACGGCGAAATTCGAGACCCACACCTCCGCCATCTTCGCCATCGGCGACATCAACTCTTATCCCGGCAAGCTGAAGCTGATTCTCTCGGGCTTCCATGAAGCGGCACTGATGGCGCAGGCCGCCTTCCACATCTGCCGTCCGAACGAGAAACTCCGCTTCCAGTACACGACGTCGTCCTCGAGCCTCCACAAGAAGCTCGGCGTGGCTTAAAGCTTGTCATCATGAAAATCATCGCGCGCGATCGCCATGGCGTGGAGCACGTCATCGAGGGCCATGACGGCTGGACCGTCATGGAAGCCTTGCGCGATGCGGGGCTTCCCATCCTTGCCGAATGCGGCGGCGCCTGCGCCTGCGCCACCTGCCACGTGTATGTCGAGGACGGCTGGTACGAGAAGCTGAGACCGCCCTCTCCGGAAGAGACCGACATGCTCGACATGGCCCTGGCCGTCGAGCCGAATTCGCGTCTCTCGTGTCAGATCGTCTGTAGCGATGCGACCGACGGCATCAAGGTGACGCTCGCGCCGGAGTAGGCGAGGTACTGCGTCTCAAATTCGAGAAATCGCGCGATTGCTATGGTATGGCCGTCGTAACTTCCGTTTGGAGGATGTGCGATGTTTTTCCTCAAGATCGTTCAAATCGGCGACTCGTTGGGCATCATTCTGCCTGACGAAGTTCTGGCCGACCTTCATGTAAAGGAAGGCGATGAGCTTGTCCTCACCGGCGCGCCCGGAGGCTATCGTCTGATGGCTTCCGACCCCGAGTTGCGGCGTCAGCTCGAGGTCGGACGTGAGGTCATGCGAAGGCACGCCGAGGCTTTGCGGATCTTGGCGAAAAGCTGAATCCCGGCCGTCATCCCACCGTCACCGCGAATCACGTAAGCTCAGCCAGGGGTTGGCGGATGGCCTTGGCCCGGTTACAGTCCGCCCGCCTTGAAGGAACCGGCCTCTTACCCCGAAAGGAGAAAGACGCCTTCAGTCGAAAGAGCCTCTCATGTTAGCCGCCGAGCGCGTACCCGATAATTGCCCGGCGCTTGTGCTCAATGCGGATTACCGCCCGCTGAGCTATTTCCCGCTTTCGCTGTGGTCCTGGCAGGACGCGATCAAGGCCGTGTTTCTCGACCGCGTGAACATCGTCGCCGAGTATGAGCGCACGGTGCGTTCGGTCTCGTTCGAGATGAAGCTTCCTTCAGTCGTGTCGCTCAAGACCTACGTCAAGCCGACGCGGAACCCCGCCTTCACCCGGTTCAATGTTTTCCTGCGCGACCGCTTCCAATGCCAATATTGCGGCGCCAAGGACGATCTCACCTTCGACCATGTCTTGCCGCGTTCGAAGGGCGGGCGCACGACCTGGGACAATGTCGTGACCGCTTGCGCGGGCTGCAATCTCTTGAAGGGCGGCAAGCTGCCGGCGGGCGCGGGCATGCATCCGCGCACGGCTCCGCACAAGCCCTCGGTGGCGCAGCTGCAGAACAACGGCCGGCTCTTCCCGCCCAACTATCTGCACCATTCCTGGGCCGACTATCTCTACTGGGATATCGTGCTGGAACCCTGACGGGTTCCGGAAATCGGAAATCAGAATTCGGAAGTGGGGATTTTCTGATTACCGACTTCTGCGCTCCATGGCGAAGATCGTCGGCGCATCGGCGCGCGCCCTGATCTCGCGCGTGACCTTGAACCCGGCGCGCTCGTAAAGGCCGATGTTGCGCGGGTTCGAATTTTCCAGATACGCGTTTGCGCCCGCGGCATCGACACGGGCAAGCGCGTGCGCGATGAGCGCCGAGCCAAGGCCTGCGCCTTGAGCCCGCGGTGCGACCCCGATGAACGCGAGATAGAAGCACGGCGCTTGCGGATGCGCGCGCTCCATCGCCGCGGCCATCGCGGCGCCGCGCGGCAGGCGGGAGACGCCGGTCAGCCGCAGCACGGCCGGAACGAGGCTCAGATCTTCGAGGAAAGAGAAGGGCACGGTTTCGAGAACCGGCGGAATCCACGCCGCAGCGGCGAGGCCATCGACATCGAGCCAGGTCTCGCCATGCGCGATCGTGCGGCCCAGGATCCAGCGAAAGAAGCGCTCGAGGGATTTCTCTCGCTTGGCGCCATTGCGGGTGAGCCAATCGAACACCGGATCTTTCGCGAATGCTGCGGCGAAAATGGCCGCTATGCGCTCGATATCGGCCGGTGTCGCCCGCCTGATCGGCACCGCTTGGATCAGCGTGCTCTTGAGAGGCGCGATGTTCATAAGCGTTCCGACAATCCGATCGCGATGCGGCAGGAGAGCCTGATCGCCGCGGCAAGGAGCGGATAGGCGGGGGCTTCGGTCGCACCATGCGCCATCGCTTCGTCGCGGTGGGCGCATTCGTCTTCGCGGAAGCGCGCGATCGCGGCTTTGAGTTCGGGCTCCTTTTTCCCCAGGCGCTCGATCTGATTGCGATAGTGATCATCGATCACGTCCTCGACCGCGACGGTGCAGGCCATCGCCGCCTTCTCGCCCATGAGAGCGGTCGCGGCGCCGAGCGCAAATCCGACGACACGCCAAACCGGCTCGAGTGCCGTCGGACGGACGCGCCGTTCCTTCACCATCTCGTCGAAAACGTCGAAATGGGTCTTTTCCTGCTCAGCCATTTGGCGGATCGCCACGGCGCCGGAGGTACTTTCGGAACCCAGCACCGCGAGCTGGCCTTCATAGATTCGGAGCGCGCCGAATTCGCCGGCGTGATCCACCCGGATCATCGCGGCGATATCATCGTCTGTCGGCTGCAATCTGCCCGGCAGCGGCGGCCGCTTGCCACGAGGTTTAGTGCTCATTCGTCCTCATCACGTTTTCCCGCGGCCGTTCGGGTTTGGCCCGGGTGAGCAGGCTCAACGCCAGGGCCGCCGCGGCTAGCGAGATGATCGCATTATATCCGGCGAGCGAGATACCAAAGAGGCGCCACTGCGCTTCATCGCAGCGCACGACCTGGAACGGCCCCTCGGCGCCCGGCACGTACCCGATGCCGGTGCAAGCGGTGGGACCCGGCCAGAGCTTCCATTCAACTCCGGCGTGGAACACCCCGATCACCCCGGAAACCGCCAGCGCGATGATCGCGACCACGGCGAGCGTGCGGCTCAAATTCTGCGGCAACACGCCCGAAACGACCAAGAGCCCGCCGCCCAGCCCAATGAGAATCGAGGCGCCATGCGGCCAGCGCTGCCAGATGCACATCTCGCAGGGCGCGAGCCCGCCCAAATACTGGAAGGCTAGAGCGCCCAAGAGCAGGGCTGCGCTCAAAGCCCCGGTGAACAGAGCCGCGTTGGTGTCGTTTCGAAGGGTCAAGAAAGTTCGCCTTTTGCCGGGCCTTATACGGCCAGAGATGTACGCCCGAACGCCCGCGAACTGCCAGACCCTCGAGCGCGCAATTTTCATCCGCTTAAACCGTGAGCAACGCGCGATTTGTGGGGATAAGCCCGCCAAAAACTTCAATTTTTTGGGCTTCGGGAAAACTGTCGCGGGAGCGCAATTTGGCCTTGTCAGCCGCTTCGGTCGAGGCTTCTAATGGTAAGGCCGGATGTTTTCGCGAAAGCGATTCTTAGAGGGGGCGGAAACAGCGGCGCAGCAAAAATCGGTGGCGTGACGGACGCGAAAGCTTCGCGTTCTTCGAGGGGTCAGTGGCAATGCGTGCGCTTCAGAGAATTTTTCGCCGGGTCAGACCGAACTCGCGGCGCGTCAAGCGCGAGCTGTTGAAGATCGATGGCAGAACCGTCGAAGTGACGCTCAAGTCCGATCCGCGCGCGCATCGCTTCATCGTCAAGGTGGATCCGACGACAGGCGAAGTATCCGTCGTGTCGCCGAGCGTGCGCTCCTTCGATCGGGCGCTCGACTTTGCCCGCCGCGAAAAGGAATGGATCGCGGGCCGCCTCGCCAATGTGCCGGCGCAGGTTCCTCTCGCGCCGGGCGAAACCGTGATGCTCAAGGGCGTCGAGCATGTGATCCGCTCCGGCGAACCGGGCAGCCGGCCGATCTGGATAGACCGCGATGCGGCACGCCCGACCATTCGGGTCTCGGGACGCGGCGAACATCTCGAGCGGCGCGTCGTCGATTGGCTCAAGCGCGAGGCGCGCAAGCGGATCGAGGATCGCGCCGCGGAATACGCGCTCGCGCTCGGCGTTTCCTATAAGCGCATCACCATCCGCGACACTTCGAGCCGCTGGGGATCGTGCTCGTCGACCAAGAACTTGTCCTTCTCCTGGAGGCTCATCCTCGCTCCGCCGCGCGTGCTTGACTATGTGGTCGCGCATGAAGTCGCGCATTTGCGCGAGCTAAATCACGAGCCGCGCTTCTGGCGCCTGGTCGAGAGCCTCGTGCCCGACGTCGAGAAGAATCAGCAGTGGCTCGCGGATAACGGCGCGCTCCTGCACCGCTACGCACCGCGAAAGCGCGGGGGTGTGGACACCCCCTAACTCACCTATGGGCGGCCTTGATGCGCGTGTGAGCCGCCGTCGAGCTTCTTTATCACCCCAAGAACTGTCATGGCCCGTGCGCGGGCCATGACAGTTTTTTTGGTTTAGCCGAATAGTCGACCGCGGATCCGCGCCCTGCCATGGTGATTTTTTTATTGTTAGAACAGCTTATCCAGCAACGCGTGGAAGGTCTTGAGCACCTCCTCTTTATTCTGAGGCGTATCGTCCGCATTCTCGGCCGGCGCTGCGGCGGGCACGGATGCGGCAGCGGCGGCGGGCACTGTCTGCGAGGCGCCCGGCACGATCGTTGCGGATCCGCCAGGCACCACGTCGCCTGCGGAAGCGGTCGTTGTGACGGGCTCCTCCGCCGCCACCGGAATCTCCTGCCCGGGCAACAGCGCCAAGGGGAGTCCCTTCTCGGCGTCGGTCATGAAGGCCTTGAAGATCTGCGCGGGCAGACGGCCGCCGGTCGCGCCCTTCTTCATCGACTTGCCTTCGTCGTTCCCCGTCCACACGGCGCAGACATAATCGGTGGTGAAGCCGACGAACCAGGCGTCACGATAGTCCTGCGACGTGCCCGTTTTCCCGGCCACCTGGCGCTCGCCTAGAGATGCGGCCTTGCCGGTTCCCTCCGTCACCGTGCCTATCAGCATCCTGACCATGTCGGCATCGAGCTCCGGCGTCATCACGCGGCCGATGGAGAGCGGCTTGCGGCTATACAGGACCTTTCCCGATCCCGTCTGTATACGGACGATCGCATAGGGAAGGACGGCGTTGCCGCCATTGGCGAAGGCGGCGTAGCCCGCGGTGAGCTCCAAGGGCGTCACTTCGGAGGTGCCGAGCGCGAGCGAGGGCACGGCATGGAGCTCGGAGGATATCCCCAAGCGATGGGCGACGCGCGCGACCATCTCGGGCCCGACTTCGCCGGTCAACTGCACGGAAGCGGAATTTGACGAATGCGCCAGCGCATGCGCGAGCGTGATCGTCCCCTCGTACTCGCCTTCGTAGTTCTCCGGGCTCCAGGTGCCGATCGACACCGGCCCGTCGAAGACTTCGTCGGACGGCTTGTGCCCATGCTCGAGCGCCGCGAGATAGACGAAAGCCTTGAAGGCCGAGCCCGGCTGGCGCAGCGCGTCCGTCGCGCGGTCGAACGGGCTGTCGTCGTAGGATCGCCCGCCCACGAGCGCGCGCAAGGCGCCATCGGTCGTCATGGCGACGAGCGCGCCTTGGCTCGCGCCGAGCTGGATACCTTCCTTGCCAAGCCCGGAATCAAGCGCGCGCTCGGCCGCGTTTTGTAAGTCGAGATCGAGCGTCGTTTCGACGATCAGCCGCTCGTTCGCTTTGCCGGTGAATTGCGGTACCAGCGAGACCGCGTAATCGATGAAGTAGCCCGCACCCGGCGTCGCGCTCCCGTGCATGATCTTCGGCCGTGTTGCTGCCGCGCTCGTCCGCGTTTTCGCGTCGATGAAGCCTGCACCTTCCATGGCGGCGAGCACGACGCTGGCGCGGGTCATCGCCGCATCGGGTGAAGCTTGCGGGTTGTACCGCGAGGGCGCCTTGACCGCGCCGGCAAGCAGCGCCGCTTCGGTGAGCGAAAGCTCGCGCGCGGGCTTGCCGAAATAGCGCTGCGACGCCGCCTCGATCCCGAACACGCCCGCGCCGAAATAGACGCGGTTCAGGTAGAGCGTGAGGATCTCGTTCTTCGAGTAGCGGGTCTCGAGATAGACCGCGAGGACGGCTTCCTCGATCTTGCGCTTGAGCGTGCGGTCGGGTTTCAAAAACAGGTTCTTCGCCAGCTGTTGGGTCAGCGTCGATCCGCCTTGCACGAAGCCGCCATGCGAGATGTCGGTGACGAGCGCGCGCCCCAGGCCCCATGGGTCGATGCCGAAATGCGAGCGGAAGCGGCGGTCCTCGACCGCGATAAAGGCGTTGCCGACATAGTCGGGCAGCTCGCCCACTTTCACGCTTTCGCCCTGCGTGAAGCCGCGCCGCGCGATCACGCGTCCCTTGGCATCTAGAATGGTGATGTCGCTCCCGGGGTCATAGGCCAAGAGGTTCGCGGTGTTCGGGATATCCTTGAGCCAATAGGAGAAGACGAGCCCGCCCACGAACAGCGTCCAAACGGCGCCGACGATAAGCGTGAATTTCAAAAGCGATCGCTTGGGCGGATCGGGCGGCTGGTCGTCCAAAGGGTACATGCGGCCCGCCAAGCCTTCGCCCGGGCGCTTTGCGCCGAGCGACCGAGAGTCATGAAGTGGGTCGGTGTGGGCCATGCGAGTCCCCCCGGCTCGGCTCTAATCCCTCAATCGTTAATAGAAGCTGAATGGGGCGGATCGGTGGCCAGGCTGATTACGAAAAATGCCCGGCTTTCAAGCGGCTATCGAACCTACCGTCGAGCTCCGGACCGCGTATCCGAACGAGGGAAAACTCGCCCAGGTCGCGCTGGTTCACGCGAGCGCAAAGCGGCGAAAATTGGGCGAAGTGATCGCTCCGGGGGGAACTTCAGGCCAGGGTGATGCATTTTCGCTGCATAGGCGGAGGTTGGCCGTGACCGATGATCAGCAGCAAGAATATCGTCTAACGGAATATCGCTTGCGAGCGGCGTATTGCCGCGAAATGGCGAAGGCCGCCGGAACGATCCAGATGCGCGACGAGTGGGATCGGCTTGCGAATACTTGGCTCTCGATGGTCCCGAAAGACGTCGAGACGGACGCGGAGGGCTTTTGCCATCTGGTGCACGCTGCGGAATCCGGAGCCGCGCGTACGCAGGCGGCTTGAAACAAGGCTAACCCTTTAAGAATAGCCGCGTCTCGACTGGTCGGCCGCCCGCTGCATTCATCCATCACCCTAGACTGAAGCCCCGCTAGGCCAGCCCCCGCGCAAGGCTTTTCTGTCGTCGACCGATGATGCCGATTGTGAGCCCGGCCGGAACGAGTGCGCCCGGACCTTCTTGATTGACATTTGATGATTGCATGATGATATGTCGTTTCAAGCTCGCGAGGCGGTCCTCATGGCAAAGCTCGGTATAGGCGTCGGAGAAGAGTTTCCGGTCGAGGAGGCTGGGCCTCCGCCTCCGCCCACGCCGGAAGACGAGGAGCGGCGGCGTTGGCGGCCCTTCTATTTCCTCCATCTGCTCGGGCGGGTCGGTGTCATCGCGCTGATCGTTTCAGTCCTCGTTTGGCTGTTCCGGCCCATAAGGCCTTTCTATCCCGATCCTTACCTCTTGCCTTATGGCTTCTTTCCCTATCCGCACCATGTCTTCTTTCCGTTTTTTCCGCTGCTTCTTGTCGGCCTGTTGATCGCGATTCTGGTCCGGCGGCGGAGCTGCTACGGGCCCCGCGACTGGAATAACCGGCATCACTGGCATCGGCCGAACGGCGCTGACCGCAACGGCGAGGGAGGATGATCATGCACGGACGCGATCGGCCTCATCGTTCGGAATTCGTGCGTGACGGCGAAAATGGCGGCCGCACGACCACGCGGGTGCAGCTCGAAATGCCACCGCAAGCCATGGAACGCCTACAGCGCCTCAAAGAACGGACCGAGGCGGCCTCCTACGCCGAGGTCATTCGCAGCGCGCTCCGTTTGTTCGAGGCGCTCGTCGAGGAGCACGAAAAGGGCTCGGAATTCGCGCTCAAGCGTTCCGATGGCGAGATCCTTGCCTACAAGATCTTCGTTTGAGCATCGGGGCTCGCGGCTGCCCTCACGGGCTTTAGAAACGTGCTAAAGAGTTGTCGATATTGGCCAGATTGCCATTCATGCCGTGGCCCTTAAATGAACGAGCTCATCCCAAGTCCGGAGTCTGATATCGCCCGACGTCTCGGGCTGGATCGCCCGCGCCGGCGGTTCTGGACCTGGCGCAAGGTGGCGCTCTTGGTGATCGCCATCCTCGGCCTCGCGGGCGGGAGCGCCTATTACCTCGGGTACAGGGAGGGCGCGCCGGCCTATGTGACAGCGCGCGTGTTGCGCGCCCCATTGACCGCTAGCGTCAGCGCGACGGGCACCCTCCAGCCGGACAATCAGGTTGACGTCGGAGCCGAGATCTCGGGCCGGGTCGATCAGGTGCTGGTCGACTACAACACCCGCGTTCAGAAGGGTCAGGTGCTGGCCGTGATCAACACCGATCAGCTTCGGGCGCAGCTCGCCCAGGCCGAGGCGGCCTTGAATGCCGCCAAGGCGAATGTGATGACGAGCGAGGCGACGGCCAAGGAAACCGGCGAGAAGCGCGACCGCGCCCGCGCGTTAGGGATGCGCGGCCTCGTTTCGGTGCAAGAGGTGCAGACCGCGGAGGCCGATTACGATCGCGCGGTCGCGGCGACAGCGAAGTCGAAGGCCGACGTCGAGAACGCCACGGCGCAGGTCAATCTTTTCCAGACCTCGATCGACAAAGCCGACGTCCGAGCGCCCATCGCGGGCGTCGTTCTCGACAAGCGCGTCGAGGCCGGCCAGACGGTCGCGGCCTCCTTCCAGACCCCAGTGCTGTTCACCCTCGCGAGTGATCTTTCCATGATGCAGCTCGAGGTCGACATCGACGAAGCCGACATCGGCGTCGTGCGCGAAGGCCAGCCGGCGACTTTTTCCGTCGACGCGTTTCCGCAGCGCCGGTTCGACGCGGAGCTCATCTCGATGCGCAATGCGCCCAAGACCACGAACGGCGTCGTCACATATCAAGGCGTGCTCTCGGTCGACAATTCCACGGGCCTGTTGCGCCCAGGACTGACGGCGACCGTGGACATTCTCGTGGCGGAATCCAAGGACGCATTGATAGTCCCGAATGGGGCTCTGCGCTTCACGCCGCCCCAGAAGTTCGCGACCGCGCCCCCCTTGAAGCCGGGAACGAACGGACAGATCGCCGGCCGCGTCTGGGTGCTGAATGGGCAAAAACTCGAGCCCCGCGACTTGAAGCTCGGGCACACTGACGGCCGCAATACCGAAGTTCTGGGCGGAGAGCTCATGCCGGGCGAGCGTGTCGTCACCGACCTCACCGATGCCGGGCGCGCGCGCGGCAGCGGCGGATGAGCATCCAAATCGGCGCCAAGCCGTCGAAAATGGCGGCCGGAGGACCGGATCAGCCGGCCCTTCAGCGGCGCTCTTCCGTCGAGCTCATACGCTTCATCGAGGTGAGCAAGATTTACGGCACCGGTGAAGCCGAAGTCGTAGCGCTCGACCGCGTCAATTTCTCGGTTCGCGCCGGCGAATTCGTGGCCGTGCTGGGGCCGTCGGGTTCGGGCAAATCGACGGCCATGAACATTCTCGGCTGCCTCGATACGCCGAGCTCAGGCCATTACCTCTTCCGCGGCGTCGACGTGGGCACGCTCACCCGCGATCAGCGCGCGCTCATCCGCCGCAATCACATCGGCTTCGTCTTTCAGGGCTTCAATCTCTTGAAACGCACCAGCGCGATCGAGAATCTGGAATTGCCGCTGATCTATCGCGGCATGCCCAAAGCGGAGCGCCGCGCGGCCGCAACCCGCGCGCTCGCGCTCGTCGGGCTTTCCGACCGCGCAAGCCATACCGCGTCGGAGCTTTCCGGCGGCCAGCAGCAGCGCGTCGCCATCGCGCGGGCGCTTGTTACCGCGCCCTCCGTCATCTTCGCCGACGAGCCGACGGGCAATCTCGACAGCGCGCGCGGGCACGAGATCATGAATCTCCTGCGCGCCTTGAATGCTGAGCACGGGATGACCATCGTCGTCGTCACGCATGACGAGGAGATCGCGGCCTATGCCGGGCGCCGCATCCATTTCCTCGACGGCCGCATCGCGTCCGACGAGGCGTTCGCATGATGATCGGGAACGCGCTCCTGCTTGCCCTGCGCGAGATCCGCCGCAATCTCCTTCGGGCCGGCCTGACCACGCTCGGCATCATCATCGGGGTTGGCGCGGTGATCGCGATGGTGACGCTGGGCAACGGCGCGTCAGCGAGCGTGACAGGCAGCATCGAATCGCTCGGGCGCAATCTCGTCATTCTTCAGCCCGGCACGCGCCGCGGGCTCGGCGGGGGCGGCGCCGCGGCATCGGCGCCTTCGTTCAGCCTCGAGGACGCCGACGCAATCAAGCGCGAAATCGCGAACTTGCGTGCTGTAGCGCCGATCGCGATGCGCGGCGAAACGGTCGTCGCTGGCAACATCAATCATCCGACCCAGGTCATGGGAACGGACAATTCCTATTTTGCGGTGCGCGCTTGGGACATGGTGCAGGGGCGCGACTTCACCGATGCCGAGGTCCGCGGCGGGCGGACCGTCTGCATCATTGGTCAGACGGTCAAAGCGAAGCTCTTTGGCTCCCAGAATCCCTTGGGCACCAACATCCGCGTGCGCGATGCTCCTTGCGAGGTCGTGGGCGTGCTCGACGTCAAGGGCCAGTCGACATTCGGCCAGGATCAGGACGACATCGTCGCCATGCCGATTCGGGCCATGCAACGCCGTATCACTGGCAATACGAGTGTCGGGATGGTCTGGATCGCTGCGAATGAGGCCGAAGACGTGCCCAAGGTCATCGGCGACCTGACCAAGCTGATGCGCGAGCGCCGTCATCTCTCGAATGCCGCGCCGGAGGACTTCCAGGCCAACGACATGGCCCAGATCACTCAGGTGATGCAGCAGACGACGGCCATCCTGACGCTCTTCCTCGCGGCAATCGCTGCCATCAGCCTTCTCGTCGGCGGTATCGGAATCATGAACATCATGCTCGTCTCGGTCACCGAGCGCACGCGCGAGATCGGCATCCGTCTCGCCATCGGCGCGCGCGAGAGGGACGTGCTGACCCAGTTCCTCGTCGAAGCGGTGATGATGTCGGCGTTCGGAGGCCTCATCGGAATCGCGCTTGGCCTTGGTGCTTCCGCCGTCGGCACGCATTTTTTGAATATTCAATTCGTGCCTTCGCCCGGGATCGTGTTCATCGCTTTCGTGTTCTCGGCCGCGATCGGGGTGGCGTTCGGTTATTTCCCGGCACGGCGCGCGGCGCGGCTCGATCCGATCGAATCGCTCCGCCACGAATGAGAGCACCGATCCTGAACACGCCGCGGCTTCGACTCCGGGGCTGGCAACAGAACGACCTCGCGCCGTTTGCCGCGATGAATCGCGATCCGCAGGTTATGGAGTTCTTTCCGAAATTGCTCGAGCGTTCCGAGAGCGACGAGCGGGCGAATCGCTTTGGTGAGCGCCATTTCGAGCAGCGCGGTGTTGGATGGTGGGCGGTCGAACTCGTGGATGGCAGCTGCTTCATAGGCTGCGTCGGGCTCCTGGCGCGCCCTGTCGAATTTCCTTTCTCGCCATGCGTTGAAATCGGCTGGCGTCTTGCCCGCGCACATTGGGGCAAAGGCTATGCGACTGAAGCCGCCCGCACGGCACTCGCGTTCGGATTCGGCGCAAGGGGGCTCGAAGAGATCGTCTCGTTTACGGTACCGGCAAACGTCCGGTCACGAGCCGTCATGGAGAAGCTCGGCATGGTCCGCAATCCGGACGACAATTTTGAGCATCCGGGCTTGCCTGAATGCCACTCGTTGCGGCCACACGTCCTCTATCGGCTGAACCGCGAAGCCTGGCTCTCAGCCATGGGATGAGGCATGAACCTGTCCACCGTTAGGGGCGCACTCCAGGTGAAAGTCCGCTTCCGGGAAAACCAGACATCTCCGGGGGCAGGCCGTTAGGACGGAAGTTGGCCCGAAACGGCTGTTCCTGCGAAACGCTTCTCCATGGTTGGCATTGGGAAATGGGTGATATCGTTGCGCTGGTTGGGGCGTGGGAAGCCGAACAGGTAAAAAGAGCGGCATGAAGGCGACGAAGCGATTCATTCCCGCATGGTTCGCCCTAATGGGGTTCGCACTGTTTGCGGGTTACCACGTACGGTTCGATCTTGCTGAAGGCGACCCGCCCCCAATAATCGGAATAGAAAGCCTCACCTTTGGGATGTTCGGCATAGGTATTGCGCTGATCGCATGCGACCTCTTGAACTATTACCTCAGAAAATCAAACTGACCCACTACGGGTCTTGACCTCGTTCAACCGGGAGCTAGCGTCGCGCGAATAGACAGCCAACGCGCGAAAGCGCCGAAGTAGCAAATAACCGTTTTCGGGCAAACCTGCCGCTTCGGCACCGCCCAGGAACAGGCAAATTTTGAACAGCGCAAGTGGCACGGCAACCCAAACCTACGCTAAGAAATAAGCCGCTGGCGTGACTTATCCAGCTTTTCTACCACGCGTGATCGGGCGACAATGCGATCTGGGCTTTGGTGCCGCCCTTAAGGTATTCGCGAATGTCAGATAACGACTTTAAACACGCGTCCGATGAATACCGCGCGGGCAATCACGAAACTGCCGCGGCCCTTTTGCGCCGCTATCTGGATGCAGTCCCACTAGACGCGTCGGCAAACCATCTTCTTGCCAGGATCTATCACCAGCAGGGAAAACTGGTTCAATCACGTGAGCATCTTGCGAAGGCCTGCTCCACATCGGGTGCTTCACCAGAGATGTTCATCAACTACGGCGGCGTCCTGAAAGCACTCGGCGACAGCGCAGGCGCGATGGCGGCTTACAAGCGCGCCCTTGCACTTGAGCCAAATCATGCGGAGGCGCTCAACAACATCGGGGCCATTTACATCGATCGCGGCGAAAAGGAGAAAGCCATCGAAGTGCTACGCCGCGCGGTGGCGCTCAAACCCGAATTCACCACCGCGCAATTCAATCTCAGGAATGCCTACAAGGATATCGTTCCACCATGGCATTTCGCGATGATGAACGATCATGTGCGCAACAACGCATACCAGGAGGCAATCGCGCGAGTGGTTCCGGGCAAGCATGTCCTTGACATCGGCACCGGTTCAGGGCTGCTGGCGATGATGGCTGCGCGAGCCGGCGCAATGAGTGTCACCAGCTGTGAAGCCAATCCCACCATTGCCGATCAAGCACGCGAAATTATCGCGTTGAACGGATTGTCACAGCGGATCAAGGTCATCGCAAAGCACTCTGGCGAACTTGTTGTGGGGAGGGACCTGGCCTGCCGGGCCCAGGTGCTGATTACTGAGACATTTTCTAGCGATTTGCTTAGTGAAGGGATCCTATCCACCATCCAACACGCTCACCGCGAACTCCTGACCGACAACGCCATTCTCGTGCCGCATTCCGTGCATGCAAAAGCATACGTCACCGGCGGACCTGACATCGAAGCAATGTTGTTTGCCGGTCGGACCAATGGCTTCGATCTATCTCCATTCAATAATTTTGCTCCACCAATTTACCCGACCACGCTCACCGGTAAGCATGTAGTCCTGTCGGATGATTTTGAGCTATTCGCGTTCGATCTCCGGTCAAAGCAATTTCAGGGGTCAAGTCGTGAAATAACAGTTCCAATTACGCGGTCTGGAATTGCATGCGTCGTTGCACAATGGATCCAACTGCATCTGAACGACATCACCGTGTATGAGAACCGACCCTCACTAGACTCGCAGGCAGACAACCATTGGACCCACATTCTTCACCGGTTTCCCCGACCCATCGCGGTTTCGGCTGGTGGCGCAATTAAGCTTTCAGTTGGACACAATCGTCAGCAAATTTGGGTCGTGCACAAGGACTGAAGCGACACAGCAACTAGCGATTGCACTTGACGCAATTCCACCACAACCAATGCGGTTCGTACCGGTTCAGTTGCCCGAGTGACGCGACGGGCGGAATTTTTCTGCTCATGTCGCGATGGTAGCACTGGATTGATGGGCGTGACGGGGAGCCCCCCAAAGCAATTGCCGACGGAAAAGCTCGGGAGTTTCGTGGCACGCTAAAACTTTCACGCGGCCATCAGCTCGCCTTCGCGGGTCAGGTTGCGACCGTGAAGGAATCCTACGTGTACCACGGTGGGGACGTGCTCTACTCGCTCGACGGGTTACCCGGTCTGTGGCACGAGCGACTTCTTGATCTTCGAAACCCGTAGTCTTCGGGAAAGGTCCGCTTTCGGGTGTCACTTCAACCGGTCGACGCAACACAAGCCTGAAATCGTTCTGCCGGCGACTGATAGTCGACGCCGCTGGTTCGGGACGGGGGTAATCGGAACATTGACACGCAAATAAAGATGTCCCGGTCGCGGATGTGGCGCGGCTAATGCTAAATGCCTTTCGCGACTTCCGCCAATGGCTGAGTAGGAAGCTGGATAAATCCGCGAGCGGGCTGGTCAAGGTCAACAACCAGCACAGTCACAATCGCTACCATGACAGACATGAGCACATTGGCCCCGCGCAGTCTGGTTCCTGTCAATCCGGCCTGATAGCCCGTGAAACCGAGAGCGACTATCGCCATACCCACGAGCATCAAGTAAGCAGCATCGGGGACATGGTAGCGATGGGCTGCTAGACGCCTTTCCTGAACTTTCGTCATGTCCTCCAGGGCATTGATGAAGCGATGAGCGTTGAGCGATTGTGGCTGGGCGACCGCTGCGGCCTCACGCCAGAGGGTCGTCAGAAGATCGACTGATCTTGAACCATCCCGTTCCAGCTTCATGGGATCAAAGGGGAATCCAAGACTCGTGCGCACAGCAGCATATTCACGCAACGTGCTCAGGATTGGCTCTTGTGCCTCCTCGGGCAACATCGCAGCGAGATGTGCCGTGGCGCCGATCGCGTTGGCTTCCTCTACGATTAATTCGCGTCGAGTTTCATAGCGTGAGAGGGCATGGGACAGACTGAACGCGAGCAGCAGCGCGAGCAAACCGAGAGCGGAAACCGAAAGCGTCCCCATATGTTCGGGTCTGTTTGCGTTTCCCCGAAGCCGCAGGCCGAGCCTAACGCCGAGCTCTGCCGATCCAATGAACAGAATGACGACCAAGGGATAGAGGATCGTCGCATCAATATACTGGTCAAGCATTTCCGCGGCAGCGACCGCTTCGCCCATAATGAATCCCTCAGGCTTGTGCGCAGCTAACCTTTAGCGAAATTGATGCTTCCGGAATTGGACCTAAGGCCAATTGAGCGGACAGTTGTGCGCAACGCCTAATCCGCGCTCAGCCGATCGGGAATGCAACGCGCGGTGACCGCGCACGTCTTTTGCCTCACGCCCGTCGCTGGCTTCGCTCTATTTGCGGCGCGAAGCGTGTTTCTGACGGGAGTGTTTCATGACCGCTGAAAACCTACGGCTCGAAGATGCGCGGACCGGCAAGGCTCCATGGAAGAAATGGGGGCCGTATTTAAGCGAGAGGCAATGGGGGACGGTCCGCGAGGACTACAGTCCCTCAGGCGACGCCTGGAACTACTTCACCCACGATCATGCGCGTTCGCGCGCGTATCGCTGGGGCGAAGACGGTTTGGCGGGAATCTCGGATGAGAAACAACGGCTCTGCTTCGCGCTTGCTTTGTGGAACGGCAAAGACCCGATCTTGAAAGAGCGCCTCTTCGGGCTGACGAACGCCGAGGGCAATCACGGCGAGGACGTGAAGGAATACTACTTCTACCTCGACTCGACGCCGACCCACTCTTACATGAAGTATCTCTACAAATATCCGCAGGCGGCGTTTCCCTACGACGATCTCGTTGAAACAAACAAGCGGCGCACCAGGAAAGAGCCTGAATATGAATTGCTCGACACGGGTGTTTTCAACGACGACCGCTATTTCGACGTCTTCGTCGAGTACGCCAAGGACGCGCCTCAAGACATCCTGATCAACATCACGGTTTGCAACCGCGGCGCTGAAGAAGCCGAGCTGCATGTCCTGCCGACGCTATGGTTCCGGAATACCTGGGCGCATTGGGTGGCTAACCCGAGCGAGAAACCTGGGCTCAAGAGGATCTTTACATCGGGAGGAATGCGCGCAATTGCAGCAACGCATCCGACTCTTGGTACCTACCATTTGTATTGCGACGGCGACGTGCCTTTGCTCTTCACGGAAAACGAGACGAACAATGCTCGTCTCTTTCCAGCATTCGAGAACGCCGCTCCGTGGGTCAAGGACGGTATTAACGATTATTTGGTCCGTGGCCTACAGGGTGCGGTAAACTTTCAGACCGGAACGAAGGCGTCGGCCGATTATCGGCTGAAGGTGGGTGGCGGTAAGACGGCGACGGTGCGCCTGCGCTTAACCGAGCAAGTCCCAAGGGTACAAGACAAGGGAGCGCGAGAAGGGTCCATCCTGTTCGGCACGGCCTTCGACGAGACTCTTGCCACGCGTCTGGCAGAGGCGGATGCCTTCTATGCATCCTTGACACCGCCTTCTGCCACCGAAGATGAAGCAAAGGTCATGCGCCAGGCGCTGGCCGGCATGCTGTGGAGCAAGCAGTACTACTACTTCGACTTAGACGACTGGTTGACCGAGCATCAAGCGAACCTCCTCCGTGGCGGCAAGAAGCTCATCCGCAACCGCGGCTGGTTCCACATGGTGAACGACAGCATCCTCTCCATGCCGGACAAGTGGGAGTATCCCTGGTACGCGGCCTGGGACCTCGCCTTTCACACCATTGCCTTGGATATGGTGGACCGTGACTTCGCCCGGGAGCAGCTCGGCCTGATGCTGACCGAGCACTACCTGCACCCGAGCGGCCAGATTCCCGCCTATGAATGGAATTTCAGTGACGTGAACCCGCCTGTCCACGCCTTCGCCACGCTGTTCAATTACGTGCAGGAGGAGCAGCTCGGACGCGCAGATTTGGAGAGCTTGAAAGAGATATTCAGAAAGCTCTTGCTGAATTTCACCTGGTGGGTGAACCGCAAGGACCCGGATGGCAACAATGTCTTCGAAGGTGGATTCCTGGGATTGGACAACATTGGCGTCTTTGATCGCAGCTCGTCATTGCCCACGGGCGGCACCCTCGAGCAGGCCGACGGCACAGCATGGATGTGCTTCTTCTGCCAGACCATGCTCGAGCTCTCTTTGGAGCTTGCAGAGCACGATCCCGGTTACCAGGACATTGCAGCGAAGTTCGTGGAGCATTTCTTTTGGATCGCTGCGGCTATGGACAAGATCGGCATCCAAGAGGATGAGCTGTGGGACGAAGAGGATGGCTTCTTCTACGACGTGCTTCGTCGCCCCGACGGTTCCGTCCAGCGGCTCAAGACGCGGTCGATCGCCGGCCTGTTGCCGCTCTGCGCCACGACGATTGTGCCGGCGGACTTAACGACAAAATACCCCCTCCTTGCCAAGCGGCTGGAGAACTTTGTGGCCCGCCACGGCTACATGCTGACGAACATCCATCCTCCCAATTCGCCTGGCATGGGAGGGCGGTGTCTCTTGAGCGTCTGTGACGAGACAAAGCTCCGCCGTATTCTGACGCGCATGCTAGATGAGGGACGGTTTTTCTCGCCCTTTGGCATCCGGTCATTGTCCAAGTGGCACGAGCAGCATCCCTTCACATTCGACGTTCAGGGGCAGCACTACGAGGTGAAATATCTTCCCGCCGAATCTGATTCCGGGATGTTCGGCGGCAACTCGAATTGGCGCGGCCCGATCTGGCTGCCTCTCAATTTGCTGATCCTGCGCGGGCTGATGCAATTTTATCTCTATTACGGCGACAGCTTTAAGATCGAGTGTCCCACTGGTTCTGGCCGCGTGATGAACCTGTTTGAGGTCGCTATGGAGATTGCCCGGCGGCTTACCCGGATCTTTCTCAAGGACGAAAAGGGGCGGCGACCGGTCTACGGCGACGCGGAGAAATTCCAGTCCGATCCCCAGTGGCGCGATTACGTCCTCTTCTACGAGTATTTCCATGGCGACAACGGGGCCGGTCTTGGGGCGAGCCACCAGACCGGTTGGACTGGCCTTGTTGCAAAATTCATCCAGCTAGTGAATGTCCTCGATCCGCAGACAGTCCTGAAGGCGGAAACGACCCGCCCGTTCATGAAGATGTATTCCCGTCCAGGATCTTCCAGTGACGAAAGCGACCAGCCGCGGCGGGCGGCATCGTAGCCCGTGCTTCAACAGCATCTCAGCGGGACAACTGCTCTTGGCGAGGGCGGCCTGCCTAACCTCGTTCGGAGTCTCGTGAACTCAGCGTTTTACCCTGGCGGAGTCGTGGATTGGCTGCGGTAGTGCATGTCCGGTTTCGGCAAAATCGGCCGCTTCCGCGCCTGTCCCGAACCGGCGACAGTTGACACAAAACGCTCGTTTTGAGTCCGGCTTGACGAGTGCTGACGAAAATTTCTCGTCTTCGTCCGCTTCGCGAGTGTAAACTGCGACCACTACCAGACTCGCGGCGTCGATTTTGGCGCCTTATTGGTAGCGGAGTCGTGAGGGTGCGGCCACCGCAGCAAAAGCTCCCCTACAAGCCGAACCTGAGTCGCTCGGAGCAAAAGGCGGCCGAAGTAGACAGTTGGGTAAAGCGACAGCTAGCTCAGTGCCGCGAAGCGGAAAAGTTCAAGACCTCCCGTCTGAAGGCACTGCGCGAGGCTCGCGACGCCGAATTTACAGTAGCGAGGCCAAGCCCCGGGCAGGCAACGGTCACGCCGCCGCGGCGAGCGCTAATACGACGGATATGGGTTTCGAGCAGCAACGCCCCGAGCGATTCCTAGCGCCACGACGTTTGACTCAGCGTTCGGTGTTGGTGAGCACGGTGAGGTCATGCAAAAGACGCGTGTGAACAATGTTGGACTAAGCTAAAAGAGTTCATTGGTTGCAATGAGGGGGAACGGATGGCGACAAGAGCCAAGGGCAAACGGTCAGGCAAGGCTAGGGGGCGGAGGAAGAAAGCTGCCCCGCGCGCGGCGCGTCACGTGGCCGCCAAGGGGCGCGCGGTGAAGAGTAAGCCAGCAAAGAAGCGTGCCTCACCCGCGAGAAGGACTGCACGAAAGAGGGCTCTGCGAAGGGCACCATCGAGCACGAAACGGAAGTTGCGTAGCCCGCCAACTGTTGTACCGGCAACCGAGGAGGTCATCTCTGGGACTGTAATAGTGGATACAGTGGAAGAGGTTGCGCCCGGCGTCCTCCTGCTCAATGAATACAACGTAAAAACGGGTAACTCAGAGTAAGACAGAGCGCGCAATCCCCAGACGCGACTTCTCAACCGCGCGGCAAGTGCTGAGTCTCAGGAGCTGCGCACCGCGCAAGCGCATACACCGGATTTGAAGGAGCAAATTATGGCGATCGGAACGGTCAAGTTCTTCAACGCAACCAAGGGCTTTGGCTTCATTGCGCCGGATGGTGGCGGCAAAGACGTGTTCGTCCATGTGAGTGCCGTCGAAGCCGCAGGAATTCGAAGCCTCTCGGAAGGTCAGCGCGTATCGTTTGACATTCAGCCTGACGCACGAGGTGCGAAGGCCTCCAATTTGAAATTGGTATAGCAACGCCGTGGCTGCTCCGGCCCTAGGAATCTGGAATGTCCGATCCGGCCGACGAACGTAAGAACGTTGCCAAGCACAACGCCCAGAAGCATCTCACG
>DASQHF010000054.1:0-20260 GCA_035632215.1 Micropepsaceae bacterium | reverse complement strand
AAGTCCGCTGTCAATTGATCGACAAACTTGCTAAAGCGGCCGGGAGTAACGGGATGATCGGCGGTCAGACGATCGACATGGAGGCCGTGAAGCGGCCCCTCGATTCGGATGATGTCATCCTGTTGCAGCGAATGAAAACGGGTGCCTTGTTTGAGTTCTCCTGCGAGGCTGGGCCGATTATGGCGGCGGCGGCTTTGGAGCACCGCGACCGGCTAAAGAACTATGCGCGCCAGTTCGGGCTCATCTTTCAGATCACGGACGATCTCCTGGATGCCGTGGGGAGCGCGGAAAAGACCGGCAAGCAGGTTGGCAAAGACGAGGCCAAGGGCAAGGCAACGCTCGTCTCTATTTTAGGCGTCGAAGGCGCGAAGGAAGAGGCCGGAAAGCTAGCCGATCGGGCCCTGAAGCTGTTGGAATCTTACGACGAAAAGGCGCAAAACTTGCGGGAATTGCCGTTCTTTCTCCTTGATCGTGAGTCTTGATGTTTGAGTTGCGTGGGTTAACTTGGTTAACGAGGTGGTGATGATTCCGACATCCAAGACGCCCTTGCTCGACACGGTCGACGTGCCGGCGGATTTGCGTCGCCTCGAGAAGAGCCAGCTTCGGCAGCTCGCCGATGAGCTCCGGCGCGAACTCATCGATGTCGTGTCCGTGACGGGCGGACATTTGGGCGCCGGTCTCGGCGTCGTCGAGCTGACCGTTGCACTCCACCGCGTCTTCGAGACGCCGAACGACAAGCTGATTTGGGACGTCGGCCATCAATCTTATCCCCACAAGATTCTCACCGGCCGCCGGTCGCGCATGCGCACACTGCGCCAGGGCGGTGGCCTCTCCGGTTTCACGAAGCGCGCCGAGAGCGTTTACGATCCCTTCGGCGCGGCGCACTCCTCGACTTCGATCTCGGCCGGCATGGGCTTCGCCAAGGCGCGCGACCTCGCGGGCGAGCCGCGCAACGTCATCGCCGTGATCGGCGATGGCGCGATGAGCGCAGGCATGGCCTATGAGGCGATGAACAACGCCGGCGCCATGGGCACGCGGCTGATCGTCGTCCTGAACGACAATGACATGTCCATCGCGCCTCCCGTCGGCGCGATGAGCGCCTATCTTGCCAGGCTGGTGTCGAGCCGCACCTATCGCGGCTTCCGCTACGCCTTCAAACAGATGGTGAAGAAGTTCCCGCGGCTGTTCCAGGTAGTGGCCAAGCGCGCGGAAGAATACATGCGCGGCTTCTGGATGGGCGGCACGCTCTTCGAGGAGCTAGGCTTCTTCTATGTCGGTCCCATCGACGGCCACAATCTCGACCATCTGATTCCGATTCTCGAGAACGTGCGCGACATGGGTAACGGCCCTGTCCTCGTCCACGTGGTGACCAAGAAGGGCAAGGGTTACGCGCCCGCCGAAGCGTCGGCCGACAAGTACCATGGCGTGGCCAAGTTCAACGTGCTCACCGGCGAGCAGAAGAAGGGCAAGCCCGGCCCACCCAGCTACACCAAGGTCTTCGCTGAGGCGCTCATCGCCGAAGCCGAGCGGGACGAGAAAGTCGTCGCCATCACCGCTGCGATGCCGTCGGGCACCGGGCTTGATCTCTTCGCCAAGAAGTTCCCGGATCGCTGTTTCGACGTCGGCATTGCCGAGCAGCACGGTGTTACCTTCGCGGCTGGATTGGCCGCCGAAGGGTTCCGGCCCTTTGCCGCCATCTATTCGACCTTCCTCCAGCGCGCCTATGACCAGGTGGTCCACGACGTGGCCATCCAATCGCTCCCTGTCCGTTTCGCGATGGACCGTGCCGGCCTTGTCGGCGCCGATGGGCCTACGCATGCCGGAGCCTTCGACGTCGCGTATCTTGGAACTTTGCCCGGGTTCGTCGTCATGGCGGCCGCGGATCAGGCCGAGCTCGTGCACATGGTCGCGACCGCGCGCGCCATCGATGATCGGCCCTCGGCGCTGCGTTATCCCAGGGGCGAAGGCGTGGACGACGTGGTTCTGCCCAAGCGCGGTGATGTCCTTCCCATCGGCAAGGGCCGGATCATGCGCGAGGGAACCTCGGTCGCGATCCTCAATTTTGGCGCGCGTCTCGCCGAATGCCTTAAAGCCGCGCAGAAACTGTCCGCCTACGGGCTATCGGCGACGGTGGCGGACGCGCGGTTCTGCAAGCCGCTCGACAGCGACCTCGTACGCCGGCTCGCTAACAACCACGAAGTCGTGATCACGATCGAGGAAGGCGCGATCGGCGGATTTGGCGCGCATGTCCTGAATTTCGCGGCCTGGGACGGACTCTTGGACCGGGGCTTGAAGATTAGGCCAATGATCCTGCCAGATCGTTTCCTTGATCAGGACACGCCGGAGCGCATGTATGAAATTGCGGGTCTCGACTCGAAGGCGATCGTTGCCACCGCGCTTTCGGCACTCGGGCGGGAACGCGAAGCAGCAATCATCACGGCTTAAACCTGGGCGGGCAGAGGGTGTCGTGTCGTGAGACAAATTCTGTCGGTCATCTTCGTTGCATTGTTGGCGGTTCTCCCTCCTTCTGTTCGGGCCGCTGAAGACGATCCGGCCGCTCAGCAGGTCCAGAAATTCTACGCCTCTCTCACCGATGCGATGAAGCGAGGCAAGGAGCTTGGGCTTGAGGGCCGCTATAAGGCGCTTACCCCGGTTGTCGAGGAAACCTTCGACCTTCCGGCCATGACTCAGCTGACGGTCGGTCCCGCCTGGGCCAAGATCTCGGATCCCGACAAGAAGGCCGTGCTCGACGCTTTCGAGCGCATGACCATTGCCAACTACGCCAAGAATTTCGCCAGCTTCAACGGCGAGCAGTTCACCGTCGATCCGATGGTGAAGATGCGAGGCCAGGACAAGATCGTCGATTCCAAGCTCATCGCCTCGGACAAGATGGCCACTCCGTTCATCTACCGGATGCACATGGCGGGCGATAAATGGAAGGTCGTCGACGTGTACTTGAACGGGACGGTGAGCCAGCTCGCTTTGAAGCGCGCGGATTTCGCCTCCACCGTCCAGTCCCAGGGCGCGCAGGCCTTGGCCATGAAAATCAACGCCCTTGTCGACATGCAGATGAAGGGGGGCTAAGCCCCGTCCCGAAAAAAACATGTCATGGTCCGCGCGCGCGGGCCACCCAGGCGACACACTTCTGATGTTAGAATGAAAGCGCTCTTTGGCCCGAGAGGCTGGTATGCGGTCCTTCGCTTCCTTCTCGGTACTTGTTTTGGTCCTCTTTGCGGGTACTGCGGCGGCGCAGCCGGCCATGGGACCCGGCAATAGCCAGCGGCAGCAATGCGATATATCGCGTGACCCGCAGCGCGTGATCTCGGCCTGCACGGTGATCGCCAATTCGGGTATGTCGAATTCCGCAGTGAGCCTCGCGCTCTCGAACCGCGGCGTCGCTTACGAGAAGCTCGGGCAAGTCGATCGCGCGCTTGCCGACTACAATGAGGCGATCCGGCGCGACCCCACCAATCCTCACGCCTGGGCCAACCGCGGCAAGGTCTATCTCGATAGAGGCGACTTCGACCTCGCACTTGCCGACTACGACAAGGACATCGAGCTTCACCCCCAAAACCCCTTTGCGCTTGCCCACCGCGCCGATGCCTATTTCATCCATGGCAACCCCCAGCGCGCGCTTGAGGATTACGACGAGGCGATCAAGTACGATTCCAAGAACCCCAATCTCTTCATCCGCCGCGGCGAGGCGCTTCACGCCACGCGCGATGAAGACCGGGCGCTCGCCGATTTTGACCGCGCCATCGCGCTGAATGGGAAAGCGCTCATCGCCTACATCAATCGCGGTCTCGTGCGCGCTGCCAAGGGGGATTTGGAGCACGCCATGGCCGATCTCGATCTCGCCATCAAGCTCGATCCCAAATCGAGCATGGCGCTCGGCGCGCGCGCCCAAGTCTACGAAGCGGAAGGCGAGCGTGAGCGCGCGCTCGGCGATTTGAATGCGGCCGTAGCGCTCGAGCCGAACGCCCAGCTTCTCGTCCGTCGCGGCAACATCTATCAGGCCATGAATCAATACGACCGGGCCGTCGCGGATTACGGCGAGGCCTTAAAGCTCGATCCGAACTTTGTCGCGGCCTACGTCAATCGCGCCAACGCCTATGTTCGGACCGAGAACTACGCGCGCGCTCTTGCCGATTACGACCAGGCCGCCAAGCTGAATGGGGCCGTAGGCATTCTTATGAACCGCGGCGTCGTACGCGAGAAAATGGGACAGGATGGTCCCGCCATCGCCGATCTCGATCAGGTACTTTCGCGCAATCCGGACAATCCGCTGGCGCTCTATTACAGGGGTCTCGCCAAGCACAACATGAACGACCCCTCGGGCACTGCCGATATCGCCCGTGCCCGCGAGCTCGATCCGAACGTCGATAAATAAACCTTCAGCTCTGCTCTTGCGCGAGCAGGCGCCGGGCGCGCAAACCGAGCTCAACGCTCTGCGCCACGAACAGCCCCACCGCGAAGACGATGAAGATGTCGTTGACGAGGAACGGATTGAGTCCGCCTTTGAACCGCAACCCAGCACGCAAGGAGCCGCGCAACAGCACCAACGCGATCAAGAAGAAAACCGCGAGCGGGCTTGCCTGCATGGAAAGACTCTTGTCGTCCGGATCGATCGAGATGTGCACTAACCGCGCTCGCTGCCAGCCGAGGGCAGCGCCGACGCCCAAGGCAAGAATGAGCCAGACGGCATCCCACGACGCCGGCGGAAACTGCGCCAGTGTGAACCCAGCAAGGATGAGGAGGATCGCCGGCCCGACCCACAGACGTTTCAGATTGAGCGGCATCTTTCGCCGCATGCGCCGCATCCGGAACGCGAGCACCACGATGATGAGCGCAATCGCGACAACCGAAACGATCCGAGGGTCGTTCACGCGCTATGTTCCGCTGCCATAGGGCCGCGTGAGGACCTCGAGATTATGACCGCTCGGGTCCTCGAAATAGAATCCGCGTCCGCCGTCGCGACGGTTGATCTCGCCCTCTTTTTCATGATGCGGGTCGGCCCAGTAGGGAAGGCTGCGGGCCTTGATGCGTCCGAAGATGGCGTCGAATTCTACCTCGCCGACGAGGAACGCATAGTGCTCGCTTGAGATGTCCTCGTCCCACTCGGCGAAGTCGAGCGTGACGTCATTGTCGAGATGAACGGCGAGGAATGGCCCGAACGGCTTCGGCGCCGGCAATCCCAGAATCTCGCTTAGGAACTTGGCCGAGGCCTTCTTGTCCTTGGCCGATACGATGGTGTGGTTCAGCTTTACGGTCATCGCGTCTCTCCTTTCTTCACCGAGACGTAAGTTTGGCGCGCATTCCGTTCAAGGAAACGCCCCGTCCTTCGTCGGGCGCGAGCGCGGCCAGACGCATTCTAAGAGCACCGGGACGAAGAAAAGCGTGACGATAAGCGTCCAGGCGAGCGAGATCGTCAGCAACGCGCCCATGCTCGCGGTGCCCGGATGCCGCGAGAGCCATAACGTTCCGAAGCCGGACGCGGTCGTGGCGGCGCTCAAAAGCACCGCGCGCGTCAAGCTCGACTGGAGGAAGGCGTGCCCGCCGGCGCGCCAATGCATGATGAAATAGATGTTGAAGGCAACGCCGATGCCGAACAGCAGCGGCAGCACGATGATGTTCGCGAAATTGAGCTTCATCCGGAAAAGGACGACGCTTGAAAAGGTCAGGATCCCGATCAGGAGCAGCGGTAGGAGCGTCAGCAGAACGTCACGCACGTCGCGGAGCGCGATAGCCAAAAGGAAGACCATCGCCAAGAGCGAAAGCGCGCCCGCCTGAATAAAGGCGCGCACGATGGTGCGGCCGGATTCGAGCGTGCCGATCGGGCTTCCCACTGCCTTCGGCGCGATCGTGCGCACCGCGTCCGCGAATGGTTCAAGATCGGCGTTTTCGTCGGGAACACCCTTGGGGTAGATCTGGATCCGCGCCCGCCCATCCGGCGTCAGCCACTCGCGTTTCAGATCCGGCGGCAGCTTGTCGAGGGTCGCCATCTCGGGCGAGAGCGCCGCTCGCAGCTGTTCGAGGATCGTCTTCAACCCCGGCACGAAGGCGCTGGTGGTGAGCGCGAGCGTTCGGTCGTCCGCCGCTTTGAGGGCGTCCAGAAGGTCGGCGAAGCGCCGGGCGGTTTCGGTTCCGCCGTTCGGCTCCTTCATCGCGACGGCGTGGAGCTTCTCGGCCGTCGTCGCGATGCTCGTTCGGACTTCCTCGGTGTTCGGGGGCGGCTTCATGTCCAGCGGATCGAGCGTCGTATCCAAGAGGAGCGCCGCATCGGAGATGAGCATGAGCTTTTCCGGCTGATGGTCGGGAATGAAGCTCTCGATCGTCATTGTGTGGTCGACTTCCGCCAAGCTCTCGAGCTTTGTCTTCAGCTCCTGCGCAGCCGAACGCGAGGGCGCGAGCACATCGATCGTATTGGGCGAGGTGTCCGGATCCTTGGCGAGATCGATGAGGGTCGCCATCGATTCGGTCTGACGATTGCGAAGATTGAGCGGATTGGCGTCGAATTTGAGCCGCGGCAACAGCGCGAGCCCGCCGAGCGCGACAAGTGCCGCAAGCAAGAGAACCGCAGTCTTGTGCCCGCAGAGAAAACGGTCCAGCACCGCGAACTTCGCAAACCCGACCTCGGTCTGCTCGCCTTCGGGCTTCATCACTTCGAGCATGGCGGGGAGCATGGTGCCGCAGAGAAGGAAGGCCACGAGCATTCCGCTCCCCGCGACAAAGCCGAGCTCGGCCAAGCCGGAGTAGTCGGTGGGTACGAAGGAGAAGAAGCAGGCAGCAGTCGCAAAGGAGGCGAGCATCAGGCTTGGGCCCATGCATCGGCCTGCATGCACGAGCGCGCGGGTGAGCGAGCCAAGCGCGTGCCGTTCGGCGCGGTAGCGGACGCAATACTGGATGCCGAAATCGACCCCGATACCGACAAAGAGCGGGATGAACGCGACCGAGATCACGTTGTACTGGCCGATCAGCAGGAGGCCGAGCGTGGTCGTGACCGCAAGGCCCGCGAATAGCGTTACTAGTATCGCGGTCATGATCTTGAGCGAGCGCACGGCGAACCACAGCATCAGCAGAATCGCCGAGATCATCAGGACGCTCATCAGCGCGGCCCGGTCGGTTAAGGTCATGAATTCTTCGTCCGCCAGCGGAACGGGACCGGTCAGACGCACGGTGACGCCTTCTTCCGGCGTCAAATGCAGGTCGCGTGCGATTTCGCGCAAGGCGTTCGCGGCCGGGAGCCCCGGCGCGAGCTTGCGGTAATCCATTAACGTCTGGACTTCGAAGATGTGCCGCGTTTCCCGGATTGTCGGCGATTTTCCCGTGATGAGGGATTGCCACGAGAGGAAAGCAGGCTGGCCCGAGAGCGTCTTCTGCAGCGTGTCCGAAAAGGCGGTGAACGCCGGCGTAAGGTCTTCGAGCTTGCCCTGACCCTTCTCGATGCCCAGAAGCGCGGTGGAGAGGCTGTCCATGATGCCGCGCAAGGACGGATCGGCAGCAAGTGGTGCCAAGAAGGGTTGTGCCGCGATGATGTGCCCGGTCGTGTCGCGCACTTCATCGACCGAGGAATAGAGCAGTCCGTTATGGGCGAAAAACGGATCGCCTGCGATATCGCGGACGACCGGGAACAGGTCCTTGCGGGTTCTTAAGCCCGAGGCGAGCAGGCTCGCCGCTTCCTGCGTGCGCTCGGCCGTCACGCCGTCGATCACCACGACAGTGAGATTGCTCCGTTGCGGGAACGCCCGGTCGAATTCGATGTTATTCTGGCGCCACGGCACGTCGGGCGAGATCAGGTTCTCGCTGTTGCTGTCCATCTGGAAATTCCGGGTGACGTAGACACCCGACGCCACGGCGAAGACAAAGCACGCCGCGAGGACGGTCCACGCGTGGCGGCAGCAGACTTCAACCAGGCGCTCGAACGAGGTCCACATGGACGGGCCTTACACGCCCCTCACCATGGCCGGGCTTGACCCGGCTACCCAGCACGCGTGCGTCCGCACGGGTGATAAACTCTTCCGCTGCGCAGACGCGCGGCGGCTGGGTGCCCGCCTCAAAGGCGGCCACGGTGAAATTGGAGACGGAAAGCGGCGGATCATCTTGAAGCCTCGGAAATCACCCGCTTGCACATGTCCGTGTTGGAGGAGCTCACCGCATCGACCCGCTTCCAATTCTCGCCACCACATAAGACGAACAGGATGCAGCCGCGTACCCTGAGTGCATTTTCGTCGACCAGCGTTATGCCGCCCGAATAGGTCTTGCCGTTATCGGCGTTGTAAAGGCTGCCGTCCCAGCGATTTGGCCCCGAAGGCTTGAGCCCAAGCAGGACAGGCGTTCCCGTGATCGGCTGGTTGCGCTTTTTCGGATCGGGGTTGTGCGAATCAAGGCCCGGATCCGCTTCCCAGGAAACGATGCCCCAGAGCGAGCCGGCACAGTCGACGAGCTTGATGCGGGCGCTCTTCTCCGCAACAAGCCATTCGCCGAGCGGCGTTGCCGCAAATGCCTGATCCGCGGCCGCAATCGAGATCGCAAAGCCAAGGGCGGCAGCTCCAACCAAGCGCAACGAATTGAAGATCGACGACATTGCAACCGCATGCTTCGCAAAACGGAGAACCCTAGGTCGCGAGCGGCCTTCGGGCAAGTTGGTTCGCAAAGGTTCCCTTCGGTGCGAAGGCGCGGCTAAGATGCGCCATGAATCTCAAGTCGCCTTTTCCCCTCGGACTTGACGAAATCAATGCCGCGGCCAAGACAATCGCCGGGGCCGTCGAGGTGACGCCGGCGCGCCTGTCGCGCACCTTGTCCTCGATCACGGGCGCCGAGATTTTTCTCAAATTCGAAAATCTTCAATTTACGGCTTCGTTCAAGGAACGCGGTGCGCTCAATAAGCTGTTGTCGCTGGACAAGTTCGCAAGGCAACGCGGCGTGATCGCCATGTCGGCGGGGAATCACGCACAAGGGGTCGCATATCATGCCGGGCGACTCGGCGTGCCGGCGACGATCGTCATGCCCGAAGGGACGCCGTTCACGAAAGTGAAGCACACCAGCGATTTCGGTGCGCGCGTCATCGTCGACGGTCCTAGCTTGACCGACTGCCATCACCGCGCGCTCGCGATCGCGCAAGAGGAAGGCCTTTCGCTCATTCATCCCTATGACGATCCCTTGGTGATCGCAGGGCAGGGAACCGTCGCGACCGAATTCCTGGCTCAGGCGCCGGATTTGGAAAGCCTCGTCGTGCCGGTTGGCGGCGGCGGTCTGATTTCAGGGATCGCGATCGCGGCAAATGCGCTCAAGCCGCAATTGAAAATCTACGGCGTCGAATCCGACCAATATCCGGCGATGCACAATGCGGTCAGCGGCGGCAATCTCCCATGTTCCGGCCAGACGATTGCCGAGGGCATTGCGGTCAAGGATCCGGGCACGATCGCCCGGCAAGTGGTGAAGGCGCTCGTCGCCGATATTCTCCTCGTGCCCGAACCCGAGATCGAATGCGCCGTGGTGAGGCTCTTGGAGGTGGAAAAGACGCTTGCCGAAGGGGCGGGCGCGACGGCGCTCGCCGCGGTTCTCGCCAATCCGAAGCTGTTCTTAGGCCGCAAAGTCGGCGTCGTCATCTCGGGTGGCAACATCGATATGCGCCTCTTGTCCAACGTGATCCTGCGGGAGCTCGGGCGGGAAGGACGTATCCTTTCCCTCGTTCTCACCATCGACGACCGGCCGGGCCTGCTCGCACGCGTCGCCTCGGCGATCGGCGAAGCCGGCGGCAATATCCTCGAGGTCTCCCACAACCGGCTCTTGACCGGCGTCTCGGCGAAATCGGCGGATTTGGGTCTTGTCATCGAGGCACGCGATCAAAGTCACGCTCGCGAAATCAAGGCCAAGCTCACTTCGGCCGGCTATACCGTCCGCGAAACCGGGCGCTGATGAAAACCTCCAACACCTATGTCGGGACGCCGGTGAAGCGCGTCGAAGATGTTCGTTTCTTGACCGGCCGCGGCATTTTCGTTGGTGATCTCGAGCGGGAGAACGTGCTTTACGCGGCGATTTTGCGCAGTCCCGTGGCCCACGGGCGGATCGTTTCGATCGATACCGCCCGCGCGCTTGAGATCGCCGGCGTCCATCGCGTGATCGCCGCCGGCGATATCGGGACTATCCCGCGCATTCCCATGCGCCAGGAGCCGATGCCGGAGCTGAAGCTCTGCGAGCAGCCGGTGATCGCCGAAGGCAAAGTCCGCTATGTCGGCGAACCGGTCGCGGTCGTGCTAGCCGAGACTCTAGGCGCCGCCGAAGACGCTGTCTCCGCCATCGATCTCGTCATCGATCCCCTGCCGCCTACGGTCGAAATGAGCGCGAGCGCCCAGCGGCTGCTCTTTGAGGATATTGCGAACAATATCGCGACCACCATGACCGCTTCCCTCGGGGATGCCGAGACCGCATTTCGCATCCATCGCGGTTATGTTCGCCGCGGCCGCTTCTCCGTCCATCGTCACACGGCCGTCGCTATGGAGCCGCGTGGATTGATGGCCGAATGGGATGCGGACACCGGGCAGATGACACTTTATGGCGCCGCCAAAGTGCCGTTCCCGAACAAGCGCATCCTTGCACGTCAGCTTGGGTTAAAGGAAGACGCGGTGACGCTCTTCGAGAACGATGTCGGCGGCGCGTTCGGCGCGCGGGGCGAATTCTACCCTGAGGACTTCCTCATTCCCTTCGCGGCGCGGCTCTCCGGCCGCCCCGTGAAATGGAGCGAAGACCGCCGGGAGAATCTCTTCTGCACCAACCATGCACGCGAGGCGAGCGCCGAGCTCGAGATCGCCTGCGAGGCCGATGGGACGATCGTTGCGCTTCGCGGCCACGCTCAGGTCGATATCGGCGCCTATATCCGCACCGTGGGCGCGACGCCCGCGCGCAACATCATCCAGGTGCTGTCCGGACCTTATCGGATCCCCAACATCCAACTGGAAGTCACGCTGCATTTGACCAACAAGACGCCGGCCGGCACCTATCGCGGGCCCGGGCGTTTCGAGGCCGATTTCTTTCGCGAGCGCCTGTTCGATCTCGTGGCCGAGGACTTGGAACTCGACCGCGTGCAATTCCGCCGCAGGAATCTCATTCCCAGGGAGGCCATGCCCTATCGGCTCGCGACGGTCGCGCGCCCCAAGATCGAGGCCGAAACCGACAGCGGAGACTATCGCGAGACGCTCGATCGCTGCCTCGCCGAATTCGGCTGGGAGGAAAAGCAAAAGCTCAACGGCAAGCGGATCGACGGGCGCTACCATGGCCTCGGAATCGGCTGTTATCTCGAAGGCGGGGCGTCGGGACCGAAAGAGAACGCGCGGCTGAAAATCGAGTCCGATGGCCGCGTCTCGGTGTTCGTCGGCTCGTCCGCCGTCGGCCAGGGGCTCGAGACCGCGTTTGCGCAGATCGCCGCCGATGCGATGGAGCTGCCGCTCGAGCGCGTTCTGGTGTTTCACGGCTCGACCCATTATCTCGCCGACGGTTACGGCTCCTACAGCTCGCGTGCCATCGTGATGGGCGGCTCGGCAATCGTCGCTGCGGCGAGTAGCTTGCGCGATGCGATTCGCGCGCGCGTCGCTGCAAAGCTCGGCTGCAAGGCATCGGAGGTCACGATTGTCGAGGACGCCGCGCTGGGCCCGGCGGAGAGCCGCATCGCGTTCACCGGGCTCTCCGGGCTCTCCGCCGACGGGACCTTTACGAGTTCCAAGCGCACCTACTCTTACGGGGCGCACGCGGCCCACGTCGCCGTCGACGCGTCCACCGGTCATGTCGAGCTGATCGATTACGTCGCGGTCGAGGACGTCGGGCGCATCGTCAATCCCGCGACTCTGCATGGCCAAACCCTTGGCGCGATCGTGCAGGGCCTCGGCGGCACGCTCATGGAAGAGCTCGTCTATGACGCGAACGGCCAGCTCGTGACCGCATCGCTCGCCGATTATCTGATGCCCACCGCAAGCGATTTTCCCCGCATCCGCGTGCTGGCGCTCGAGAATCATCCCGCCCCGCATAATCCGTTGGGCGCCAAAGGGGCGGGCGAGGGCGGAATCATTCCGGTCGGCGGTGTCATTGCCAATGCCGTTGCCGCGGCGCTCGAAAGCTTCGCTATTGAACCGAACGTGCTTCCGCTTTCGCCGCCGAAGCTGTGGCGATTGCTTCAGGCATCGAAATAATCCCTGCAAAGATGTGTTATGGCCCGGCTTGACCGGGCCACCCAGCGGCCGCGCGTCTGCGCGGCCAATGAGTCTTATGATCGCCTGGGTGGCCCGCGTGCGCGGGCCATGACAATTAGGTGTGCCCCGTCGAAACCTTGGCCGGCTTCTCGGTCTTGGGCTTGGGGGCGATCAGTCCTTCCTGCTCGAGCACGGGATAGATCCCGCCCCCGCACATCAGCGTCAGCATGTTCGCCGGCACCGGCTGAGCCTTGAGCGCCTTGCCCGTAGTCTTGTTCTGGATGGTGAAATCCTCGAGCGAGACTTCCGCGATCTGTCCCTCTTCGCCGAACAGCGTCGAAACGCCGGGACATTCGATCGCCAAAAGCCCGAAATTGACGCAATTCCGGTACATCAGGCTGTTGATCGAATCCGCGATCAGGCAGGCGATCCCGATATTGCGCAGCGAGCGTGCCGCCGGCCGGCTCGAGCCGGTGCCGTAATTCTTGCCCCCGATGATGAAGTCGCCAGGCTTCATCTCGTCCACCCAGCCGGGCCGGTTGGCTTGGAACACCGCGCGCGCTTGCTCGGCTTCGGTCGCCATATGCACATGGCCCGGCAGCATCAGATCGGTGTTGATGTTGTCACCGAATTTCCACACTCGGCCGGAGATGACGTTCGCGCTCATACGAGCGCCTCGCGCGTGTATTCGCCCGGATGCGCGATCGCGCCGCTGATGGCGGACGCCGCGACGGTCGCCGGCGAGGCCATGAAGATGCGCGCGGAAGGATCGCCCATGCGGCCTTTGAAGTTCCGCGTGCTCGCGGTGATGCAGACTTCGCCCGGGCCGAGCACACCGAGATGGCCGCCGCCGCAGGCCCCGCAGGTGGCGTTCGTCACGATCGCGCCGGCATCGACCAGCGTCTGCACATAGCCTGCCCGCACCGCCTCGCGATAGACCTCCTGCGAGCCGGGCGTCACGATCAGGCGTACGCCGTCGGCCACGCGCCGGCCGCTCAACACGCGCGCGGCAATGGCGAAATCATCGAGCGTGCCGTTGGCACAGGAGCCGATGAACGCCTGATCGATCTTCTCGCCCGCGACTTTCTTCACCGGCACGGAATTGTTCAGTACCGCGTCGGGAAGCGCGACCAGAGGCTCAATCTCGTCGAGCGCGATCCTGCGCCGCGCTTTGTAGACCGCGTCTTCGTCGGGGTATTGCGCCTCGAACGGCTTCGGGTTGCGCTTCTTCACGTAGTCGATGACGAGATCGTCGGCTTCGAAGATGGTGAAGTCGGCGCTGATCTCCGCCCCCATGGTGGCGATCGTGCGGCGCGCATTGATGCTCAAATGCTTCAACCCCGGCCCGCCGATCTCGACATTCTGGTTGGCGTGATCGCCGAAGGTGTTCGCGATGAAAAGGAACACGTCCTTCGTCGTGACGCCCGCGCCGAGCTTCCCAGTGACGTCGTAGCGCACGGTCTCGCCCACCCGGAACCAGGTCTTCCCCTTGGTCGCGGCATAGATCATGTCGGGCGCGCCGACGCCACGCGCCGCACAGTTGAAGGCGCCGCCGCTACAGGTGTGCGAATCGGCGCAGACGAGAACCGTGCCCGGAAGCGCATAGCCGCGATCGGCCACGACGACATGAGAGATGCCCACATCGCGCCCGACGTCGTGGAAGCGCTTGATCCCGAATTTCTTGACGAAGTTGCGCCCGACCACTTGGGCCGCCGCGGCCTGACGGTCTGGCGCCGGGACCCGATGGTCGAAGACGACGATGATCTTATCCGGATCCTCGACTTTCAGGATCTCGTGCCAGTAGATCGGGAAGAAGGTGTTGTCGATGAAGACCGCGGCGTCGATCTCGACGACCACAAGGTCGCCCGGCTTCACCGGGTTCCCCCCGCCCGCGCGCGCGAGGATCTTCTCCGTCATCGTCATGCCCATTGCCAATGCTCTCCCAGTTGCGTTTTTGCACTCTAGCCCGATGTCCCGCGCGCATCCATTGCTTCGCCCCTTGAGCTGTGCTGGAAGGAAAGGGGAGGATGCAATGGACCGCGAAACGAGCGCCAATCCCTATACCGCCGGAATGGCGCGCTTCATCGCCGGGCTCACCTATGACCGTATTCCTGAAGAGGTCAAGGAGCGGATCAAGCTCCTGATGCTGGATGCGCTTGGCTGCGCGATTTTCGGCACCGATCTCGAATGGTCGCGCATCCTGATGGAGACGCTGTCCGGCCTCGATGCATCCAAGGCCTGCGGCGTCTGGGGAACGGGTTTGCGCCTCTCCGCGCCGCACGCGGCGCTCGCGAACGGAACCTTGGTGCAGAGCTTCGAGCTCGACGATGTGCACCGTCAGGGTGTGCTGCATGTCGGCGCGGTGACGCTACCCGCACTGTTTGCTGTTGCCGAGCTCAATCCCGGCATCAGCGGCCGCGATCTCCTGACCGCCGCCGTCGCCGGCTACGAGATCGGGCCGCGCGTGGGTATGTGCATGGGCCAGGAACACATCGTTCAGGGCTGGCATTCGGGGGCGACGCTCGGCGTCTTCTCGGCCGCGGCCGGTGCTGCCGCGGGGCTGAAGCTCCCGGCGGAGAAGGCCGTTCATGCGCTCGGCATCGCCGGCACGCAGTCCTCGGGGCTGATGGCGGCGCAATTCGGCGCCATGGTCAAGCGCATGCATGCGGGCCGGGCGTCGCAGAGCGGGCTCTACGCGGCTTTGCTGGCGAAAGACGGCTTCACCGGGATCGTCGACGTGTTCGAAAATCCCTACGGCGGCTTCTGCACCACGTTTTCGCGGTCAAATGATCGTTTCAAGTTGGACGAGTTGACGTCGGGCTTGGGCGAGCGCTTCGAGACCATGCGCATCTCGCTGAAATTCTATTCCTGCGTCGGCAGCAATCACACGACTCTCGATGCGATCCGCTTGATGCAGGTGCGACATCCCTTTGGGCCCAAGGATGTGAAGGAGATCGTCGTCCACTGCTCCAAGGCGACGTTCGAGCACACCGGCTGGCGGTATCGCCCCGAGGGCATGACCGCGGCGCAGTTGAACCTTTCCTACTGCGTCGCGACGCTGCTTTTGGAAGGCGACTGTTTCATCGACCAGTTCTCGGAAGCGCTTGTTGCGGACGAAAAGCGTATGGCGCTGGCCGAAAAAGTCGTCGCCAAGGAAGATCCCGCGATCACCGCCAAGGGCTCCAAGTTCCGCCACTCGGTGCACGTCACCGTACATCTCTCCGACGGCACCGTGCTCGAAGAAGCCGTGGATGCACCGCGCGGCTCGGAGCAGAACTTCGCCCCCGCCTCCGACGTGATCGCAAAATTTCAAAAGCTCACGCGACGGCTTCCCAAAGCGCAGTCCGACCGCATCATCGACCTCACGCTCTCGCTGGACTCGCTCCCGGACGTGACCCCACTCCTCACCGCACTTTCGCCCCTCTCCCCTTGCGGGAGAGGGCGGCGCGCCGCGCGGCGATAGCCGCGCTACTGGCGCGCCGGGTGAGGGGTGATTACTCCCTCAACGCCAGCAGCGCGAAGCTCGCGAGCCAATGCTCGCCCATGTAATCGCCGGCGAGATAGGGGAGCGACGCAGCCAAATGATCCTTCGCGGTCTTGATCAGGACTGCGCTCGCCGGATCGTCCTCCGGAAGCGCCCGCGCAAGCGCGCGCCAGCACCAGGCGCGGCTCAAATTGAGCCCGTCCAGATGCACGATCCGTCCGTCGCTGCGGTCGCTGACCTCCACCGGCGTGAACAGGCTTCCCGGTTCGCCTTGTCCGAGCCTGGGCAGAAAGCGTTTCAGCCACGAAGCGAATTTCTCCCGCTCCATCACGCGGCGCATGCATTCGGCTTCGCTAAGCGCGGGCGACAGAAAATCCTCGCCGCTCGGTTCCCAGGCCTGGTAGTCGGCATCGTTTACATACCAGCGAATCGCCGTGTCGCGCAGAAGCTTGGCGAATTCGGCATCGGACGCATCGGCGTATTCGAGCGCAAGCGCGATCGCGAACGCGGTCGAAGAATGCACGCCGCTGCGGATGGGATAGGTCATCTTCGGCAGATATCCGCCGAACTGTTCGACCAGAAAATCCGCGAGCGGCTGCACGGTCTCCGCCCAGGGCTGCGTCTCGTGGCGCTTCAACTCCGCTTGCAGCATCAGAGCCCACGCCCAGCCATAGGGCCGCTCGAAGCCCCGCTGAGCCAAGGGTTCCAGCGTCTCGAGCTCGCCCGCGATGTTTACATCGGTGAACGAGTCCTCGAACAGCGAGCTGATCTCGTCCGCTTGCTCGATCGTCGGAAACAGGCGCAACAGGCTCGCCAGCAGCCAGTAGGAGTGAACGCAGGAATGCCAGTCGTAGCTGCCGTAAAAGATCGGATGGACCGTCTTCGGGCTCTTCACGCCGAACGTGTGCTCGTAAGCGATCACGTTCGGATATTCGCGCGTGACGTGGCCGAGCGCGATCTCCGCAAAGCGCGAGCCAAGAGTTTCGTCCAGCTGAGTTTCAACGGAAGACGAGGACATCCATCAGCACCGTGTTGAAGGCGAGGAGCAGGAAGGCGGTCGGCAGCTGTGCCTTGATCACCGCATAGGGGTCCGAAATTCCGAGCAGCGCAACCGGGACGAGATTGAAGTTCGCGGCCATTGGCGTCGCGAGCGTGCCGCAGAATCCTGACACCATGCCGATCGCCGACATGATCGCGGGATTGCCGCCGAACTTCGTCACGATCAGCGGCAGTCCGATCGCCGCCGTCATCACCGGAAAGGCGGCATAGCCGTTTCCCATGATCACGGTGAAGACAGCCATGCCGATGGTATAGGCGGCAACTGCCGCGAAACGGCTGTCGGCGGGGATGAGCCCGGTGAACAGATTGCCGACCGCGGTCCCCAATCCTGCTAGTGCAAACACCGCACCTAAGGACGCGAGCATCTGGGGAAGCAGCGCCGTCCAGCTCACGAGATCCAGGAGCCGCCGTCCCTCCTCGAGCGCCGCGATGACGGGTTGCCGCAGCATGAACCGCGATAGCGCAACGGACGCGACGACCGCAAGCACCAGCGCGATGAGGGTCACTTGCGCCGGATCGAACAACGGCCGCCCGCTGAAGCTCGCGTATTTCAGCGTCAATGACCCGATGAGCGTCACCGCGGGGATCGCGAGCGCAGGTACGAACAGGCGGTTCTTGAACTCGCGTGCGAGCCGCTTGCGCTCGTCTGCATCGGTCGTTTTGGGCTGACCCAGACCAAGGCCTGCAAAACCGGCGAGCGCGGCAAGGGCGAGCACGAGCAGGCCGTTGCCGAAATCCCCCAAGAGATCGCCGAACAGAAAGCTCGCGGCAAGCAGGCCCCAGAACAGCGCGTTCACCGCGCGTTTCGGATTGGCGCGGTCGAGAGCCGAAAAGATCGTGATCACCACGAACACGATTCCGGCGAAGACATAGACCGCGGAAAGTCCGATCATGAGCGTGCGGTCTCCGCTTCCGGCAACTTCGTCTCGCGTTTGAGCCGCTGCTCGAACACATAGATCCGCGTCGCATGGATCGCGAACGCGGCGATCGCGGTCGGAATCGACCATAGCGAGAGCTGAAGCGGCTGAACCAGAATTCCGTTCTGCTCGAGAATGCCGCGGATCAAGAGAACCGAGCCGAGGGCGACGAATATGTCCTCGCCGAAGAACCAGCCGACGTTCTCGGCCGCGGCCGCCTGCGCCCGCACCGCTTGGCGCGTCTCATCCGAGAGCGTGCCTAAGCGCGCCTCGGCCGCGGCTTCGGCCATCGGCGCGATCAACGGCCGCACCATCTGCGCCTGGCCGCCAAGCGAGGTGAGTCCGATCGCCGCCGCGGTCTCGCGCATCAAGAGATACAGCACGATGATGCGCGAGACCGTCATGGCGCGCATGGCCTCGATCATGTCGCGGGCGCGCTCCTGCAACCCTGCGCGCTCGAGCGCGCCGATTGCAGGCAACACCAGAAAGGTGATGCTGACATAGCGGTTCTCGTTGAAGGCATGCCCGAAGGCGGAGATCGCGGTGACGAGATCGAGCCCGCCCGCGAGCGCGGTTGCGATTGCCGCCGCCGCGACGACCAGAAGACCGTTCAACCGCAGCGCAAAGCCCAGCACCACGACGCCAATTCCGATCAACGGCAACATTCGCGCTCTCCATCGCGTCCCCACATGTTGTCATCCCCGGCGAGCGCGAGCTTTTCACGAGCGCGAGGGAAGGGGACCCAGACGCCCCTGGGTTCCCTTCCCCTTGCGACCCCGGATTTAATCCGGGGCCGCTCGGCCGGGAATGACAAAGTGGGAACAAGCACGCTCATCCCCCAAACCCTCCTCCGCCGGGGGTTTCGAGGACAAAGGCATCGCCCGCGTTCACTTCGACGAGCGCCGTCGCACCGAAATGCTCGATGCTTCCATCCGTCCGTTCGACCCAATTTCGCCCTGCCGCGCCATCGCCGCCACCGGAAAGCCCGAACGGCGCCACGCGCCGGCGGTTGGAGACAATCGCCGCCGTCAGCTTTTTCCTGAACCGCACGCGGCGCACCGTGCCGTCGCCGCCATGATGCCGGCCGCGTCCACCCGATCCCGTCCGCACCGCGAATTCCTCGAGCAACACGGGGAAACGCTCTTCCAGCACTTCTGGATCGGTCAGCCGCGTGTTTGTCATGTGCGTGTGCACGGCATCGGTGCCGTCGTGGTCGGGCCCGGCACCCGAACCGCCGCAGACGGTTTCGTAATACTGGCTCTCCCCGTCGCCGAAGGTGAAATTGTTCATCGTCCCTTGCGCCGCCGCCTGTACACCCAGCGCGCCGTAGAGCGCATCGGTGATCGCCTGGCTCGTCTCCACATTCCCTGCTACGACCGCCGCGGGATAGCGCGGGTTCAGCATCGAGCCTTCCGGCACGATCATCTGAAGCGGCCGCATGCAGCCGTCGTTCAGTGGGATCTCGTCATCGATCAGCGTCCGGAACACATAGAGCACCGCCGCGCGGCAAACCGATAGCGGCGCGTTGAAATTCGATGACAATTGCGCGCTCGTGCCGGTGAAATCGACGCGCGCGCCCCGCTTCGCCTTGTCCACGATGATCGCGACTCTGATGACCGCACCCACATCCATCTCGCAGGCGAAGGCGCCGTCCTTCAACCGATCGATCACGCGGCGCACGCATTCGGCCGCGTTGTCCTGGACATGCCCCATATAGGCGCGCACCACATCGGGACCATAGAGCGCGACGAGGCGTGTGAGCTCCGCTACGCCCTTCACGCAAGCAGCCGCCTGGGCCTTCAAATCGGCGATGTTCTGCTCCGGCGACCGCGCCGGATATTTCCCGGAAGCGAGCAGCGCGCGCGTCTCTTGTTCGCGAAACCGCCCGGCATCGATCAAGAGGAAGTTGTCGATCAGCACACCCTCTTCATCCACGGTGCGGCTGAAGGGCGGCATGGAGCCGGGCGTGATCCCGCCGATATCGGCGTGATGGCCGCGCGCCGCGACATAGGCGAAGGGCTTGCCCTTATGGAACACCGGCATGATCACGGTGACATCGGGAAGATGCGAGCCGCCGTGATAAGGCGCGTTCAGCACGTAAACGTCGCCTTCCTTCATGCCGCGGCCGTCGCGTCTGTCGCCGCGCGCGGAAATGATCGTGCGCACGGAATCTCCCATCGAGCCTAAATGCACGGGGATGTGCGGCGCGTTCGCGATCAGCGCGCCCGTTTCGTCGAAGAGGGCGCAGGAAAAGTCGAGCCGCTCCTTGATGTTGACGGACGACGCGGTGTTCTGAAGCGCAAGCCCCATCTCTTCCGCGACCGACATGAAGAGATTGTTGAAGATTTCGAGCATCACCGGATCGACCTTGGTGCCGACCGCGACTTGGCTCGGCAGTGGCGTGACGCGTTCGAGAACGAGATTGGACAACGCATCCACGTTCGCCCGCCAGCCGGGCTCCACGATCGTCGTCGCCGTTGTCTCGATGATGATCGCCGGCCCGTCGATCCGCGCGCCGGGTTCGAGTGCGTCGCGCAGAATCCCCTCTCCATCAAAGGCAGAGCCGTCACCTGTCGCAACGGCGGTCGTGGAAGCTCCCACCCCCTCACCCGCGAGGG
>DASQHF010000053.1:0-14037 GCA_035632215.1 Micropepsaceae bacterium | reverse complement strand
GCGCCCGAACTGATCGAAGCCGCCGACATCATGACCTTCACACTCGAAGGTGCGACAGTCTCAGGCTCCGGCAAGCCGTACCTCGAACGCTTCATCCACGGCGCGATCTACGAAGCGCGCCCCGAAGTTCAGGCCATCGTCACAAAATAAAACTCACGGAGCCGAGCGAGCCCAGCTCGTGCGTGTCGATGATCGTGCGGCGCTCCTTGATCTTGAGCTCCGAGCCTAGGTGCTGAAGCACGTAACGGTAATGCCCGACATATTCGCGGATGCGCTCGTAACGCCGGAAGCGATAGCAGACGAAGTTCGCCGCGACGCGGACGAGATCGCCCTCTTCGCCGACGATCCTTACGTTCGAGATCAGGCGGCGTGTCCGCGAATGGGGATGCTCGGCATGACATTCGGGGTCCATCAGGCGCTTCACGCGCTCGCGGATGCGCATGATGTCGTCGGCGAGAATGAAGAGCGTGTTCTTGGGATCGCCTTCGGGATGATCGTTCGGCGGCACGTAATAAGAAGCGTCCTCGGTCAAGAGCCCGAGCCACTCCTCGAGCCGCCATTCGTCCAGGAGCTCGGCTTCGCGGTAGAGAAAGTCCTCGACTTGGGCCCGCGTAACCGCCATCACGCGGTCTCCATCAGCGCGTTCCAGCGTCTCCAGAAGATGCGCAAATGGTGCTCGTCGCTGTTGAGCTGCTCGGTTTCGCGTCCCATGCCGCGCGACATCTCCGACCAGCGGTCGTCCTGCCAATTGGCAAGCCCTTGCTGCACGAGCTCGAGCGCTTCCACATCGTCGGGTGTCGCGAACCCGCCCGGTCCGTAGAAGGTGAGGAACGCGTCCAACCTGCGGGCGCGCGCGCTCTGATTCTCTTCGACGGTCCCGAGCGCCCAGGCGGTGACGTGCATCTTGCCCGCGCCTTCGGGGAAGAACGTGCGCACCGTCACCGACGAGCCGTCATTGATCACGAGATTGGGAAAGATAATGAGATTGCGGTTGGTATCGGCGACGCGCTTGGCACGGTCTGGGCCCAGACGCTGGACGAGCTCGCGGCGGATTTCGGCGATCTCCTCCTTTGCCGCATCACCATAGATCGGAATCCAGGCGGCGACCGGGCGGCCGCGGAAATTGATGTTGTCGGTGGTGAAATGGCCGTTCCCGAGATCGACGGCGAGACCGTGGGTCGGGAGCACCATGCCCTCTTTGGGGCGCTCGATCTTCAGACCCGAATTGGTCATGTAATTGAGCCAGGTCGCATGCGTCGTGGGCAGGTGATAATCGTCGACGCTGTTCTCGACCAAGAGCTTCCAATTGGCGGCGACATCGTATTCCTGGGCGCCGGTGATGAGCTCCATGCTCCCCGACGGCGACTGATCGAGCACGAGATCGATGTAGTCGGTGGCGCGCGCGAGATAATCGCATAAGGACGGCGACTGGGGATCGAGGTTCAGGAACCAGAAGTCGCGATAATTCTCGAACTTGGCGGGGCTCTTTAAGCCCAGCGTCGACTTGTCGAAATCGCCGCGATAGGCCTCCGAACCCGGAACACCCGCAAGCACGCCATCATTCCTGTAGGTCCAGCCGTGATAGAGACAGCGGAAGCTGCGCCGCGACCCCTCGCGCTCGGTGCAGACGATGGCGCCGCGATGGCGGCAGGTGTTGAACAGGCAGCGGTACTCGCCGCGCATGTCGCGCAGGAAGATGACGGGCCGGCCCGCCACTCTGCGGGTGACGAAGTCGTTCGGATTCTTCAGTTCCGAGCCGTGACCGACATAGATCCAGCATTTCGAGAAGATCTTGCGCATCTCGTCGGCCAGGACCGCGTCCGAGACGAGCGCCTCGCGATCCAAGAGAAACCGCTGCTTCTCCGAATCATCGATGATGTAACTCCGTGACATGACGTCCTCAGGCTTTTTCCTTTGTGGGTTCAAGAGTAGCGCCGATGGTCTATCCGATGCTATGGGCTGAAGCCAATCGTTGAGGCAGATCAATCGCATGCATGACACGCCGGCCTCGCATTGGCATGAGCCGAAATCCGGCCGGAACGCCGGTTATGGCGCGTTCAAGCGGCCGATGCTCCCCTATGACCGCTTCATGGAGGCCGAAGGCGTACCCATCTTTCGCGGCATCGGGGTCAGACAAGTTCAGGACCTCCCGCTCTTGCCCTGGAAGCGGCTCGGCGGACGCGGCTCCTACATCCAGCTCTTCGGCACCGAGGGGCTGTGGGGGATGTATGTGGTCGAGGTGCCGGGCGCGGGCGCGCTCCATGTCGAACGCCATCTCTACGAGAAGATCGTGCTTGTCATCGAGGGGCGCGGCTCGACCGAGGTCTGGCAAGACGGAGAGAAGAAGCGCCATGTCTTCGAATGGCAGAAGGGCTCGCTGTTCACGATTCCGCTGAACGCGTTTCATCGCATCGTCAATGCGGGCTCGGCCCCTGCCCTCCTCCTCTGCGGCACGTCGGCGCCCAACATCATCAATCTTCTCGACAATGTGGATTTCGTCTTCGATTGTCCGCGCGCCTTCACCGAACGCTTTTCGGGCGCGGAGGATTATTTCAAGCCCAAGGACGACATCGAGCCCGATCCCGTGCGCGGGCTCGCGATGCGGCGAACGAATTTCATTCCCGATGTGATCAGCGCGGAACTGCCCTTGGACAATCGCCGCTCGCCCGGCTATCGGCGCATGGAGCCAATGATGGGCGGCAACCGCTTCTATCATTTCGTCGGACAATACGAGACCGGGCGTTATTCCAAAGCGCACAAGCACATTTCGACCGCGGTGCTGATCTGTCTGAAGGGCAAAGGATACACTTATACATGGCCCGACGCGCTCGGCCCGACGCCCTGGCGCGACGGCAAGGCGGAGAAGGTGCTGCGACAGGACTACGAATATGGTGGATTTGTCTCAGCCGCTCCGATGAGCGGTGACTGGTTCCACCAGCATTTCGGCATCGCGCGCGAAGGCTTGCGCGTGCTCGCCTGGCACGGGCCGAACAATCACCCGGCCTTAAAAGCCGGACGCCCGGGCGAGCAGCTGAAGGACATCTGGTCGTTCGATCTCGATAAGGGCGGGAACGCGATTCCGTATTATCTCGAAGACCCGGCGCTGAAGCGCGAATACGAAGCCGCACTTGAGCGCGAAGGCGTCGCTTCGCGCATGGAGCCACGCTTTTATCAACCGGGAAGCGAAGCCGACGCTGGGGGGCTGTAGATCGGCCAAGCTGGATCGGGCTCTCTACTCTTTCACCGGACCGCACCAGCCGGGCAAATAGTCCGCATCCTCGCTTTTCGCGAGCTCGAGCGCTTTGGCGAGCGTTTTGTCGAAGTCCTTCTTCACCTGCTTCGCCTTCAGTCGATTGCGCAGGAAATCGGCCCAGAGGAATTCGCTGAACGGCGTCGTGTCCTTGGCGAATCCGCCGGCGCGCCTCAGCTCGCCTGCAAGCGAACGGAACGGGTCGTCGACGAGATCGGCGACGGATTTGGGGATGTCGCGGTAATGCCGGCGCTTCCCTTCGTCGTCGAAGGGATGCATCCAGCCGCGATTGTCGAGCACGAACCAGAACTGATCGCGCTCCAAATCGTCGAGCTTCGCGACCACGGTGACGGCGACATCCTTCTGGCCCTCGTCGTGCAGCGCGCGGCAGAGGTGGTGATGATCGATGATGTAGTGCCGTTCCTTCGGCCCGAGCACGACGGGTATCATATGGTGCCCGAGGAAGGCCTCTCCCTTCGCCGGCGAGCGAGCGCGCCAACGCTTTTGCATCGCGTGGACTTCGCGCATGCCGACCGTGATCTGGGTGGGTCGAAGATCGGCAATCGCGACATTATCTATGATGGGCTCGCGAACGTGAGGCATGGAACCTCCGATTCAATAATGGATCGCGCCAGGCATGCCGCCGCCAACGGCGATCGCGTCGCCGGTGATACCGATCGATTTCGGAGAAGCGAGAAACGCCACCACATCGGCGACCTCTTCGGCGGTCACCAGATGCTTGATCGTGTTTCCGTCCGCAAAACGCCGCTCGACTTCTTCGGGCGTGAGCCCCGTGGCTTCGGCGCGGCGCTTCAACACGCCCGGTGTCTTTTCGGTCCGGGTCATCCCCGGGTGGACGCAAGTGACGTTAATCCCCAGTGGTCCTAGCTCGTCGGCGAGATTCTTGGTCAGCGCGGCGACGCCGATGTTGCGGATGCTGCCAACGATAGAGCCGGTCGAGCGAGCGGCAAGACCGCTGATGTTGATGATGCGGCCCCAACCGCGCTTCGCCATATGCGGCGCTGCTTCGCGTGCGCAACGGATGTAACCCATCACCTTCACGTTCATATCCGACCAGAAATTCTCGTCGGTGATTCCGGCCAGTTTGGGCGGCGGAGCCTGTCCGCCAGGCTGCGCCGCGGCATTCACGAGGATGTCGAGCCGGTTGAAGTCGGCGACGATCCGCGCGAACACGTCCTTGACTTGGCCGTCATCGCCCGTATCGGCGCGGTAGGCGCGTACCGTTCGTCCGCTCTCTTTTGCGATTTCGACTGCGGTCTTTTCCGCGTCCTCCAAATTTCGTGCAATCAGGGCGACATCCGCGCCCTCGCGCGCGAGCGCCCGTGCGATGGCCTTGCCGATGCCGCGGCTTCCGCCCGTGACGACCGCGACCTTTCCTTTCAAGTCGAGATCCATGTTGACCCCCACCCGATCCGCCGAGCGCTTCGCGCCCGGCAGATCGACCTCCCCCTTTCAGGGGGAGGAAGATTCCAATCGCTATTTCGGCTTGGGCGGAAAGTTGGCCGCGAGATAGTTCGCAATGACCGGGACCTGCTCGGCCTTAATATCGGCGCCCATGTCGATCATGCTTTTCACCACCGTCTCCCAATCCGCGCGGGAAAAGCCGACGGAATCCGTGATCGGCGAGAGGTCATGACAGGCGGTGCAGATGGTTTGCACCATGTCTTTGCCGTTGCCGTCGGGAAGATTCTGCGCAAGCGCCGGCGCGAAAACCGCGACGGCTGCGACGCTTAAGATCGGAGCAGTGACGGCAAGGGTGTTGCGAAACAAACGCTTGGTCATGGGAGGTCTTATCCGGCTTTTGAAGGCCGGAATTCTATAGAGCACAGCAGCCGCGCGCTCAAATGGCGAGCGCCGACGAGATCTGCTCAAAGGGCCATTGCGTCCGGGCTAATACCGGGAGCTGCCGTAGCCCCCGCCGCCGTACCCGCCGCCGCCGCCATACCCCCCGCCGCCCGAGGCCGCCGGGCGCGAACTCGATTGCTTGCGGGTTTGTGTCTTGTTGAAAGCATCGACAGCCACGCCCCAGGCGGCTGCGACCTTTTGGGCGTCCTGGCGCTGGGCCAGGCCTTTGGCGTTCAGATCGGCCTGGATCTTGGGATCGAGCTCCGAATTGCTCTGCGTCGCGAGGCTCTTTTGCCGCCCCATTTCCTGTTGCAGGCAGACCTGAAACTTGTCCGAGGCTTCCGCGAAAGCCTTGATGTCGTCCTGGGCGGCAACGATCTGGGTCGGCGTCGCCTTTGCGCCGTCCGGGATGGCCGGAGCCTTAGGCGCCACGCACTGATCTTCGCTAAAGGAAGGGCCGGCGAGCGCCAAGAGCAAGGCGCCGCCAAGAAGGAGTGTCCGGATCATCTGCGGTCTCCCAAAGTCTGTGAGGCATACCGCCTCCAATCAAAGACGTTGGAGCGGACGGAACTATTCCGGGGCTTTTGGAGCACGTTTTTCTAAGGTGCTCTAATACCGCGCGTTGCCCGGCGTGCGCGGGAACGGGATCGCGTCGCGTACATTGGAAAGGCCGGTTACGTAGGCGATAGTGCGCTCGAAGCCGAGCCCGAATCCGGCATGGGGGACGGAGCCGTAACGGCGCAAGTCGCGGTACCAGCTGTAGCGCTCCTTGTCGATGCCACGTGCGGCCATGTTCTTATCGAGCACATCCAAGCGCTCCTCGCGCTGGCTGCCGCCGATGATCTCGCCGATGCCGGGCGCCAGCACGTCCATCGCCGCCACGGTCTTCCCGTCGTCATTGACCCGCATGTAGAAGGCTTTGATGTCCTTGGGATAGTTCATCACGATGACTGGCTTCTTGGCGTGCTTCTCGGTCAAATAGCGCTCGTGCTCGGACTGCAAGTCCACGCCCCAATTCACCGGAAACTCGAACTTCTCGTTCGAGCGCTCGAGCACTTTGACGGCCTCGCTGTAGTCCATACGCACGAATTCGGATGAGACGATCCCTTCGAGCTTTTTCACGATCCCCTTCTCGATTCGTTCATCGAAGAACGCCATGTCCTCGGGCCGCTCGTTCAACAGCGCTTTCAACGAGGATTTCAGGAGTCCTTCGGCGAGCGTCGCAAGGTCGGAGAGATCGGCGAAAGCAATCTCCGGCTCGATCATCCAGAACTCGGCCAAACGCCGGCTCGTGTTCGAGTTCTCGGCGCGGAAAGTCGGTCCGAAGGTGTAGACCTTGGTGAGCGCAAGACAATAGGCCTCGATGTTGAGCTGACCCGACACGGTGAGGAACGCCTCGCGGGCAAAGAAGTCCTTGGAGAAGTCCACCTTGCCGTCGGGGCTTCGCGGCAGATTGGCGAGATCGAGGGTGGAGACGCGAAAGAGCGCGCCTGCGCCTTCCGCATCCGATGCGGTGATGATCGGCGTGTTGACCCAGAAGAAGCCGTTCTCGTCGAAGAAGCGATGAATCGCCATGGCCAACGTGTGCCGCACGCGCGTGGCCGCGCCGATGACGTTCGTGCGCGGCCGCAGATGCGCAACCTCGCGCAAGAACTCGAGCGTGTGGGGCTTGGGCTGGATCGGATAGGTGTCGGGATCGTCGACCCAGCCGATCACCCTGATGGCGCTTGCCTGCATCTCGAAGGGCTGGCCCTTTGCGGGCGAAGGAACAATCGCGCCGGTCGCTTCGACGGCGCAGCCGGCGGAGAGCTTCTGCACTTCATCGCCGTAGTTCGAGAGCGTATTGGGCGCGACCACCTGCACGGGATGGAATGATGACCCATCCGAGACATGCACGAAGGAGATGCCGGCCTTGGAGTCGCGGCGCGTGCGGACCCAACCCTTGACCGCTACGGGTGTTTCCTTGGGCGCTTTGCCCTCGAGGATGGCCCGGACGCTGAATGCCTGTGTTTCCATGGATTTTAAACTCGCTTAAGTGGCAGTCCTTTGTCCACTGTCTTGCAGGATGCGCTGAAAGCCACGACACTTGCGGCGCATTGGTCAAGGGCGGGAGCGATGACACGTTTGAAGTTCCGAGTTTTCAGCTCTGTTGCAATCCCGTTAGCGCTCATGGCGCTGAGCCTGCCGGCGGGGAGCGCGGAGCAAAAAACGCCGCCTTCGGTCGCCGCGAAGCCAGGCGAGTGGCGGTACTTGAACGCCGATCCCTCAAGCACGCGCTACTCGACGCTCGATCAGATCACCAAGAACAATTTCAAGGACTTGAAGGTCGCGTGGGTGTGGAAGCCGGGCATTCCGCCTGCGCCCTCCTCGCTCGGCGGAACGGCGCAGAGCAACGGAGATCCGACGCTTGCGATCTATCGGAGCGAAGCGACGCCCATCATGGCGAACGGGGTGTTGTACGAATCCGCCGGCGGCCAGCGCGTCGTCGCCGCCATCGATGCGGTCTCAGGCAAACAACTCTGGCGCTGGGACGGCATCGACGAGCACGGCCGCGACCGCAAGGCGCCACGCAGAAACGCCGGGCGCGGCGTCTCCTACTGGACGGATGGGCGCGAGGAACGGATCTTCGTCGTTACCACGGGTTTCTATCTCGTCGCGCTGGACGCCAAGACCGGCGTCCTGGTGAAGAGCTTCGGCGACAACGGCACAGTCGATCTGATGGCCGAGCTGCATGTCGATTTCGATCATGTGACGCGCATCGGGAACTCCTCGCCCGCTATGGTCTTTCGCGACACCATCATCGTGCCGCCCGCGCTCGAGGAAGGTTTCACGCCCGACAAGATGCGCAACACGCCGGGCTATGTCATGGCGTTCGATGCGCGTACCGGCAAACAGAAATGGGTGTTTCACACGGTGCCCAAGACGGGCGAATTCGGCGCCGACACTTGGGAGGGAAAGTCGAACGAATACACCGGCAACACCGGCGTCTGGGCGCCTATTTCCGTCGATCCCGAGCTCGGCCGCGCCTATCTCCCGGTCGAGACGCCTACGGACGATTATTACGGCGGCCATCGATTGGGCTCGGGGCTTTTCGCCAATTCCGTCGTCTGTCTCGATCTCGAGACGGGAAAGCGGATCTGGCATTACCAGATCACCCATCACGACATCTGGAATTACGATCTTCCCTCCGCGCCCGCGCTCGTGAACATGACCGTCGCGGGCAAGCCCGTGAAGGCGCTCGTGCAGCTCACGAAGCAAAGCTACGCCTATGTGCTCGATCGCGTGACGGGTCAGCCGGTGTGGCCGATCGAAGAGCGAGCTGTCCCGGCGAGCGACGTGTCAGGCGAGAAGGCGTGGCCGACGCAGCCCCATCCGACCAAGCCCGCCGCCTACGACTATCAGGGCTACAACGAGAACGATTTGATCGACTTCACGCCCGAGCTCCGCGCCGAAGCGATCAAGATCGCCCATCAGTACCGGCTCGGTCCCGTCTTCACGCCGCCCTCGGAAGTGAAGCCCGGTGGCACCAAGGGCACTTGGTACAATCCGGGCGGCACGGGTGGCTCGCTATGGCAGAGCGGCGCCTTCGATCCGGAGACGAATATCTTCTACATCCCGTCGAAGGCCGGTCCGGGCGTGATCACGGTTAGGAACGATCCGAAATCGGATTTGAAGTTCTCGCGTGGGCCCGGCGGGGTCGATTTGTCGGTGCAGGGACTGCCGATCTTGAAGCCGCCCTATAGCCGCATCACGGCACTGAACTTGAACAGCGGCGATTACATCTGGGTCGCGCCCGTCGGCACGACGCCCGAGCGCGTAGCACAGAACTCGGCGCTCAAGGGAATGACGTTACCCAACACCGGCGGGATCGGGCTCCAAGCGACGCTCCTCGTCACCAAGACGCTGCTCATCGCCGGTGAAGGCTGGGGAGGTGCGCCGATGGTGCGCGCCTATGACAAGAAGACGGGCGCGGTCGTCGGCGAGGTCAAGCTTCCAGGCATGATGGGAAGCATGCCGATGACCTATATGGCGAACGGCAAGCAGTACATCGCCTTCACCGTCGGCACGCCGACGGAGCCTGCGGAAGTCGTGGCGCTCGCTTTGGAGAACACATAGCGGACATTGCGGCTCGCGGCGGGAAGGTCCGAATCTCGCCGAGGCTGTTGAAGAACTCCACAACGACCAGATGCCCGATTTCCGTTGCGATCTGATCGCCGGTTGATTCGACGTATCCGCTTGGTCGTAAAGCGAAATCTTACATGAGCGATCATTACTGGCTGAGTTTCTGTGAACATCGACCCAACTCAGACTCGCCCCGGGCGCCCGCGCTGGGTACCGGCTAATTGGCCATTGGCAAGGTGAAGTAGAAAGCGGCGCCTTTTGTGGCAACGTTTTCTGCCCAAATGCGCCCTCGGTGGAGAGCAATGATGGACCGCGAAATCGAGAGGCCCAGGCCCATCCCGTCCGCTTTGGTCGAGAAAAAAGACTCAAACAGGTGTGGCAGGTTGGCCGGATTGATGCCGCTCCCCTGATCGATGACGGCCGCCTCGACCTCACCGCCGCCGTTCGCTCTGGTTCTTATCGTGAGATGACGTGCTGACTCCGGCGTATTGGCCATTGCGTCTACCGCATTGATGGCCAAGTTAAGGAGGACCTGCTGCAACTGCACCCGATCGGCGAGCACTAGAGGGAGTCCGTCGGCGAGTTCGGCGTGAACCTGGATACGACGTCTCCGTGTCTCGCCGCCAACAAGTTGCAACGCAACTGCAACCACGGAATTGAGATCAAGTGGCTCGATCCGCGGCTCTCGCTTAGCGATGAACTCTCGAATGCGGCTGATGACCTCGCCCGCGTGTTTGTCGTCTTCGATAATGTCGCCAATTATCTCACACAACTCGCTGAGCGGCGGGTTTGCAGAATTGAGTCGCCTCTGGGCAGCCTCGGCATTCATCATGATCGCGGCCAGCGGCTGCCGCAATTCATGCGCAATCGCTGCAACTAACTCTCCGAGCGACGAGAGCCGTTGCAAGTGGGCTAGTTGCCTATCGTTCTCCTCGGCTCGTTTGCGTTCGGAAATATCGGAGAACAAACCGAGGAGCCCGACGACAACGCCCGAGGAGTCACATACAGGACCGCATGAAATGCTGACCCAGATCGCTGATCCGTCGTTGCGGCGCAGACGGAAATCGAAAGGCGTTCGCTTGCCACCCATGCCTTGCGCGAATTGGCGCTGAGCTTCGGCCATGTCTTCCGGGAAGACGCAGTCGAAACACGATTGTTCCGACAACGAGTCCGTCTCGGCTCCCAGGAGCTCCGCCATGCGCTTGTTGTTGAAAATCGTCCGGCCCTGCGGATCGACAACCCAGACACCGTCTGGGACTGCCGCAACAATCCGATGCCAAAGTTCTTCGTGAGTGATCATGCAGGAACCGGGCGGTCGTGGGCTACGTGTTTGCGATCCCCGCTCTGAGCGTCGCATCTGTGCTGAGGTATAAGTGAATCTAGCCTATCGCTGGTAAGCGGACACATTTCCCCCTCTCCCCCAGTCGGGCGAGAGGGGGAAATTCCTTACCCCTTGCAATCGTAGGTCCGCGGCGGATCGTTCCCGTTCGCGACCCGGTCGTAATCCGTGCCAGCGTGATTGACGAGCACGATCGACTGCTCGAACAACAAGGCGTCGGTATCGCCCCTGGTGGCCTCCGCCTGCGTAACGATCATGCGGTGCGCGGCCATATAGGCCGAAGCGCGGAGTTGGCGTCCGTTCGGCTCGGCGATATTGAGCTGGCCACCAGGCCTACTAAGTCCTAGCTCGACCATCGCCTGGGTTTGGACCTGGCCCTTCTTGCTCAACTCCGCCAGCACACTCTTGACCGTCTCGACGTCGGAATAAGGCGCGCCCGGCATTTCGATCGAGGTTACTGAGTAGTGGTTGCCGCCTTTGTCGACCGAGTACTCCTTTGCCGGCATGCTTTTCCCTGCGACGGTGAAGTTCACATTCTTCACCTGAGGCTCGCTGGGGAAGATGACGCCGAAGCCAGCCGAGCAATAGGCCTGGATCGCCTGGTTTTCTGCTTCGATGTCGGCGGCGGTCAAGGGCTGAATCTGCACCTTGCGCCAATAGATCACGCCGGAAGCATATTGCAGCCCGATGCGCCCACGCGCGTGCTTGGTATCGCGGACGCTCGCGGTGCGCTCGCCGTTGACGCTGACGTTGATCAGGGGCCCCTTGGCCTCGATCTCGATCACGTTCCACTTGAGCTCGGTCTGAGGGATGCGCTCGACTTTGGAGACGCCTACCACTGCACCGGTGGCGTTGTCCTTGTTCGGATTGCCATCGAAGATATTCACTTCGTAACAGGATTGCGCGCTGATCTGCGCCGGGTTCTCGCAGCGGATGAAGACGCCGCTGTTGGTACCTTCATCGTTATAGAACTCCGCGCGCAGCTTGAAGTCGCCATACGGCTCTTTCGTCACCAGCCAGCCATTGCCGCGATCGGCGGTGACGGCACGCTCCGCGATGCGCCAGCTTGCGTTTCCGACCTGGTCGAAATTCACCATGTTGGTGCCGTCGGTGAGCGTGGTCATCCCGTTCTGGGGAGCGTTTTGTTGGGCGCCTCCGCCTCCGCCTCCGCCTCCGCCACCGCCGCCGCGTTGCGCCGAGGCGTCCTGCGCCAGTGCAAGCGCCGCAAGGAACGCTGAACCAAGAATGACAGTCCTGTACGTCACGGTTTTCCTCCTTAAGTTTGCCCCAGTGTTTTTTCCGTCTTCCGAACGCAAATTCGACTTCCGCGCGGCCATCCTAGAAGGGCGCGAGGATGTTGCCCGTCCCGTCGCCGCAGCCGCGATTGGAGCAGAGCTTCTTTCCGCTCACCAACTTGACGCTCATCAGCTGGCCGCCGCGGGAGCCGTCCTTCATCGGATGGAAGCCGACCTCGATCTTGTCCCCGACCCGAAAGGTGTCCTTCGACCAACCGAGCGAAACAAGTTGCGCCACGGAACCGCCCTCGAACGACCAAACGGTCGACTGGCCTTTAGCGTCGACGAGGTTCACATGCAGCCAAGTGTGCGGATTGACGAGTTCGAACTCCTTCACGGTGCCTGTCGAATAGGACATCTTCGCGGTGTCGAAGATGGCGAAGGAATGATGGGCGAAAGCTGGCGCCGCGGCGAAAGTCAGCAGTCCCGCAAGAGCGAGTGCCTTCATCCTTCTCTCCAAGAAAAGCCTCAGCTTGAGGATACACCGAATCCGGGGCGTCAGTAATGAGCGCTGCCGTGTTCGGGTTACCCGCCCGGTAATGAACAAGGGGCCAGATCGTTGAGCGGAATCTGCGGATTTCAGTGGAAAAACGGTGGGCGGAAGAAGGTGATCAACCGGCCGCAGATGAGCACGGCAACCCAGGCGGTGAGAGAGGTCCCGCAAATCAGTTTGGCGCGTATGGGCGCGTCGGCACCGCTCGGCATCTCCCTTACCTCGCGAAACGTGTCACTGAGGTAAAACACCGCGACGTTGACGCCGGCGATCACGACGAAGGTCAGCAACAACTGGAAGGACGGATTGTAGAAATATTGCTCCGGAAAGCCGAAGAAGAACCAGATGCCGGTGAGGAGATTGAGGACAAAGCCGCCGATGCCGAGCGGTATGAGCTTGTGCAGAGTCGAGGGCGGCACCGCCTTGCCTAGTCCCAGCACGCGCAGGTCGAACAAGCCGACAGTGCCCAGCAAGAGCGACATCCCGAAATAATGCAGCGTTTGGAAAATCGGCCACAGCCACATGTCGTGCACTTCTATGAAGCGGTGCAGCTCGGTCGCTCGTATCCAGACCTCCCAAGGCGCCGGCAATTCCGGTTCGGTGAACATGGTACCCCCTCAGAAGCCGCCGGGTACGCCGACCCGCAGCCAGGTGTAGGTGTAGGCGAGGAAGCGTCCCGCCGCGATGGCGCCCATCCAGGTGGCAAGCGAGAAGCCCGCGAGAACCTTGGCGTGCTTCCAGAAGGCGGTTTCCGCAACCTGTTTCCCGTCTTGCGGATCGCGCAGCACGTCGTTCTTGACCTTTACAACCAGGTAAATGGCCAGCGCGATAAGACTGAGCTTCACGTAGAACAATGGATTGGTGAACGCCTTATAGGGGTAGCCGATCAACAGAAACGTGCCCGATGTGGCGTTAGCAGCGAGCGCAACCCACAGGATCGGATAGAACACCTTCAGCAGCTTGAGCGGCACTTGGTGGGCGACCCCGAGGATTCTGAGCGCGATTGCCGAGCTGGTGCCGGCAAGGAACGCCGTGCCCATGACGTGCACCGTCAGAATCGCCGGGAAAGCGAGCAGCGACTCCCCGCGAATCCACATAGAAAGGTCGGTGTGTTCGATCCAGTCGAAAACTTGTTCCGTAGGCGTCACGTGCGAAACCCCTCCCCTGGTTTACGCCGGGCACGGCCAAGCATGGCCTATGAAGCTGAACGCCAACTGGCTTCAGTCTGCACCAAAGCTGTATGACTGGTCGAGTCGGCGGAGTGTTAGTGCGGGATCGCGTTCTTTTCGAGCCAGTCGGCCACTGGGCTAGAGAGGTCGATCTGGTGCGGATAATGGCCGAGCCGATCGAACGAAACGAACCTCGCGCGCTCGCCGAAGCGAGCCGCTAGCCTCGTCCCCATCGCATAAGGGACCACAGGATCGTCGGTGCTGTGGAAAATGAGCACCGGCACCTTGATGTCGCTGACGAGCGTCGCCGTATCGAAAGGATCGGTCAGCAACAAGCGCACCGGGAAGATCGGATAGAGCTCGGCACCGAGATCGGCGAGCGAGGTATAGGGCGATTCGAGCACAAGCGCCTTGCCGCGCCCCTCGGCCGCCATCTGCGCGGCGACGCCCGAGCCGAGGCTGTGCCCCCAAAGAATCAAGGGACCGCCCGCGGGAATGGCGGC
>DASQHF010000052.1:0-15599 GCA_035632215.1 Micropepsaceae bacterium | reverse complement strand
GGCAATCTCATCACCGGGCAGCAGAACTTCTCGGGCCAGGAAACCGCGGCCGCGGTAATCGAGGCGCTCGGGGAGTAAGCTCCTAGAACTTCTCGACCCACGGCCGCAGCTCGATCTCCCACGTCCAGGCGCTCTTCGGCTGCCTGAGCATGTGCAGGTAATTCTCGGCGATCGCATCGGGATCGAGCATCGAGTCCGGTTTGTCGGCTGGCTCCACGCGGCCCGGATTGCGGATCGCGCCGTCGATTACGAAGTGCGCGACGTGGATGCCTTTGGGCGAAAGCTCGCGCGCCATGCTTTGCGCCAAACCTCTGAGCGCGAACTTCGCCATCGCGAAGGGCGCCGATTGCGGGTAACCCTTGATGCTCGCGGATGCGCCGGTGAAAAGAATAGCGCCGTGCGCTTTTAAGAGCATGCGCCGTGCAGCCTCTTGCGCCACGAGAAAACCGCCGAAAGCGCCGATCGCTAGCGCGCGTTCGACGTCGGAGGGGGCAATCTCGACGAACGGGCCCCGCGCTCGGGCGCTCGGGTTAAAGACGACCACGTCCGGAGCCCCGATGTTTCTCTCGACCTGCTCGAAAAGTTCCTTCACCTGTTCCGCATCGGAGGCATCGCAGGTGGAGGCGTGCGCGCCCGTCTCTCTGGCGAGGTCCGAGAGTTTGTTGACGTCGCGGGCGGCGATCGCAACCCGCATCCCTTCGCGGGTGAAAAGCCGCGTCAACGACGCGCTCAAGCCCGAGCCTGCGCCGACAATGAGGGCGACTTCGTAATGTGCAGGGCTCATGGCTTCCCTCCGCGAAACTATCTCACGGAGAATTCTACTACCTGTTGCAAAGGATGGAGAGTCGTCGAGCTAGAACTAAGTCTCTCGACCGTCTCAGCCATTCACGCGCATGCCGCAGACACGAACTTCCAGTGGCGGAATCTGTTTGCCGTGCTGTCCAAGAAACTTGATCCATCCTGCGATCGCGTAAGGAACATCGGCTAGGACTTTGCGCTGATCACCATTGCTTTGGTGAACCATGACTTCGATGCCACCAAACTTTCCGAGACCATAACCGTCTATGCCAAACCCGGCTCCGACAACCAGCACGTCTTTTTCGGATTTGATTGGAAGGGTGGTGTCGTGAAGCTGACTGTGTTTGTAAGCATTTGCTATAGCGCGGACCCGATCAATACAGCCGTCGCGCAAATTGCCGTCGATGGCACAGAGGAGTGACACCTGGGCACGTACGGACTTTAGTTCGACTCCTAGCTCCTTCGCTGCTCTGTCGGCTAATCCATCAATTGCAATTGCCGCTTCCGCCGCGCGGCGTTTTGCATGGTTCGCTTCGACCTGGCACTTGGACGGGTCCTCACCTGCAGTGCGGAACGCGCGTGACAACAAGCTTTCGGCATCGTCGTAATCGTTCGCCGCCGGCAAGACATTATGGAGAAAGTGATCGAGCGTACCTTCCAGCATGGCTCGGACTGACCCGCCCTTACGTCCCCGTGTCGTTCAGGGATTCGGCTAGCCGTGCCGGGGGCGCGCCGGAGAGGACTTCCTTGACCTTCGCCACGAGCTGCTTGAGCCCGAAGGGTTTTGCCAGGAAGTGCAGATCCTCGGCCTTCTGGTCGTTGCGCCGGAAAGCGTCCTCGGCGTAGCCCGACATGTAGATGACGCGCATCTCTGGGCGCAAGCGCCGCGCCGCGCGCACGAGCGTCGGCCCGTCCATGTTCGGCATGACGACATCGGTAATGAGAAGATCGATCGTACCCTGGTGCTTGCGCACGATCTCGAGCGCCGCCTCGCCGCCGTTCGCGTCCAGCACCGTGTAACCGCGCATCTTGAGCGCGCGCGCCGCGAAGCTTCTGACCGCGTCTTCGTCTTCGACCAAGAGGATCGTGTCCTGGCCGGTGACGTCGCGCGGGGCGCTGCGGTCCGCTTCCTCGACCGATTCACTTGCAATTTCGGCCGCATGCCGCGGCAGATAAATATTGAACGTCGTGCCCTTGCCGATCTCGCTTTCGACCGTGATGAAGCCACCCGTCTGCTTCACCACGCCATACACCGTCGAGAGGCCCAAGCCCGTGCCCTGTCCCACGGGCTTCGTGGTGAAGAAGGGCTCGAAGATCTTCTGCAAGTTCTCCGGCGGAATGCCTCTGCCCGTATCGGCCACTTCGACGAGCACATAGTCGCCGGGCGGCATCAGGCCGGTGCCGATGGCGCGTGCGGAATTCAGCGTCATGTTGGACGTGCGCACGGTAACCGTGCCGCCTTCCTGCGGCATCGCATCGCGCGCATTCACCACGAGATTCATGATCGCGTTCGAGATCTGGCTCTCGTCCGCGCGCACCGGCCACAAATCCTGCGCGTGCTCGAAGAGGAGATTGATCTTCTCGCCCAAGAGGCGGCGCAACAGCATCGAAAGCTCGGTCAGCGTGTCGGCCAGCGCCAAGACCTTGGGCTGGAGCGTCTGCTGGCGCGAGAAGGCAAGAAGCTGGCGCACGAGACCGCCCGCGCGCACCGAGTTCTGCCTCACCTCGTTGATCTCGGCGAAGGAGGGATCGCCCGCGGGATGGCGCATAAGAAGCAGATCGCAATTGCCGATGATCGCTTGCAAGAGATTGTTGAAATCATGCGCGACGCCGCCGGCTAATTGTCCGATCGCCTGCATCTTCTGCGATTGCGCGAACTGGGTCTCGAGCGCCTTCTGTTCGGAGGTGTCGACGAGATAGAGGATCGCGCGCGCCTCTCCATCGGGGCCGGCCATGAACGGGCTCGCGAAGAGTTGGGCGCTGCGGTCGGACGGCTGAGGACCCGACGCACAATGGATCTCGACAGGCTCGTGGCTGATCTCGCCCGCGCAGGCGCGCGCGATCGATTTGAGCGTGGCGGGGCGCTCGGTACCAAGCACGAGCTCGCCCACTTTGGCACCCGCATAACCGCCGAGCGCGAAGAACTCGGAGAACATGCCGTTCGCTTCCGCGACCTTTCCTTCCGCGTTGGTCACCGCGACGCCCATGGGCGCATTGCGGAAGAAGTCGGTGAAGCGGATGAGGGCCGAGGGCGCACGCCGGTCGGTACCGGGTTTTGCAGGCGTAGCTTCGGGGAGCCGCGGCGTGAACCACCAAGCGGCTTCGCCGTCCTTCAAGATGCGCACCGCCGCGGTGAGCTTCTGTCCGGATTCGCTCTCGAAATTCTCCTCGCGCATGCGCCCTTCCGAAGCTGCGCGCGAGAGGCGATAGAGTGCCGCCGCCGGACCTTCGCCGGGGAAAGCGAGCTGCGGCGGTGCCGGCGGCTCGCCCTCGTTCGTGCCGGCGAGCGCGCGATAAGCGGCATTGCAGTCGAGCACCGCGCCGTCCTTTGCGGTCACAGCCCAGGCGACATTGGAGGCGGCGGCCGCCGCGGCGGCGCGGCGTGTTTCTTCCACGACTTCGGCCCGACCCGGCCAAGCGGCGATCAGGATCAAACAAGCGGCGATCCCGATCGCGATCAGGAGAACGGCACCCGCGAGGCGCTCGCCCTGCGGATCGGCGAGCGCAAGCGCGCCGCCGATGAGCGCGAGCAGGAGAAAGCAGAGCGCGGCGAGCCGCGATGCGCCGCCGGGCTGCGAGGGCGAAAACGTGCGGGTGATAAGGGATACCAGGTTCACCTTGACCCCCACCCGATCCGACTACGCGCTGACGCGCTCCGTCGGATCGACGTCCCCCTTGCAGGGGGAAGCATTCTAATTCCGCCAGAACTTGGCCCGATTTGCGATACGCATGACATAGCCGATGATCTGCGCCACGGCTTTGTAGTGCTCGGGCGGAATCTCCTCATCAAGCTCGACGGCTGCATGAAGGGCGCGGGCGAGAGGCGGGTTTTCGACGACGGGAACATCATGTTCTTCGGCAATCCTACGGATCGTCAGCGCCAAATGATCCACGCCCTTCGCGACGCAGATGGGCGCGCTCATTTTGCCTGATTCGTACTTCAAAGCGACCGCATAGTGGGTGGGATTCGCAATAACCACAGTTGCTTCGGGGACTGCGGCGATCATGCGCTTGCGCGAGCGCTCGAGCCGGATCTGGCGGATTCTGGCCTTGACCTGGGGATCGCCTTCCGACTGCTTGATCTCGTCTTTCAGCTCCTGCCGCGTCATGCGGTGCCGGGCGAGGAAGCGCTGCCGCTGATAGAGGTAGTCGGCGGCCGCGATCACCCCCATGACGACAAGCGCGGCCAGCAAAACCTTGGAAATCAGGCTCAAGCTCAAGGCGGCGACACCGGCCGGATTGAGGTCGAGCGCGGTCGAAAGAAGGCCGCGCTGAGGCCAGACCGCTGCAAAGGCGGCGGCTCCGACGAGCCCGATCTTGGCCATCCCTTTCAGGAGATTGACGAGCCCGTCCAGCCCGAACAGCCGCTTGAAGCCGGCGATCGGCGAAAGCCTGGACAGGTCGGGCTTGAGCCGGTCGCCTGAAAAAAACGGCCGGTGCTGGATGAGATGGCCCCCAAGTGCCGCCGCAAGCATCAGTCCCGCGGCGGGCGCGAGGAGGACAAATAGACCCAAAACGGCTTTGTGCAGAAGCTCGACCGCGGAGCTGCCGTCGAGTTCCATCTGCGCGGGGTTTTGCAGGAAGACAAGAAATTCCCCGGCAAAGCGATTGGCGGCGCCGCGCGCGAACATCGTCAGTGCGAGCGCCGCACCCGCCATCATCACGAAAGCGGCAAGCTCCGCGCTTTTGACGACATCGCCTTTTTTCAGCGCCTCGTCGAGGCGCCGTTGTGTCGGTTCTTCCGTTCGCTGCGAGTCGTCGCGTTCTTCGGCCACTTATCTAGCCTCCGAACACCCGCATCTGTGCGGCGAAGAAATCGAGGAAGGTGCTCATGATGACGCCGATGAAGAGCATCAGAAGCGCAAAGCCCGTGAGAATGCTTAAAGGCAGCGCCATGAAGAAGATCTGAAGCTGCGGCATCAGGCGCGAGAGCACGCCGAGCGCGGCATAGAGCAGAAGCCCGAACACAAGGAACGGCGCCGCGAGCTGAAGCCCGAGGGCAAAGGCCCCCGTGACGAGCCGGATGGTCAATTCCGCCATGTCGGCGGTCGGGATGAGACCGTTCGGGGGAAGCATGATGTAGCTCCCCGCGATCGCGCCAAGCGCGAGATGATGGAGGCCGGTCTCGAACACCAAGAGCGCGCCGATGAGGGAGAGAAAGGTCGAGACCATCGCGCCCTGCGTCCCCTGACCGGGATCGAAGGTCTGGGCAAACGCGAGACCCGTCTGCGCCGCGATGAGAAATCCCGCGGTCTCGAGCGCGCTCATGATGAGGCGGGCCATTGTCCCCACGAGAACCCCGGCGGTGACTTCGCGCACGATAAGCGTCGCGAGCTCCAAAGGCTGCGGCGCCGCGGCGGGATAATATTGCGCCGTGATCGAGACGAGGGCGGCCGAGACCGCAAGCGCGAAGGCAAGCCGCACGCGAACCGGAACGCCGGCATCGCCAATGACGGGCAAGAGCATGATCATCGCGCCGGCTCGCGCGAAAGTCAGCAGATAGACGAGGACGACCCCCTGAAGCTGGGGAAGGATGATAGTCATGGAGCGGCGATGCGCGCGGCCACATCATCCATGTAGGTCGCCATGGCGCTTCCCGCCAAAGGCAACGCGATCAAGAGCACCAGGAAGATGGCGAGGATCTTCGGCACGAAGACAAGCGTCATTTCCTGGATCTGGGTCACCGCCTGCAAAAGCCCGATCACCACGCCTACAACAAGCGCGGTCAGCATCGCCGGCGCGGAAATCTCGAGGAGGAGATAGATCGACTCTCTCGCGAAATCCAAAGTTTCCGCACCCGTCATGGCTGTCTCCGATTCCGACTTCTGACTTCCGATTTCCGATTTCTATCGTCAGATCGGCATCTTCATGATGTCTTGATAGGCCGAGATCACGCGATCGCGGATCGCAACCACGGTTTCCAAGGTGAGCTCGGCCGCGGTCACCGCGTTCACCACCTGCACGATGTCGCCTTTGCCCGCGGCGCCCTCGCCGGCAGCGGATTCGCCGGTGCGCATCTGGCTCATCGCATTCTTCATCGCGTCGGTGAGCGCGTGCTGGAACGAGGTCCCGTCCGCCGCTACAGGCGCAGAGCCGAGCGCGCCCGCGGCACCTGGCGCGCCGGCGCCGATGCGGCTTGCCGCCTGATAAGCGGCGTTCGCGGCGACGAAAGTCACGGCCATGGCTTACTCCTTCATCGCCGCAACAGATCGACGGTGCGCACCAGCATCGCGCGCGCGCCATCCATCACTTGCAGATTGGCTTCATAGCTTCGCTGCGCGTCGCGCATGTCCATCATCTCGACAAGCGCGTTCACGTTTGGGAGCTTCACATAGCCCGCCTTGTCCGCGACAGGATTGCCGGGGTCGTATTGCAGCCGGAAATCCGACTGGTCGGCCACCGGGTCGCCGAGCTTGACGGAGGTGGCGCCGAGCTCGCGGTCGAATTCGGTGGTGATCGTCGAGATGCGGCGGCGATAGGGCTGGCCATCGGCGGCAGCGGAGGTCGAATCCGCGTTCGCGAGATTTTCCGCGATGATGCGCATGCGTCCCGACTGCGCGCGCATGCCGGCGGCGGCGAGATAGAGCGAGGTCGTGAAGTCCATGATTGACCCTCTTAGCCTGAGCGACCGCCCAACGCGGTGCGGAACATGTTGACGGCCTTCGAATAGAGATTGGTCGCCGCCTGATATTGGATCTGGGTATCGGAGAGCTTGATCATCTCCTGTTCGAGCGAGACGATGTTGCCCGTGGGCGTGCCGCCTTCGCCGAACGCGTCTTCCTGGTCATAGGGCGCAGAACCTCTGGCGTTCACCGGGATGTGCCGCGCGTCGGTAAGCGAGAGCGAAGTCGCGGAGGCTTCATTCGCGATGATCTTGCCGAAATCCACGGGTTTCAGATCGCGCGCGACATAATTGGGCGTGTCCGCGTTCGCTACATTCTGCGAGAGCAGCGCCTGGCGCGAGGAAAGCCACTGCATGCGCTGGGTAAGAAGCGAGAACAGCGGGATCTGTCCCATGTCCATGGAAATTGCTCCGTCTGCGGAGAAATTGGCTTCATCGCAGCATCGGCTCCCATGCTTAATCACCGCTTAATTTTCGCGTCCAAGCCTAAGAAAATTTTGCCCAGCGCGTTTACTCGCGATTAAGCACAAAAGCCGAGGATCGGCAGGCATTCGGGCTCTCACCCGGCGAAACTTGCCGAGCGGCTCGCCCAAACGTCTCGAGGATTTCGGTTTCATGGACCTGATGGACGGCTTTCGCTATCTCGGCGCGCTAGCGCTCGTGCTCGCGCTCGTAGGCGCTGCCGGACTTGCGCTTCGCCGCTACGGTCTTCCAGGAATCCCCGGCGCGAACCGCAGGCTAGCGGTCGTCGAGTCGCTGATCTTAAGCAAGACGCATCGCGTCTGCATCGTGCGTTGCGACGGGACCGAGCACGTGCTCGTCACCGCACCGCAAGGTGCCTCCCTCATCACCAGCGTACCCGCGATGAAGGACATCGAAAGGAAGTCGGCATGAGGGCCGAGCGTTTCATCCCGGTTGCGATCTTCCTCGCGCTCAGTCTCTTCCTTCCGTCCTTCGCCTGGGCGGCCGCGGCGCAGCCCGCGACTCAGGGACTGACGCTCGATCTGACCGGCAATGGCGTCATGACCGAGCGGCTGATGCAGATCGTAGGTCTCATCACGATTCTTTCGCTCGCGCCTTCGATCCTCATCATGATGACCTGCTTCACGCGCATCGTCGTCGTGCTCTCGCTCTTGCGCACCGCGATCGGCATTCAGCAGAGCCCGCCCAACAGCGTCATCGTGTCGCTGGCGCTGTTCCTAACCTTCTTCGTCATGGCTCCGACCTTCTCGGACATCTACACGAATGCGATGCAGCCGATGATCGCGCAGCAGATCGACACGACGGAAGCGCTTACCAGAGCTTCCGATCCGATCAAGAAATTCATGGCCGGACACACGCGGACGGAAGACTTACGCCTCTTCGTCGACATGTCGAAGACGCCCACGCCTCCGACGCCGCAGGCGGCGCCCTTACAGGCGCTGGTGCCGGCGTTCATGCTGTCGGAATTGAAACGAGCCTTCGAGATCGGGTTCCTAATCTTCGTGCCCTTCCTCGTCATCGACATGGCGGTCGCCTCGATCCTGATGTCCATGGGCATGATGATGCTGCCCCCCATCGTGATCTCGCTCCCCTTCAAGCTCATCTTCTTCGTGCTCGTCGACGGCTGGCGCCTTGTCGCCGGCTCGCTCGTCGCCAGCTACGGCGCAGGGATCGCGCCAAACTGACGGCCTTAGAGCATGTTTGCCGATTCCGCATTCGAAGATTCGCCCTGGGGCGACTGCAATATACCGAAGTCGTTGCAAATTGCAATAGACTGGACGGGTAGCCGCTTAATTCCCTCCCCCTACAGACGCCAGATAGATTGCCGTTGCGTTTGGCAGCGTTTACGCCGGCCAATGGCTTGGCCGCTCGAAGTCCGCTATGCGCCGCATAGCGGACCTAACGGCTGACGGGCGGGCACTTCCGCTTTTCGCCCGTAGTGGACATTGGGAACTCAGTCGAGCAGCGGCTGAACTTTTGCCAGGTTCAGACTTTAGCCAATTGTCCGACCTATTGGATCAGCAGACGAAATGCGACTTAAGTACCATTGATGCTCTCCCGTCCTATTTCCTAAGCAATCAGGCAGTTTTCGCAGCTTATGAGCTGGGCGGGCCCCGTTTTTGCGCGCCCGGCCAAACGATCGAATTGGCTCAGGAGGACCAGATGGCAACGCATGATGTCACTCAACCCGCAGCCATGGCGATTCCCAAAGAGGGATACTTCAAACCCGAGAGGGGCCGGTACGGTCCCATCTATCCGCGGACACCAGCCAATTACGGCTTCACAATCATCGCGAAGGTCAAGCCCGGGCGAGAAGCCGCTATTCGTGAGTACGGGAAGGCAATCGAGAAGAAGGTCGCCGAACTTCCCGACGCGCTCGAGACCCTCAAGCTTCATTACCTTCGCTGGGTTCTCTTCAACATCGGTGCAGACACCTACTTCATGTACCAGGGGATCTTCGACACCGATTTCGACAAGTATACCGAGGACGCAGTCGTGCTCTTCAGCAAATACGGCTTGAACACAGCGTTCGAGAATCTCGAAGGCTTCCCGGTAGACTGGAAAACGAATGTGCCCGCGTTTGTGAAGTTCATGCGGGAGCACCAGCACCCGAGCTTTCTTGAATATGGCGAGTATCCCTACGTCACCACCGAAGAGATCAAGAAGGCGCTCAAGCTGAAGCAGAAGTTCTCGGAAATGCTCGACCAGATGCAGTGAAGTGCGATGCTCGAACTCGACGACATCCAACACTTTCTCGTTTCGCGCACGCCCGCGCTCGCGGCCCGCTACGAATTCTTGACCTTTCCTGAACCGCGCAGTGGGCAAGCATGGCTCACCACCATGCTTGAAAAAGTCGGGAGCGCGAAAGCCGTGGGATCAGGTGCGCCTGATTCGCGCTGGATCACAGTCGCGTTTACCTGGAACGGTCTGCGGGCGATGGGCATGGACGAGTCCTCGCTCGCTACTTTTCCGGAGGAATTCCGGCTGGGCATGGCTACTCGCGCCGATGTCATCGGCACGACCGGCAAGAACGACCCAGAGCGCTGGGTTGGCGGTCTCGCGAGCCCCGACCTTCATGCGATCATCGTGCTGTTCGCGCGCGACATCACAGAGCGGGAGCGGTGCACGCGCGAACATCAGCGGTTCGTCAAGGAATGCGGCGTCGAAGTTCTCTCGAGCCTCGATCTCGCGGCCATCCCGCCATACGATCACGCACACGAGCATTTCGGCTATCGCGACCGCTTGTCCGCCCCTGCGATCGAAGGTACGGGCGACGAGCCGGCACCGGGTTCGGGACCGTTGCTCAAGCCGGGCGAATTCTTCCTGGGATACCCGGATCAAACCGGCTTGCAAGTGCCGCTTCCAGAGCCCGAGATCCTGTCGCGCAACGGGAGCTATATCGCCTACATACGCCTTGAAGAGCACGTCGGGGCGTTCCGCGATTTCCTTAAGCAATACGGCAAGACGAAAGACGGAGAGGAACTGCTCGCGGCGAAGCTGATGGGCCGCTGGCGCAGCGGGGCTCCGCTCGTGCTGTCGCCCGACAAGGACGATCCAGAACTCGGAAAGGACCGGCAGCGTACCAACGATTTCGACTACGGGACGATGGACCCATACGGTTACGCATGTCCCTTAGGCGCGCACATCAGGCGCATGAACCCGCGAGACACGGCCCCGAATATTGAGCGGCGCAGGATGATCCGGCGCGGCGGGACTTACGGCCCGGCCCTCCCCGAAGACGCGCCCGAGGACGGAGTGGAGCGGGGGATCGCGGCCTTCGTCGGCTGTGCGAGTCTCGCGCGCCAATTCGAATTCGCAATGAATGTCTGGGCAAACGATCCCGATTTCCATGAACTCGGGAACGAGCACGATCCGCTCTTCGGTGACCAGGACGGCACCTACGATTTCACCATTCCGAACCGCCCAATCCGGAAAAGGATCAAGGGCCTTCCCGCCTTCACGACGGTTAAGGGAGGGGCCTATTTCTTCCTGCCCGGATTGAGAGCGCTGCGTTTCCTTGTTGCGGGTGCGCATGGGGCGCACTGATGTCCGAGACGAACCTCCCTCGCACCTACAATCAGGTTCACGTGCCGCGGAAATATACCCCTGGCCGCCGGCGCATCAGCATCTATTGGACCTGGAGCTATCCGTGGGAATCGCAGCGCGATCCTGCGGCGATGGAAAATCGCTTCTCCACCATGACGGAAGTGCGCACGGTATTGTGGCCGGCCTACGAGACGCCGGAATGGAACGCGGACCAATTTCTTCAGGGGATCGCGGGCACGCTGGAGCTGTTCCACCGCTCCACGCTGTCTTTCCAGAAGATTGCCGGCGAGTTGACCGGACATCCCGTTGCCGTTTTCCAGCGCGTCGACCAGGCGGGATACAGCCTTCCGATCGACGAACGCATCCTCGCCGATGCCGACACGCTGATGGTGTTTGGGCTCGACCATCTGCTTTCGGGCCAGGAAGCGGCGTCGGCTGAAGTCGCGGCAATACGCCAATGGCTCGAGCGGGAGGGCGCCTGCCTCCTCTTGGCGCCGCATCATGATGTCGGCTTCACCGATGACCTAAGACAGCGCCAGATGGAATACCGGCACCATGGCGACCCGCTCGTTCCGCGCCAGCAGCGCTTCACGGCCTATGGGCGCTCGCTCATGAAGGCGCTTGGCGTGCCGGTGCACAATACCTACGGGCTGCGGCCGGCGCTGGTCAAAGGCACGAAGGATATCGCGCCGCTTACCGCCTTCCGGGATCTTGACGATCTCGGGCTCCTCAAAGGCGTGCCGACGCTCAACTTCCATCCGCACCTGCCCCACTACGAGATTACCGAGCGGGACAGCAAGGCGATCCGCCTGCTGGCACGGCAACCCGTGGATCTCGAACGGCCACATCCTTTCATTGAGGCCGGCAATACCGAATTCAATTGTCTGCTCTGGATGCCGCCCAGCGGAAAGCGGGCCGGAGACATCGTGCTGGTGGATTCCACGAATTTCACGACGCTGTTCGGGGGAACCGAAAGTTTGGAACGCTTTTGGCGGAACCTCGCTCTCATGAGGTGAAGGTAGATCGCGATTTCGGCCCGGGGGATCAATCGTGAGTTCCGCGAGAACAAGGGGCTTTAGATCCACATGTTGGGTGTTTTTCCTGCTCGCGTGTGCCGCCGTTCTGAGCTGCTTATCGGACAGGGCACGCGCTCAAGGTGACGGAGCGCGGACCTACCAGCTCGCGCCGGCGGATACCCACCTCTTTACGGCCTTCGGCATTTTCGACCGGAGCAATCAGACAACCGAGGACGGGATCGTGTTCCGCGGTCAGACCTTCGATTTGAACCAGGCCATCCTTCGTTACGCCCACCCCATTTCAATCGATGGCTCCGCAGCGAACGTCTTCGCTCTTCTCCCCATCGGCGCGGTCAGTGGCGCAATTCACGAGGATGGCCTCGTGCTCCAGGGGCGCACCAGCTCGGGGATTGGCGATATCACTATCGGGGGATGGTTCGGGCTCATCGGCTTGCCGTCTCTCTCGCCCAAGGAGTACGCAACCTACAAGCCTGGCTTTTCCTTAGCGTTCTTGCCCAAGATTACCGCGCCGACCGGAGATTACTCATCGGGACGAATCGTCAACCTCGGCGCCAACCGATGGGCCTTCAAGCTTGGGTTCCCGATCGCTTACGCGTTCGGCGAAACGCCGCTCGATCCCGAGCTCACGACGTTCGAAATCCTGCCCTCTGTTGCGTTCTTCACCGCAAACTACGACCCTTTCGACGCCAACAAGGTCCAGCAGGCCCCACTATACACTGTGGAAGCCCACATCACTCGAAACCTAAACCGCGTGTTCTGGATTTCGGGCGACGGATTCTACACCTATGGTGGCGCAACTACGGTCGATGGCATCGACAACCGGAACCCCGAAGTGTCGCTTGGGCTGGGAGGAACTCTCGGCGTCACCGTGAGCGGCAACTTCTTTCTCAAATTCACCTACGGACAGATCGTCGCGCGAAACTCCAACGGCCTGGACGGCCGCGCGATCCGGTTGGTAGCAGCCACTGCTTTCTAGCAACGACTGGGCCGATTGGACTTAAGTCTACTGCCCCCTGCTACACGCGGCAGGAGCTGATCGGGCCAAGCTAATGTCCGGGTGAGCTCGTAAGACCAATCATTCACTCGGTGGGTGCTCGCCGATTGGACAAAGGTCTAATAGCCCTGTCGTTTCCCCTCCGCGCAAATTGTTTCAGGCGCGATGTGACGCGCGACCCCAAGGTGCCGAGCCAATGACAAATCTGATCACTTTGATAGTGATCTTCCTGCAAGTCAGTGTCGGCTTGTGCGTTTTCGCGATTGGGCTTAACGCCACCGCCCACGACCTCCAATACTTGTTTCGCAACCCGGGCAAACTCCTGCGGGCCTTCTTGTCCATGCAGGTGATCATGCCCGTCTTTGCGGTAATCGCCGTGTTGAGCTTCAATCTCCTCCCGGCAGTTAAGATCGTGCTCGTTGCGCTGTCCGTTTCGCCGATCCCGCCCATCCTACCGAAGAGAGCCTTTAGGGCGGGTGGCCGTGAAAGCTATGCAATCAGTCTCTTGGTTGTCGCCGCGCTCCTGTCGATAATTTGGATTCCGCTCTATCTCGAGGCATTCCAGCGAATAATTGGTGTCCCCCTGCAAATCCAGCCTTTGGCCATTGCGCGCCTCGCGCTCATTTCGGTGCTCATCCCGCTCGGTGCTGGCATAGCCATACGAGCTGCGTTGCCGGATTTCGCAGGGCGCGCTGCCAGCCAGATTTCTACCATCGGCACGGTCATGCTGCTCGCGGGTATGGTGGTAGTCCTGGCGAGAACGCTAGGAGACATGGGTTCGCTCCTGCGCAATGGAACACTTATCGCGCTGGTTGCGTTTGCCGTCGTTGGTCTCATAGCAGGTCATCTCCTCGGAGGCCCCGAACCGGAAGACCGCTCGGTGCTCGCGATTTTCAGCGCGGCACGCCATCCCGGCATCGCCTTGGCCATCGCGCAGGCCAACTTTCCGCAACAGCGACTTGCGCTCGCTGCGGTGCTCTTGGCACTGCTTGTCAGCGCAGTTGTCTCTGCCCCCTACGTCTCTTGGGCCAAAACTCACCGAGCAAGCATAGGGTAAGGAATAACCGGCGATGACTGATATTCGCTGAGCGTCCCATCCGGTCACTTGCCATTTTACCGGCTGATCGCCAGCAGCCGTGGGTGCGTGCATTATCTCCGTCGACGAGCGCTGGATGCCGCAATATTCCGCCTCCCCTGAAACGGGAGGTGCGGGTCTAATCGTTGGCGGTCTTCAGCAGCGGGGCTTGATCGTGCAGAGACCCGCATGCGCTCGCGCTCCCGACTAGCATCTGCGCGTCGGCACGCGAAGAAATGTCGACACAGCCCCGGTCGGCCTTGAGAAGCCTCTGGGGCCGGAAACCCTCGAAGTGAAGAAAACCCACCGCGGCGACAGCCAAGGCGAGCCCGATTCGAAGGCGCTGACGCCGGCGTGCACGGTTGGGAAACCAGCGACGCCGTCGGAGGCCCGGGAATCGGAAGCTCAAGCTCATACCTTGGCGCCGGCGCCGGCGAATACGAAAGAGATTTGCCGCGGCAGTGCGCACAGGACGCGCATGGCACACCTTTGGATTCCGGAGTGTCCATATTGGCATCAGCTTCGCCGTGATGGGCGCAGAACTGCCACCGCAGCTTAATCGCGGGTAAAGCCGGAATGTTCGATTGCGTGCGTGTTTGATAGAAGGAGACGGATCTGCTCGTTGGCGGAGTTCTTCATCGTACTGGCGCTGTCGCGCGTGATAGCGACCCAGCGCACAACCCTCAGGTTCACAGACCCAATGACCATTAGGGTCATTTTTGTGCAGTTAGGGACTGACCTGGAAACGGCGAGTTTTCCTGAAACCCGCCGCTCGTCAGGTTCGCACGGGCCGGCTGGAATCGCGTTGTCGGATCGGGTTGGCGACCGCAGAATCGACGGCGCGCTGCCATAAGGAAAACTCCTCGATGGTTAGGGCGCACCGTTCACAAGCATCCTCAAGACTGATCAGACCGTCACGGACTGCGGCCACAACCTCAGCCTTACGTCGGCGCACCCACCGTCTGGTGCTTCGCGATGGGAGGTCGGCCTTCGTGAGCACAGTGCCGCTCGGGCCAACGATGTATGGAATGGGGCTGAGGCCATGCGATTTCACGGTCAATCCCTTTGGATAGGTGCGTAAGATCAGGGCTGGTGCGTTACAGCGCTTCCCTAGTGCCGTCGCGCGGGCGCGACACCCCAATCTATTAGGGCGTGCCACCAATCAGGATTCTCTAGTTTACCTGGGAATCTCCGATGAGTTTCCGCCAACAGGCCTTGAAGCTCCGCCTGAATGATATCGAGTGTGGCATGCATTTCCCTCATGCGGAGCTTCGGCGTCAGGCAGATGTTGCCATCGCCGTCGACCGTGTAACGCTCGAGAATGAAGTGTCCGGTTTGCTCGGTGCCCCCCTTTGGGGCCAGCGAACCGAGTTTGTCCGCGCGAACCTTTTTGCTGTCGAGGCTCTCCGGGTCGAGAACCAGTCCCCAACGTCCAGACCTGATCAAGTTCATCTGCGCCTCCGGTAACTAGACCGCTCAAAGACGCCCCCTCACGGGAAGGATCGAACCGAGCTGGTTAATGGAGGCTTAGACGAGTTGAGACAAATTTGAGCCATGTCATGGGCCGAGAGATCGCGCCTGGGCATGGCGGAGTCGAGCGGGGGAAGAATACCAGTAACCCTGGGGGGGGAGATTTAATCCGGCCACTGGAGCACGACTCCGCCGGCGCGAGGCTATCTGATTCGCCGTCAGCCACCCCATCTGATTTTGGCGAGAACCTGCCGCAAGTGTCGCGACGATCAGATCACCCCCGAAACCTCCCGCTCAAGCCCACACGTCGCCGACGTGCGACGTCGCTGAGCGCGCGGTGCCGGTTAATGCGCC
>DASQHF010000051.1:0-2823 GCA_035632215.1 Micropepsaceae bacterium | reverse complement strand
GCGAACTTTCCTTAAGGGAAGCCGGCTCTTAAAGAACGGACTTCGCAAGGGATGGGAACGCCTATATGGTGGAGCCGGGCCTCGGCTTTCGCCGTCGCCTGACGCGCTAAATCGAAGCGTCATCAACGGAAAAGAAAATGGGGTTCACCCATGAACGACAAGCCGCAAAACCTCCAAGACACGTTTTTGAACGCCGTCCGCAAGAGCAAGACCGCGGTAACAATCTACTTGGTGAACGGGGTCAAACTGCAGGGAAACATCACCTGGTTCGATAATTTCTGCGTGCTCCTCCGGCGCGATGGGCAAGTCCAGCTCGTTTACAAGCATGCGATCTCGACCGTGATGCCCATGGGGCCGATCCAGCTCCAGGAACAGGACGTGGCGGCGGCCACGGTGGACGCCTGACGCGCGAAGGGGCTAAAGGTCCGAGACGTTCCAGTTCGGGCATTCACCCCCGCACGGCTCTCGTCGTGCATGTCGCTCTGAAATCGGGCGCGGACTTAAGCCGCAGCGAGCGGTCGCGGCTGGAAGAGGCCGTGGCGCTGACGGCGGCCATCGGGTTGCAGGTGAAGGAGCGGCTGATCGCGCCTCTAGCCCGTCCCACGCCCGCGACGCTCCTCGGCAGCGGCAAAGTCGAAGAGATCGCCGGGATTTGCCGGGGGCTGGAGCCTGAAGTTGTCGTCGTCAACGGCGATCTCTCTCCGGTGCAGCAGCGAAATCTCGAGAAGGCCTGGAAGACGAAGGTTCTCGACCGCACGGCGCTCATTCTCGAGATTTTCGGCGAGCGGGCGCGGACACGCGAGGGCCGGCTTCAGGTCGAGCTTGCGCATTTGACCTACCAACGCTCGCGGCTGGTGCGGTCCTGGACGCATTTGGAGCGCCAGCGCGGCGGCTTCGGTTTCTTGGGCGGCCCGGGCGAAACCCAGATCGAGACCGACCGGCGCTTGATCGGCGAGCGGATCATCAAGATCAAAAAGGAGCTCGAAGCGGTCAAGCGCACCCGTGGCTTGCATCGCGAGGCCCGGAAACGCGTGCCTTATCCGGTGATTGCGCTCGTCGGCTACACCAATGCCGGAAAGTCGACTCTGTTCAATCGCCTGACCTCGGCCGAAGTCGTCGCTAAGGATATGCTGTTCGCGACCTTGGACCCTACCATGCGCGGCTTAAAGCTGCCCTCGGGCCGCCGCATCATTCTTTCCGACACGGTTGGTTTCATTGCCGATTTGCCGATTGAGCTGGTGGCGGCGTTCCGCGCCACTCTGGAGGAGGTTCTCGAGGCCGACATCGTGCTTCATGTCCGCGACGCCGCGCATGACGAGACCGAGGCGCAGAAGGCCGATGTTCTCAAGGTGCTACATGAGCTCGGTATCGCCGAAGACGAGCGCACGGTCGTCGAGGTCCTGAACAAGATCGACTTGCTCGAGCCCGACGTGAGAGGCGCGTTACTCACCAGAAACCTCGTCAAAGCCGGTATGTTGACGGGCGAACAGGTGGCGGTTTCGGCACTTACCGGGGCAGGGTGCGACGCGCTCTTGCGACTCCTCGACCGGCTGCTTTCGGCTCATGAGCAGACCCTGCGGCTGCACCTTGCGCCTGAAGACGGCGCAGGACTCGCCTGGGCTTACGCCAACGGCCGCGTGATCGAGCGCCGCGAGGGCGAAAAGGGCGTCTACCTCATAGTTGCTGCGGATCCGGAGGCTGTGGAACGGTTCATCGCCCGCTTCCGCGATGAGCTGACGATTGTCCAGGCCGACCAACGCCGTAGGGCTGTGTCCTCGTGAGATTCACATCAGGCGGGATAACGACAGCCACCTTTGGTTCTGATTTCAGACTTCTGATTTTCGATTTCAGTTTTCCGCCTTCTTCGCTTCCTGCCATAGCGCTTCCATTTCCTCGAGCGAGGCGTCTTCGAGTGTGCGGCCTTGGGCTTGAAGCGACGACTCGATCGCCTTGAAGCGGCGGACGAATTTGGCGTTGGCAACGCGCAAGGCTTCTTCCGGATCGACTTTCAAATGCCGCGACAGATTGGCCATGGCGAAGAGGAGATCGCCGAATTCCTCGGCGACTTTGGCGGATTTGCCGGATGCATGCGCTTCGGCGAGCTCGCGGGATTCTTCCGCGATCTTGTCGGTGACGGTGACCGCGCTCGGCCAATCGAAGCCGACCTGGGCCGCGCGGTTCTGGAGCTTGACCGCACGCATGAGCGCGGGCAGGGCGCGCGGTACGTCGTCGAGGAGGCCTTGCGGTTTGGCGGGCTTCGCCTCGCGCTCGGCGCGCTTGATCTCCTCCCAGCGCTCCGTCACGGCGCTCGGTGTCCGCGCCGAACCGTCGCCAAACACGTGCGGGTGGCGCCGGATCATCTTCTCGCAGATCGCACGCACGACCTCGGTGAAGTCGAACCGGCCTTCCTCGGACGCCATCTGAGCGTGAAAAACGACCTGGAGCAGCAGGTCCCCAAGCTCGTCTTTCAGGTGAGCGTAATCCTGGGCCTCGATAGCCGACGCGACCTCATACGCTTCCTCGATCGTATACGGCGCGATGGTGGCGAAGCTCTGCTCGAGGTCCCACGGGCAGCCGCCGTCCTTGTCGCGCAAGCGGCGCATGATGGCGAGGAGCTCGGCGATATCGCCGGTCGGTTTCTTCGGGACGACGGTCATTGTTAGGACGTTAGGCGAGGCAGGGCGGCCGGAACAGCGTGGCCGTTCCAGGTCGCCATCTGCCCCCAGATTTCAGGCAACACTTCGTATAAGCAATATTATGGGAAATAAACACGCAATTATGTACTTGACACATGCAAAATAAAGACTCAAACAAGCCCGGACA
>DASQHF010000050.1:0-52301 GCA_035632215.1 Micropepsaceae bacterium | reverse complement strand
GCAGCTGGTGTCTGACCCCAAGTCACGCCTTCCAACGCGGCGCGCCGATGTCGGCGCCCGCGATGCGCGTTGCGCGCACCCACCATACCGGATGCTCGAGCGCGATCCGCTCCGCGCCGCCGAGCGCGAGTTGGCCGCTTTCGAACAGGCCGAAGCAGGTGGCGCCGCTTCCCGACATCTGCGCTACGACGCAGCCCGGTTCCTGACTCAAGGCGTCGAGCACTTCGTCGATCACCGGGTAAAGCCGGCAGGCGGGCGCTTCGAGATCGTTGGTGGCATCGTCGAGATAGGCGACCATGTCCCACAGGCTCTGGACGCTCGCAGGCGGTGGCCGCATCTGGCCGACGCCCGTGCGCGCGTTCAAAGCCGCGAACACTTCCGCAGTCGGGACTTGAACGCCCGGATTGACGAGCACGGCGGCAAGCTGGGGTAAGGGCGGCGTCTTCGTCACCTGTTCGCCGCGGCCCTCCATCCAGCATGGGCGTGATAAGAGGCACGCCGGCACGTCCGAGCCGAGCTCGGCGGCGATCTCGATGAGCTCGCTTTCCGGCCGATCCAGATGCCAAAGCACGTTCAAGGCCCTTAAAACCGCCGCGGCATCGGCCGAGCCGCCGCCGAGGCCCGCGGTAACGGGGAGGTTCTTCTCGAGTGTGATCTCGGCACCCTCGCCTTTTCTTCCCAACTCCTGGAGCGCTCGCGCGGCTTTGAGCACGAGATTGTTCTCGCCCTTGGGCACCTGGGCGCGGAATGGACCGGTGATCTTCAGGCTGAGCGCAGCTGCGGGCGAGAGCTCGAGCCGGTCTGAAGCCTCGGCAAACACGACCAGGCTTTCCAGCGCGTGATAGCGGTCGGGCCGCTTCTCGCCGACATGCAAAAACAGATTGAGCTTCGCCGGCGCACAAACGCTGATGCCGCGCGAAGGCGCGGCATCAGGGGTAAGGCTTCGATCGGCTTTATCTCGGTCCTTGCTCACTGTCCGGAGGCGGACACTTCGTCGAGACCGAACTGGATCTTGCGCTCGATGACCGGCTTCTGCTTCGGGTCGGGTTTCAGCGCGAGCGCGTGCTGCCACTGGAAACGCGCATCGTTCTTCCGCCCGACGCGCCAATAGGCATCGCCCAAGTGATCGTTGATGTCGGGAGCGCCCGGCGCAAGCTGCACCGCGTCTTCCAAAGTGCGCGCCGCATCCTGATAGCGGCCGAGACGATAATAGGCCCAGCCGACGGAATCGGCGATGAAGCCATCCAATGGCCGCAACGCATGCGCCTTCTCGAGCATGGCGACGGCTTCGTCCAGATGCTGCCCTCGCTCAACCCAGCTGTAGCCGAGATAGTTGAGCACATCGACGCGGTCGGGATTGATCTTCAGCGCGCTCTGGAAGTCCTTCTCGGCATCCTGCCAGCGATTGGAGTTGCCGCGCGAAACGCCGCGCGCGTAATAGAGCCCGACCAGCCGGCGGTCGCCCTCTGGCAAGGTACCGATCGCATGGTCATAGGCTGCCGCGGCTTCGACATACTGGTTGCTGCTCCGATAGAGATCACCCAGCGCCGTCCACACGTCGAGGTCCTTGGGCTGGGTCGCCGACAGAGCTTTGAGCTTGGTTGCGCCGACCATGGCCTGATCCATGCGGCCGTCATTGATGGCGGCCTGCACCTGCGTCATCACGTAGTAAGGCGAGGAGGTCGGAATTGCGGCGTAGATCACGTTCGCCAGATCGAACTTGCGCAGAGTCTCGTAATGATTGGCAAGCAGCACGCGCGCGAGATCGAAATCGGGATGCAGATAGAGCGTCAAGTTGAGATAAAGGATCGCCACGTCGGCGCTGCGCTGATCGTTCAAGGACGCGGCGATGCCGAACAGAGCCTCGGCCACGCCCTCCGCCGGCGAACTGACCAGGGCCGCGGGCGACTTGTTCTGGGCGATCTCCTTGAGTGCCGCGGCTGCGACCGGATTTCCCGGCGTGTCGCGCAGCGACTTTTCGTATATGGCCTTGGCCTCGTCGGCCTTGCCGTGGCGGCGCAAGAAGCGCCCGAAGGCGTCCGCCGCTCGCGGCCCCATGCCGGGGAGCGCCAATGTGTCGCGATATGCGGCTTCGGCGTCCTTGTCGCGGCCGGAATATTCGAGGATGAGCGCCTTGTGCATCAGCCTCAACCCGTCCACGCCCCGCTGCTGCGAGAGCGCGTCGAGCGCGTGCAGCGCCCCGTCGGTATCGTGCAGTCCGGCGTGCGCCCAGGCCTCCACGACATCGTTGGTGAGCGCGACAAAGGCGACCGGATTGGGCGTCTCGAGATCTTTCAAAACCGCCGCGTAGTCCTTCTTCGCCATCGCGGTTGCCTCGCGCACCAGATGCGCGGGCCGGTTCTGCGGCTCCTGGGCGATGACGCGATCGGCGAGCAGCGACGACTGCTCGATGTCGCCGGACTCCGCCGAGTAGAGGAAGGTGCGCGCCAAGAGATCCTCGTTGTCGGGATCATCCTTGAGGATGTTGGCATAGAAGGCCGACGCCGCCTTTACGTCGCCTTCGGCAGCGGCGAAGTTCGCGGCGAGATAAGTGCCCGCCGGCGTGGGCTGCGGTTCGTTGGGCGTCGTGATCGACGAACCGATCGACTGAACGGTGCTGCAGGCGGCAAGGCTAAGGGCGCCCAACGGTAGAAGGGCCAAGACTCTCTTGAAGTTCACGGTGTTGCCTTCCTCTGGACTGCTTGAATCATAGTCCGATTTCCTCGGATCGTCACATGGCCCCGTAAGCCGGTCCGTCGCCCCCTTCAGGTGGAACCCAGGTAATGTTCTGCGCCGGGTCCTTGATATCGCAGGTCTTGCAGTGGACGCAGTTGGACGCGTTGATCACGAAGCGCGGTTGGTTGCCATGGACCACTTCAAACACCCCAGCCGGGCAGTAACGCTGCGCGGGTTCTGCATAGACGGGCAAATTCGTCGCTATGGGTAGGGCGGGATCGGTCAATTTCAGGTGAACCGGCTCGTCCTCATCATGACGGGTGCCACTCAGAAAAACCGATGAAAGTTTGTCGAAACTCACCACGCCATCGGGGCGCGGATAGGCGATCGGAGTTGCGCGAGCCGCAAGCTGAAGCTGCGCGAAATCGGGCGTCATGTTGCGCAGCGTCCCGAACGGCGAAAAGCCGAGGAGTTGGTTCGCCCACATGTCGAAGCCGCTCAAGGGCACACCTAGAAGCGTGCCGAAACGGGACCATAGAGGTTTGACGTTCCTCACCCGCTGAAGGTCCTTGTAGACCCAAGACGTCCTGTAAGCAGTTTCGTAATCGCCGAGCTCGTCATGCGCGCGGTCTTCTTGCAGCGCCTTGAACACGGATTGAGCGGCGAGCATCCCCGTCTTCATCGCATTGTGGCTGCCCTTTATCCGCGGCACATTGACGAAGCCCGCCGCGCAGCCGATGAGCGCGCCGCCTTTAAACACGAGCTTCGGCACGGCTTGCAGTCCACCCTCGGTGATCGCGCGCGCGCCATAAGCGATGCGCCGTCCGCCCTCGAGCATCGGGCGGATCATCTTGTGAGTCTTGAAGCGCTGAAACTCGTCGAAGGGCGAGAGATAGGGATTGCGGTAATCGAGATGGACCACGAAGCCGACGGCCACCAGTCTGTCGCCGTAGTGATAGACGAACGAGCCGCCGCCGGTGTGATTGGTCAGCGGCCAGCCCATGCTGTGCATCACGAGGCCCGGCCTGTGCGAGCCTTTAGGAATCTCCCACAGCTCTTTTATGCCGAGACCGAAGGTCTGCGGCGTGCTCGTCGCATTAAGCTTGAAGCGTGCGATCAGTTTTTTGGCGAGAGAGCCGCGCGCGCCTTCCGCTATCAACGTGTACTTACTCTTCAAGACCATGCCCGGCGCGTAATTCGCTTTACGATGTCCATCGCGGGCGACACCCATGTCGCCCGTGACGATGCCGGTGACTTCGTCCTTCTCCGAAAGCTCGACATCGACCGCGGCGAAGCCGGGATAGATCTCGACCCCGAGTGCTTCGGCTTCGCGCGCGAGCCAGCGGCAGAGCTGGCCGAGGCTTATGATGTAGTTGCCGCGATTGCTCATCAAAGGCGGCATCAAGAGATTCGGAATGCGTATGCCGGAGGTTGCAGTGAGATAGTAGAACCGGTCGTCGGCGACTTCCGTCTCGACCGGCGCACCGCGAGCTTTCCAATCGGGAATGAGCTCATTCAAGGCAATCGGATCGATCACCGCGCCCGAGAGAATGTGCGCGCCGACCTCGGCGCCCTTCTCGATCACGCAGACGGAAATCTCGCGCGATGCCGCTTGCGCGAGCTGCTTCAGCCGGATCGCCGCCGAAACTCCCGCCGGCCCCGCGCCGACGATGACGACGTCGAACTCCATGCTCTCGCGCTGTTCGCTCATGGGGTGTTTATGGACCCTGTCGAAGCGGGGTCAATGGTCGACCGCGCGACGGGCGCAAATTGCCGGGCTGACATTTCGCCAAGTTTGCGTAACATCGGCCGATGACCGACCGCCTCCGCGATCCCTTTCAAGCTCTCCGCTGGCTCATCGAAGCCGGCGCGGATGAAGCGATGCTCGAAGAGCCGGTTAATCGTTTCGCGGCGCGTCCCGCCACTCCAATCCGCCCTGCGCCTTCTCCCGCTGGGGAACGGGCGCCTATTGTCGCGAAAGTGCCGCCCCGCCCTGCCCCGAACACCAAAAGCGCCGAAGCCGTGTCTTTGGGCACGGCTCCCGGCGCTGCCCGCGCGCTCGCCGCATCCTGCACGACGCTCGCAGAGCTAAAGACCGCCGTCTCCAATTTCGACGGCTGCGAGCTCAAGCGCTATGCCACCAATACCGTCTTTGCTGACGGCAATCCTTTAGGCCGCATCATGCTCATCGGCGAAGCGCCGGGGCGCGACGAAGATGCGCAAGGTCTCCCCTTTGTCGGGCGCGCGGGCAAGCTCCTGGATCTGATGCTCGCCTCCATCGGCCTCGACCGCACGAAGGTCTACATCACCAATGTCCTTAACTGGCGCCCGCCGCAGAACCGAGAGCCCTCGCCCGAGGAAGCCGCAGCCTGCCTTCCCTTTCTGCATCGGCATATCGAGCTTGCCGATCCGCAAATCTTGATCTTGCTTGGCGCGGTCTCGGTCCGGCACCTTTTGGGGCTGCACGACGGGATTACGCGCTTGCGGGGCAAATGGCTCGTCTATCAGAATCCAAGTGCCGGCCGCGCCATTCCGGTGATGCCGACGCTGCATCCGGCCTATCTCTTGCGCCAGCCGGCCGCAAAACGCCTGGCCTGGCGCGATCTTTTGGCCGTTTCCGAAAAATTAAGCGAACTCGGGCTTGCTTCGTCCGTGGGCTGACGTCACCATCGGTTTCGGCAAGACGGGAGCAGATATTGAATCGAATTGTCCGTATCGCGCTCGGCCTGAGCCTCATCGTATTCGCGTCTCCGCTTCGTGCCCAAGAGCATGTGGGCTTCACCGTGCTCTCGCCCGAAGACGTGAAGCTTTATGGCGAGATCTTCCAAGCCGAGAAGAGCGGACAGGCGAAGCGCGCGGACACGCTTCAAGCACGGCTCCAGGACAAGTCGCTCGTGGGCTATGTGCTCATGGAGCGCTATATCGGGCCCCATTACCACACGAGCTTCAACGAGCTGAAAGCCTGGCTGGAGAAGTACGGCGAGCTCGGAGGTGCCGAGAGCATCCATCAGCTGGCTCAGAAACGCGCGCCCAAGAACACGCGCGTCCCCGCGCCGGTACGAATCCACTGGCGGGGTGTTCCGGGCGAAGGCGATGCCTTCGGCGAGACGGGATTGGCCTCGGAACAGGCGCGGCGCACAGCGGCGCAGATCCGCAAATTCGATCGTGAAGGAAAGCCCGAGGCGTCCGAAGCCCTGGTGAAGAAGCTCTCGCCCGGCCCGGGGTTGCCCAAGTCCGATTACGATCGCTTGAGCGCGCACGTGGCGCAGGATTATTTCTCGCATGCGAAGGATCAGATAGCGCTCGACCGCGCCGAGAAATGCGTCGCCCGCGGCTCGTTGAGCGCCGACGAATGCCATTGGATCGGCGGGCTGGCGGCTTATCGTTCGGCCCAGTTCGAAACCGCCGCGCGGCACTTCGAGGCTTTGTCCCAGATCACCGGCAACGCGGCGCGCACCGATGCAGGCGCAGCGTTCTGGGCGGCACGAAGCTGGATGCGGGCGAATGCGCCCGAGCGTGTGATGACGCTCTATGAGCGCGCGGCTTCCGCACCCGATACCTTCTATGGCCTCCTTTCCGCGCGCCTCTTGGGCCGCGACGCCGGCATCAATTTCGTCGAGCCGATGCTCGATACGGTGTCATTCGCGAAACTGATGGAGAGCGATGCCGCCCATCGCGCGGTCGGGCTCTGGCAGATCGGCCATCGCGAGAACGTGGCGGAAGAGCTCTCGCGCGCCTTCGGCGAGATCGAGCCAGCGCTCGATCCCTCCTTCGCCGCGCTCGCGCGCGATCTGGGCGAACCTTCGCTCGAGCTGCGCGCCGCCGAAACGTCGTCGGAGCGCGCGATCCATCTGACGAGCCTCTATCCCGTTCCGCCGTTCCAACCGCGCGACGGTTACGAGCTCGACCAGGCGCTCGTGCTTGCCTTCGCAAGACAAGAAAGCCGGTTTCAGCCGTCCGCTTTATCGCGCGCCGGAGCCCGCGGCGTGATGCAGATCATGCCCTCGACCGCGGCCGTGATTACCCATGACCGCAGCCTTGCGGGCGCGAACAAGAAGCGGCTCGACGATCCGGTCTACAGCATGACGCTCGGACAGAATTATCTGCGCGATATTCTCGAACGGCAGAACGGAAATCTCGTGGGGCTTGCCGCGGCCTACAACGCGGGCGAAGGCAATCTGATGAAATGGCAAACGCTGAACGACGGCGTCAGCGACCCGCTCTTGTTCATCGAAAGCGTGCCGAACCCCGAAACCCGCGACTACATCAAGCGTGTGCTCATGAATATGTGGATGTACCATACGCGCTTGGGCCAGACCGCGGTCGGGCTCGACGATGCGGCCGCGGGCTCATGGCCCTTGTACAAGCAATCGGGCACAAACCCGGCGCAATAAGAGCGTCGCCAAGATGGCAGAGCACAGTCGCGAATTCATCCCGGTTCGCATCGCGCTGATGACGGTGTCGGACACGCGCACGCGCGCGAACGACACCTCGGGCGATACGCTCGAAGCGCGCGTGCGCGATGCGGGTCACGCCGTCGCAGAGCGCGTCATCGTCCACGACGAGATCAGGGACATCGTCGCGCAGCTCTTGAAATGGATCGCGGACCCAGAGATCGACGCCATCATCTCAACGGGAGGAACCGGGCTCACCGGGCGCGACGTTACGCCGGAAGCCTTCCGCAGCGTGTTCGAAAAAGAGATCGACGGTTTCTCCGCCCTCTTCCACCGCATCTCCTACGAGAAGGTCGGAACCTCGACCATTCAGTCGCGCGCCTGCGCCGGAGTTGCGCAAGGCACCTATCTCTTCGCGCTCCCCGGTTCGCCGGGCGCGGTCAAGGACGGCTGGGACGGAATCCTGAAGTCGCAGCTCGATGCACGGCATCGGCCGTGCAATTTCGTCGAGATCATGCCGCGGCTGTTAGAGCGCGGCCGACGGACCAGTAGCTAGCCTCCGCCTCCAGCGTCCGGCGAATTCTCGGGCAGCGCGGATGTCCGCGGCGGCGGTCCATTCTGCGGGCCAGCTGGACCGCCGGGCGGCGTCGCAGGGACAGCCTGCCACTCGTTATTGCAGGACTTGACGTAGGGGTAATAGCCGTCGGGATTGCTGCAGTAATACCAGTACGACTCCGGCGGCGGTCCGTAATCCTGCGGTGGCGGTCCGTATTCGTATGCGGCCGCGGGCCTATCATAGTAGTAGGGTGGGCCATACCATCCCCAGCCCCATCCGAAGCCATAACCATATGGCCAGAACGGATCGTACCAGGGATCAACGAAGACGACGCCGAAGCTGCGGCGTCCGCGCCAGCGCCAATCGCCTCCGCGCCAGGTACCGCCGACGAATCCACCGCGGTTTACGCCGGGACGGTTGAAGAACTGCCCACCGCCGACCGCGCCGCCTGGCCGGCCGACGAAACCACCGCCACCTGTATTGCCTCCAGCGGTTGGACCGCTTTGACTACCACTGGGCCGAGATCCAGCGTTCTGGTGGAAGAAGCCGACCGCAGCATGCGCGGATCCAGCGACGACAGACGCGCTCAGCGCTGTCGCAAGAAGTGCTCCGAAAAGCTTGCTCATTGTGCGATTCCTTTGGATCGCCACCATACCAGCGTCTATCTGGAGGCGCGATCAGGGTTTTTCCATACAAGCATTTTTCCATGTCAGAGATGAACCACAGCTGAACCTGTCTTGCTTAATGTTCTTGATTTGTTCTCATGATGCCTTATATTGGCCGGATGGTCGAGGTCCTTACATCTGCCGCCGATCCGCGGTTGCTCAAAGGCCGTGGGGCGCGCTCGAACGAATCCAGCCGCTACGACGATGAACGGCGTGTCCGCTTCGACGATGGCTGGGGCGCGGAAGAGGACGAGCCGCCACCGCTGCGCACCGAGGTCACCAAGGACGCGACGCGCACGATCATCGCGCGCAATACATCGCCGGACATTTCCTTCAACCTCTCGATCAATCCCTATCGGGGCTGCGAGCATGGCTGCATCTACTGCTTCGCGAGGCCCACCCATGCCTATCTCGGACTCTCGCCGGGGCTCGATTTCGAAAGCAAGCTTCTCGTCAAGCCGGACGCCGCAAGGCTTCTGGATGCCGAACTGAGGAAGCCCTCCTATCAGCCGCAAGTCATCGCCATGGGGACGAACACCGATCCCTATCAGCCGATCGAGCGCGATTGGCGCGTGACGCGATCCGTTCTTCAGGTGCTGGCGGAATTCAAGAATCCCGTTGGCATAGTAACCAAATCATTTTCGATTGTGCGCGACCTCGACATTCTTGCTCCGATGGCCAAAGAGGGTCTCGCCAAAGTCGCGATCTCCATCACCACGCTTGATAAGAACCTCGCGCGCAGCATGGAACCGCGAGCCTCCACGCCCGCGAAACGACTTGAGACAATCCGCGCGCTCGCCGAAGCCGGCGTTCCGGTGGGCGTCATGACGGCACCGATGATCCCGGCCTTGAACGACGACGAGATGGAAACCATTCTCGCCGCGGCCGCGGAAGCAGGCGCCACGAGCGCCGGTTACACGCTGTTGCGGCTCCCGCTCGAGATCAAGGACCTCTTCCGCGAATGGCTGGAGGCCCATGTCCCCGATCGCGCCAAGCATGTCATGACGCTCATCCGCTCGATGCGCGGCGGCAAGGATTACGACGCGACCTGGGGCACACGGATGCGTGGCACGGGACCCTATGCGAGCCTCATCGCGCAGCGCTTCGCGATCGCGATGCGGCGACTCAATCTGAACCAATCGCGCAGCGAGCTCGACACGTCGAAATTCCGCCGTCCACCAAAAACAGGAGACCAGCTCAGCTTATCGATCTGAACCAGCCTCACCTCCTGTGAGTTGATCGGCGAGCCCCTTGTGCCCGCCCTGCCCGCTCGCGCTATGACTAATAGCTGTGGGAACTTTGGGCTGGGCCAATGCCCCATTACATCTTCGAAGCACGAGTGCTGAAGACGATGGCAGGTCCGATAGCGGGCGTCGATGAAGCCGGCCGGGGCCCCTTAGCCGGCCCCGTGGTTGCCGCCGCCGTCATCCTCGACCGCAAACGCATCCCCAAGGGTCTCAACGATTCGAAGCAGATGACCGCCGAAGCGCGCGAGGAAGCGTTCGCTCGCATCATGGAATGCGCGATCGTCGGCGTCGGCGAGGCAACCGTCGACGAGATCGATCTCGTCAACATCCGCCAGGCGACGCATTTCGCCATGGCGCGCGCCATTCGCGCGCTTAGGCTGGCCCCCTCCTTTGCGCTCGTCGACGGCAATGACCCGCCGGCTCTCCCATGCCGCTGCGATGTCATCGTCGACGGCGATGCGCGGTCCGTCTCCATAGCGGCCGCTTCCATCATCGCCAAGGTGACGCGCGACAAGATGATGGCCGCGCTGCACGAGGAGCATCCCGGCTATGGCTGGATCACCAACAAGGGTTACGCGACGGACGAGCATGTCGAGGCTTTAAACCGGCTCGGCCCCTGCCGCCATCATCGCCGCAGCTTCGCGCCCGTGTACCATATCTTGCGTCCTGTGAATCCTGAGGACTCAATTTTAACCTCTTGATTCAACTGCCCTATTGACCTGCGACTCGGCTTGAATCAGGTTGCCCTCCTGTGAATTGCGGGGATGGGCAATGGCTGGCAAGAAGTCGGATGGTCGAACCGAGATCGACCGGATCATCGAGGGCGACTGCGTTACGGCGATGAATTCACTCGAGGAGGCTTGTGCCGACCTCGTCTTCGCCGATCCGCCCTATAACCTCCAGCTCGAAGGCGAGCTGCGCCGCCCAAACAATTCCAAGGTCGATGCGGTCGATGACGCCTGGGACCAGTTTGCGAGCGCCGCCGACTACGACCGCTTCACGCGTGCCTGGCTCGAAACCGCGCGGCGTGTACTGAAGGACACCGGCGCGATCTGGGTGATCGGCTCCTATCACAACATCTTCCGCGTCGGCGCCATCATGCAGGATTTGGGCTTCTGGATCCTCAACGACGTGATCTGGCGCAAAGTAAATCCGATGCCGAACTTCCGCGGACGGCGCTTCACGAACGCGCACGAGACGCTGATCTGGGCGGTGAAATCGCGCGAGCAGAAGAGCTACACCTTCAACTACGAAGCCATGAAGGCGCTTAACGAAGAGCTTCAGATGCGCTCGGATTGGCATTTGCCGATTTGCGCCGGCGCGGAGAGGCTCAAAGACGCGAGCGGGGTGAAAGCGCACTCCACGCAAAAACCGGAAGCCCTCCTCCATCGCGTGCTCCTCGCCTCGACCAATCCCGGCGATGTGGTGCTCGATCCCTTCTTCGGTTCGGGCACGACCGGCGCGGTGGCGAGACGCCTGTCGCGGCGCTTCATCGGTATCGAGCGCGATCCCGACTATGTCCGTCTCGCCCGCCGGCGGATCGAAGCCGTCGAACGCACCGATCCCGAAGGACTCGCGGTGACCCGCTCGAAGAAGAGCGAACCGCGGATTCCCTTTGGGACGCTGGTCGAGCGCGGCCTCTTGCGCCCCGGTGCCGTGCTGCTCGGTCCCAATCGACGCCACCGCGCTAAAGTAAGGGCGGACGGAAGTCTCGTCTGCGCCGACGCCAGTGGCTCGATCCATCGGATTGCGGCCCATGTCCAGGGGCTCGATGCCTGCAATGGCTGGACGTTCTGGCACTTCGAGAGCAAGGGCACGCTCGTGCCGATCGACCTCCTGCGTCAGCGCGTCCGCGCCGAGCTCAGCTGACGCCGCCGCGTCTCACCCAGGGCATGGGCAATCACCTTCCGCATCACCGTCGGCAAGGCGGCGCCGGTCAGCTCGTCCGGAGTCAGCCAGCGGCCCTCCCCTTTTGGCCGTTTGTCCAAGTGGGCGACGTAAACTTCGAGCTCAAGTTCGAAATGCGTGAAGCCGTGGCGGACAATCCCCAGCTTCTTTCGCCACTCTCCTGAGAACGGGGCGGCGCGCTTGGCCACGGCCGCAGTCGGGAATTCCGCCTGCCAGGGTCCGAGTGGAGGCTGAAGCATCCCGCCGAGCAGGCCATCCTCTGGTCGCTTCACGAGATAGACCGCGGCCCGGCTGTCCATCGCGACATAGGCCGCGCCGCGTTTGAGCGGCCGCTCCGGCTTCTCGGCCTTGCGCGGCAGACTTCCCGCGATCCCTAGCTTTCGTCCTTCGCAGTCGGGCTCAAGCGGGCACAGCAAGCACAGAGGCTGTTTGGGCAAGCACACCATCGCGCCTAAATCCATCAGCGCCTGCGCGAAGTCCCCCGGGCGATCGGAAGGCACGAGGGGGTCGGCGAGTTCGGCCAGCCGCTTCTTGATCTTCGGCAGCGGCTCCGCGACTGCGCCCAAGCGGGTGATCACTCGCTCGGCATTGGCGTCGATCGCCGGCACCCGTTCGCCGAAAGCGATGGCCGCGATGGCCCCCGCCGTGTAGCCACCGACGCCCGGAAGCGCTTTCAGCTCCTGCGACGTTTTCGGGAACGCGCCACCCCTCTCGCCCGCAACGACGCGCGCGGCGCGATGAAGATTGCGCGCACGGCTGTAGTAGCCGAGCCCCGCCCAGGCGCCCAAGACCTCGTCCAGAGAGGCGCGCGCAAGGCTTTCGACATCGGGCCAGCGCTTTAAGAAGACGCGATAATACCGACCGACCGCTGCAACCGTGGTCTGCTGAAGCATGATCTCCGACAGCCACACATGATAGGGATCGGGCACTTGGCCCGCCTTCGCGCGCCAGGGAAGATCGCGCCGGTTCGCGTCGTACCAGGTGAGTAACGCGCGCGTTGCGCTCGCCTTGATCGGCTTGTCTCGACTAATCTCAGGCACGCTGGCCATGAGCGACATGAGCGCGAAAGACACACACGGACAAGAGGGTTCGCGACGCAGAGGGTGGGCTCATGCGGCAAGCGAGGATGCGCTTCCTTTAACGGCGGCGGCTTTCGCGCGTGCCGGCTTCACCGATATGACTGTCGTTCTTCGCTGGGCCGAAATCGTCGGAGCCGAGGTCGCCCAGGTGGCGCGGCCCGTCAAACTACAGAATGATCCCGAGGGCGCGATTCTGACGCTCAAATGCGAGCCCGGTTCGACCGTTCTCATCCAGCACGAGACGCGGCGGCTGATCCAGCGCCTGAACGCCTATCTCGGCTCGAACCGGATCGCACGGCTGAAGCTCGTGGCCGGAGAGCTTCCGGGCGACTTGGATTTGCCCAAGCACCCCCGGAAAGGCCGCAGCGTCCCCTCCTCTGAGCCGCTTTCCGGCCCACCATTGTCACAGGCGCTTGAGCGCCTGAAGCGGCGCCGAAAGCCTCTAGATCGAGATTAGCGGGCCCCCGGATTGAACCTGAGGCCACCCTCTGCCACAAACTCACCTGAGCCTTTTGGGAGCTGACCCATGAACAAGAACACGCTGATCTATGGAGCCATCGCCGTCGTCGTCGTCGCCGGCGCAAGTTGGTCGTTCGGCGCGAGTTGGTGGTCCGGGTTGTTCGGCGGTAGTCCGCTCGCCGGCTTGGCTGCGACGACTCAGAGCGTCGAGATCAAGCCGACCGACATGGTGCACGGCAAAGCGGATGCCAAAGTCACCATCATCGAATATGCCTCGATGACCTGCCCGCATTGCGCGGCCTTCCAGAAGGAGGTCATCCCCCTTCTGACCAAGGACTACATCGACACCGGCAAGGTGAAGCTCATCTTCCGCGAATATCCCTTGGACGGCGCGGCGCGACTCGCCTCGGCCGTGGCGCGCTGTTTCTCGGGTGATCAATATTTTTCTTTCATTGATCTCCTGTTCGCGAATCAGATGAATTGGATCAAGGATTTCGACGGCAACGGGCAGCTGACCAAGGAGGACATCCAGCACGGACTGGCGGACATGGGACGGCAGGCGGGAATGCCGCAGGAAAAAGTGAACTCGTGCGGCGATGATCCCATGAACCTCGCTCTCGTCGACGCCAATTGGCAGGAGGGAATGAGCCGATACGGCGTCGACTCGACGCCGACTTTCATCATCAACGGCGTCAAGCATTCAGGCGAGATTCCGTACGATCAGCTGAAAATGATTTTGGACCCGCTCGTCGCCAAGTGAATGGGCAAAGCGCGGGGAATGACAGGACAGGTAAAGCTTGAAATTCACGCGCTTAAGACTCAACGGGTTTAAGTCTTTCGTCGATCCCACCGAGCTTCTGATCGAGCCGGGGCTGACGGGCGTTGTCGGGCCCAATGGCTGCGGCAAATCCAATCTCTTGGAAGCGATGCGCTGGGTGATGGGCGAGAACCGCCCGACCTCGATGCGCGGCTCAGGCATGGACGACGTGATCTTCGCCGGCGCCGGGACGCGTCCGATGCGTAACAACGCCGAAGTCATGCTCTTCGTCGACAACACGGATCGCTCGGCGCCGGCGCCCTACAACGAATTCGACGTCGTCGAGATCTCGCGCCGCATCGAGCGCGAGGCGGGCTCGGTCTATCGCATCAACGGCCGCGAAGTCCGCCAGCGCGACGTGCAGATCTTCTTTGCCGACGCGTCCACGGGTTCGGCCTCTCCCGCTCTTGTCCGCCAGGGGCAGATCGGAATCCTGATCAATCAGAAGCCGCTCGCGCGCCGCGCGATCCTCGAGGAGGCGGCCGGCATCGCGGGTCTCCATCAGCGCCGCCATGAGGCCGAGCTGCGCTTGAAAGCGGCGGAGACGAACCTCGCGCGCCTCGATGACGTCATCGCCGAAGTCGATACGCAGCTCCAAGGTTTGAAACGGCAGGCCCGACAGGCGTCGCGCTATCGCAATCTTTCAGGCCTCATCCACAAGGCCGAGGCGATCCTGTTCCTGTTGCGTTGGCGCGAACTGGAAGCAGCCTCCCAAGCCGCAGATGCCCAGCTCGCGCAAGCGATGGACTTGGTCGCGGAACGCACGGCGCATGCGGCAGAGGCCTCCGCGCTGCAGGCGAACGCCGCGGCGAGTCTCCCCCCCTTGCGCGAAGCGGAAGCCGCGCGCAGCGCCGCGCTTCAGCGTCTGATCCACGAGCGCAACAGCTTGCATGCCGAAGAGGCGCGCGCGCGCGACGAAGCGCAGCGCATGCGCCAGCGCATCGGTCAGGCCGAACAGGACCGCACCCGCGAAGTCGGCCTCGAGCAGGACGCCAATGCCGCACTTGCCGATCTGAACGCCGAAACGGTCGAACTGGATGCGGCGAATGCGAGCGCAGGAGCCGCGCTCGCCGACGCCGAGGAGCAGGCTCAGACATTTGCGCAAGCGCTCGCCGAGCGAGAGCGCATTCTCGAGCGCTTGACGGCCGAACTCGCCGAGCTCAACGCAACGCGGGCAAGCTACGAGCGCGCACGCGAGGAAGGCGAGGAGATCGCCAGCCGCGCACAGGAACAGCGCACCGCATTGGCGCCGCAGGCCGAAGCGACTATTGCCGTTGCCGCGCCGGATGTGAAATCGGCTGAGCTGCGCGTCGAAGCGTTGCGCGCCGCCATTGCCGAGGCGCGCGCTGCTGCCGAAGCGGCCGAGAGCGGCCACGCCACCACACTGAATGCGGAGAAGGAAGCGCGCAGTCCGCTCGAAGCAGCCGAGCACGAGGTCCAGCGGCTCGACGCCGAAGCCCGCGCGCTCGGAAATCTCTTGAGGCCGCAAGGAAGCGATCTGTGGCCGCCCTTGATCGACGCGGTCAAAGTTGAACCCGGATACGAAGCCGCGCTCGCAGCGGCCTTGGGTGATGATCTCAACGCGCCGCTGGATGAAGCCGCTCCCCAACACTGGCTCAATCTCGGATCTTTGGCCAACATTCCGGAACTGCCCGCGGGCACGGCACTTGCAAACTTCGTCGACGCTCCTCCCCATCTCGCGCGCCGTCTTGCCTTCACCGCGGTCGTGACCGAGGAAGAAGGACGCGCTGCGCAAAAAGCGCTTCTTCCCGGGCAGCGCCTAGTCACGCAACGCGGCGATTTGTGGCGCTGGGACGGCTTCTCCGTTTCCTCTGAGGCGCCGAGTCAGTCGGCGCTTCGTCTCGAACAGCGCAACCGGTTGGTGGCGCTCGAGCAAAGCCTTGCCGAAGCCAAGGCCGCACGGAGCACGGCCTTTGGGACCTACTCCGCCGCTCAGCGCGATGCGGTGGCCGCGAGCGAAGCCGCGCGCGCTGGAGAGCGCAAATTGCGCGAGCTCGAATCCGAGCTGTTCATGGCTCAAGACGAAGCCGCCAAGTCCGCTCGCGTCGCTGCTGAGCGCGCGACAAAGCTCGCGGGCCTCGAAGCCGAGCTTAGGAGCTTGAGCACAACGCAGGAGAACGCGCGGCGCTCGGCGCAGGCGGCTTCACAGGCCTTGAGCGCCTTGGCGGATGCTTCCGAGTTGACCCTCAATCTCGCGCAAGCGCGCGAGCTTGCCGCTGATGCCCGCACTGCCGCGAGCGACGCCCGCGCCGGGCTTGAATCGATGCGCCGCGAGGCTCTGGCGCGCAGTCAGAGACTAGCCGCGTTGGCGGAAGAAACGGAGCGCTGGAAATCGCGGCAGTTGGCCGCCGCGCAGCAGATCGCGGAACTGAACAACCGCCTCGAGGAAATGACCACCGAACTATCCGCGCTCGAAGCTGCTCCGGTCGCAATCGCCGCTCGTCGGTCGCGTCTCCAGGACGCGATCGACTTGGCCGAAGCGGCCCGCAAGGAAGGAGCCGATGCCCGCGCGCAAGCGGAAACCATCCTCGCCGAAGCGGACAAGCTCGCAAAAGCGGCGGATCACGCGCTTTCCGAAGCGCGCGAAGATCGCGCGGGCGCCGAGGCGCGGGCGGAGTCCGCGACCGCGCGGCTTGCCGAGTTAGCCCGCCGCATTCGCGATGAATTGTCGGCCACCCCGGACGAGCTGGTTACACGCGCGGAACTAAAAGCCGGCGCGGAACTCCCCGATCTGGAATCGGCCGAGAAGAAGGTCGAGCGCTTGAAGGCCGAGCGCGAGCAATTGGGCGGCGTCAATTTGCGCGCCGAGGAAGAAGCGCACGAGCAGGAGCAGCGGCTGCAATCCTTGACCGCCGACCGCGCGGACTTGCAGGGCGCCATTGATCGCTTGCGGCGCGGCATCCAGACGCTGAACCGCGAGGGGCGGGAGCGGCTTCTGGAATCCTTCGGCAAGGTCAACGCGAATTTCGAGCGTCTGTTCAAGGAGCTGTTCCAGGGCGGCGAAGCGCGGCTCACCTTCACCGAATCGGAAGATCCGCTCGAAGCGGGCTTGGAGATTCTTGCCCGGCCGCCCGGCAAGAAGCTCACGATACTGTCGCTTCTCTCCGGCGGCGAGCAGGCTCTGACCGCGATCGCGCTCATCTTCGCCGTGTTCTTGGTGAACCCTGCCCCCATCTGCGTGCTCGACGAAGTTGACGCGCCTTTGGACGATGCCAACGTCGATCGCTTCTGCCGCCTTTTGGACGAGATGACGCGGATGGCGGAAACCCGCTACCTCATCATCACTCATCATGCGCTCACCATGTCGCGCATGGACCGGTTGTTCGGCGTCACCATGGCCGAGCGGGGCGTGAGCCAGCTCGTTTCGGTTTCGCTTGCCGAGGCCGAGCGCGTCATCGCCGCCGAATGAATTTCGCTTCGATCATCGCCCTGACACAGCGTCATTTTGCCGAGGAAAATCAGTGCTTTTCCGTGGCTCTGCTTTGCTTGACAGGGGGGAGACCCGCCCCTATGGTCCGCGCGCTTTTTGACATTCCCTTCTGATTTGGCACGTCGGAAATCTCCAGATGCGGATCGCACATGGCGGACGACGAGGAAGATGCGAAGCGTCTTGCCGAATTGGAAGAACGGCTGCAAAAGGCGCGGCGGCAACGCGGTGAATCCCGGCCAAACGAGGCTCCTCCTTCGAAACTGGGTATCGCCTTCCGTCTGGTGACGGAGTTGCTGGCTGGAGTGATCGTTGGGGGCGGAATAGGTTGGGCGCTCGATAACCTGTTCGGAACGGCACCGTTCCTGCTCATTATCATGTTCATTGTTGGCGTCGCGGCCGGTTTCTTCAATGTAGTCCGCACCGCACGGCAGATGGAAAAGGACCAAGGCCGCTAGGAGCGGCTCAAGGCGAAAGGAAGCAGTCTCGCGTGGCGAGCCCGATGGAACAGTTCGAGGTGAAACCGATCGTACCGCTTCATGCGGGCGGTCTGGACATCTCCTTCACTAACGCGTCGCTTTGGATGTGCATCGTCGCAGCGACAGCGGCTCTGGTGCTAACCTGGGGCGCATCGTCACGGCGGCTGATCCCATCGCGCATGCAGTCGGTCGCGGAACTGAGCTACATCTTCATCGGGGACATGATCCGCTCGGCGGCGGGCACGGAAGGGCTGAAATTCTTCCCCTTCGTGTTCACGCTCTTCATGTTCGTCTTCTTCTCGAACCTGCTCGGGCTCTTTCCGCTGATCCATCCCTTCACGGTGACGAGCCACATCATCGTCACCTTCTCGCTCGCGATCTTCGTTTTCCTAATGGTCATCGTGGTTGGCCTGTGGCGGCACGGCTTACATTTCTTGTCGCTGTTTGCGCCGAAAGTGCCTTTCGTGATGCTCATCGTGCTGATCCCGATCGAGATCATCTCGTTCCTGAGCCGGCCGATAAGCCTCTCGGTACGTCTCTTCGCGAACATGCTCGCCGGCCACACGATGCTGAACGTGTTCGGAGGCTTCGTGATCGGCCTTGCCGCGGCGGGCGGCGCGCTTTCTTTCCTTTCGATTGCGCCGCTCCTCGCCATCGTTGCCGTCGCAGCGCTCGAATTCCTGATCGCATTCCTGCAAGCCTATGTGTTTGCGATCCTCACCTGCATTTATTTGAACGATGCCCTAAACCTGCATGAACATTGAGACAAGCGGCGGGGCCCGCTCTCTCATCGACAAGGAGTCACCAAAATGGACGTTGACGCAGCAAGACTTATCGGCGCCGGCCTCGCTTCGATCGCTCTGATCGGCGCGGGCGTCGGAATCGGCATCATCTTCGGCAATTATCTCGCCGGCGCCTTGCGTAATCCGGGCGCTGCCCAAGGCCAGTTCACGAATCTGCTGGTCGGTTTCGCTCTGTGCGAATTCACTGGCCTTCTGGGCGTCGTGATGGCCTTCATCATTTTGTTCACTTAACGACCTATGGCAGCTCCCGTCACAAGAGAAGGAACCGAGGCTCCAGGCGGCAAGGCAGGCTTGCCACAGATGGACGTCGGCACCTTCCCGAGCCAGATATTCTGGCTCGCGGTGACATTCACCGTTCTGTTCGTCGTCCTGTGGAAGGTAACGCTCCCCAAAATCTCCGGTGCGATCTCCGACCGGCGCAATCGGATCGAGGGCGACCTCGCGACCGCGGACAAGGCGCAGAAGACCGCGAGCGAAGCCTTGAAGAGCTACGAGGCGCATCTCGCGCAAGCTCGGGCCCGCGCGCTGGCACTCGCCGATGAGAACCGGAAGAAGATCACCGGCGAGATCGACGAGATCAAAGCGGCAGCCGACCGCGAGGCGCACGCCGCGACAAGCGCGGCCGAAGCGCGCATTGCGGCGGAACGCGCGAAAGCCGGCACAAGCGTCGTCCAATCTGCCGCAGAAGCGGCGGTTGAAATCGTTTCCAGGCTCATCGGCGTCGAGGTGAGCGCGCAAGAGGCCGCGAGCGCGGTTGCGGCCAAGAGGGGCTGATGGACGAGCTCTTGAAAGATCCGGAGTTTTGGGTCGGCATCGGCACGCTGATCTTCATCGGCATTCTCTTATGGAAGAAAGTGCCGGCAATGCTCGCGAGCTCGCTCGACGCGCGCGCCGCGGCGATCGCCAAAGAGCTCGACGACGCCCGCCGCCTGCGCGAAGAGGCGGAAGCGCTTCTCCTCGAATACGAGAAGAAGCGCGCGGACGCCGACCAGGAAGCTGCCGTCATCGTCACCGGCGCCAAAGCCGAAGCCGAGCGTTACGCCGCGGAAGCTCGCGCCCAAATAAAGGCGCAAGTCGAGCGACGGGCGAAGCAGGCGGAGGAGAAGATTGCTCAGGCCGAAGCGCAGGCGGTTGCCGAAGTCCGTGCGCTCGCCGCCGATGCGGCGGTCGCCGCGGCCGAAAAACTGATCGCAAGCCGCTTGGATGACAGACGGGCCGCCGATCTGATAAAGCGCTCGCTCGAGGAAATTCCGTCCAAGTTGAACTGAAATGGCGCCTCCGTTTCGCGCAGATCACGTCGGCAGCCTCTTGAGGCCGCGGGCGCTGCATGAGGCGCGCGCGAAACGCGAGAAAGGCCAGATCAGCGCTGATGAGCTGCGCGCCGGCGAAGACCAAGCCATCCGGGACGCGGTCGCGCTCCAGGAATCCGTCGGCCTACAGGCGATCACCGACGGAGAATTCCGCCGCGGCCATTATCTCGTCGACTTCCTGACCGGCTTCACCGGCATCGTGCCGTCGCATACGAGCTACGCGCTTTCCTTCCATGGCGAAGATGGGGCGACTGGCGAAACCCGCTCGATGCTCACGGTCACCGAGAAGATCCGGCGCACGCGCCCGGTGATGCTGGAGAGCTTTAAGTTCTTGAAAGCGGCGACCAGGCGCACGCCGAAGGTCTGCCTCCCCTCGCCCACCTGGATTCACATGCGCGGCGGGCGCAAGACGGTAAGCGCGACCGCCTATCCCGATATCGAGGAATTCTGGAACGACCTCGTGATGGCTTTCCACGAGGAGCTGAAAGATCTCGCGACGGCGGGCTGCACCTATGTTCAACTCGACGAGATCACCTTCGCTTTCCTTTGCGATGCGCAAGTCCGCGAGCGCGTGCGCGCCGATGGGCTCGATCCCGATCAGCTCACGCGCGACTACACCCGCATCGTCAACGCAATTGCCGCCGGCGCACCGGAGACGATGACCGTCACGGTCCATACCTGCCGCGGAAATTTCCAGAGCATGTGGATGGCCGAAGGGGGCTACGAGCGCGTCGCGGGCGTGGTGTTCAATCAGCCCGACGTCGACGGCTATTTCCTGGAATACGACTCGGACCGCGCCGGTGGCTTCGAGCCGTTGAAGTTCATTCCCAAGCACAAGAAGGTCGTCCTTGGTCTCGTCAGCTCGAAAAAACCCGAGCTCGAATCCAAGGACGTCTTGAAAAGGCGCATCGATGAGGCCGCGAAATACTTCCCGATAGACCGCCTGTGCCTCTCCCCGCAATGCGGCTTTGCGAGCACCCATCACGGCAACCGCGTGACCGAGGACATCGAACGCAAGAAGCTTGCGCTCATCGTCGAAACGACGACTGAAGTCTGGGGGTCAGCGGCGTAACTTTACGGATCAGCGCTGGACGATCCGAATCTCGGCGCGGTCTTCGGCGCCCGGAATCGAAATCTCGGATTTGGATAGCGGCCGGCGCACGAAGTGAATCTCCGGGCCTTCAGCCGAGAGCACTTTTTCGATCGCCGCCGCGCGCATGTCGGAAAGACTCGCTCTTCGCGACGTCCCGGACGAAAGCGCGATCTCGATCGCGGATGCCTCTTGCGCCTTCGCGCTCGCGGCCGCCTGCTCGACGATCCAGCGCGCTTCCGGTGAGATATCCTTGCTCCCCGGAACGAAGAACATCACGAAGAAATCCTGATTGGAAATATTGCGGGTTGCGGCGTGAGATGTCTCAAGCCGCGCGCCGGAACCCAATAATGCTACGACCAAACTGGACATGATGACCGAACGCCACATGGTCAGCCTCCAATTCTCGCGGTTCGTGCTTGTGAACGGCCAAGCGCACGTCTTACCTCTTCGAACTTTGTAATTCGGGAACCACGCTTCGGTTCCTTAGGGGACCGATAGTGGACACCGGAAATGGGGCGGAAAACTGCCTAGTTTAAGGCGATTTTTCGGGCGGCACGACGCGGATGTGGAGCTCGCGCAGCTGCTTCGGCGTCACTTCCGACGGCGCGCCCATCAAGAGATCCTGCGCCTGCTGGTTCATCGGGAACATCGTCACTTCGCGCAAGTTCGGCACGTCCGACAACAGCATCACGATGCGATCGATACCGGGCGCGCTCCCGCCATGCGGTGGTGCGCCGAAGCGAAACGCGTTCAGCATGCCGCCGAAACGACGCTCGGTTTCCTCGCGCGCATAACCGGCGATCTCGAAGGCTTTCAGCATGATCTCGGGCTTGTGGTTGCGGATCGCGCCCGAGGAGAGCTCCACGCCGTTGCACACGATGTCGTACTGGAAAGCCTTGATGCCCAGAATCGTCTGCTTGTCGCCCGTATCGAGCGCGAGAAATCTCTGATGGTCGAAATTCGGCATCGAGAAGGGATTGTGCGAAAAGTCGATCCGCTTCTCGTCCTCGTTCCATTCGTACATCGGAAAGTCGACGATCCAACAGAACTCGAAGACATTCTTCTTGTTCAAGTCGAGGTCGTTGCCGAGCTTCAATCGCGCATGGCCTGCAAGATGCGCCGCGCGCGCCTCGCGATCGGCGGCGAAGAACACGGCGTCTCCCGCCTTGCTCGCTGTCCTTCTGGCGATTTCCGAGATCGCGTCCGCAGGCAGGAATTTCGCGATCGGCCCTTTGCCCATGACCGCGCCGTTCTCTTCTTCGAACACGATGTAGCCGAGCCCCGCGGCACCTTCCCCTTTCGCCCAATCGACCATGCGGTCGAACCAGGAGCGGGGTTGCGCGGCCGCACCCGGTGCCGGGATCGCGCGCACGGCTTCCTTGTTCTTGAACGCCTTGAAGGCAACGTCCTCGCGGTCGAACACGTCCTTGACGTCGGCGATCTTGATCGGATTGCGCAAATCCGGCTTGTCCGAGCCGTAGCGCAGCATCGCTTCCGAATAGGGAATGCGCGGGAACGGGGTGCCAGAGACATTGCGACCGGCGGCGAATTCCTCAAACACGCCCGCAAGCACCGGCTCGATCGCCGCGAACACGTCCTCCTGGGTGACGAAGCTCATCTCGAAATCGAGCTGATAGAACTCGCCGGGGCTGCGATCGGCGCGGCCGTCTTCGTCGCGGAAGCAGGGCGCGATCTGGAAGTAGCGGTCGAAGCCCGCGACCATGATCAGCTGCTTGAACTGCTGCGGAGCTTGAGGGAGCGCATAGAACCTCCCCGGATGGATTCGCGAGGGCACGAGAAAATCGCGTGCGCCTTCCGGCGATGAAGCGGTCAGGATCGGCGTCTGAAATTCCGTAAACCCCTGCGCGACCATGCGCCGCCGGATCGACTGGATCACGTTCGATCGCAGCATGATGTTCCGGTGCAGCCGTTCCCGGCGTAGATCGAGGAAGCGATAGCGAAGCCGGATGTCTTCCGGATAATCGACGTCGCCGAAGACGGGCAGCGGCAGTTCCTCCGCCCGGCTCTGCACAGTGACATTCTCGATGCGGAGTTCCACCTGGCCCGTGGGCAGGTTCGGGTTCACGGTGTCGGCCGACCGGGCGACGATGGGGCCCTCGACCGTCAGGACCCATTCCGAGCGTCCTTCCGAGGCCACCGCAAAAGCCGGGCTGTCCGGCTCCACGACGCACTGGGTCAATCCGTAATGATCTCGCAAGTCGATGAAGAGGAGCCCGCCATGATCGCGTGCCCGATGGATCCAGCCCGATAGCCGCGCGCGCTTGCCGACGTCGGTTTTGCGCAGTTCGCCACAAGTATGGGTGCGATAGGCGTGCATCTTGGAGACAGGTCCGGGACAGAAGCGGGCGTTTGTGGAAAGGGGAGCCCGGGAAGTCAAGCCCTGCAACAGGCTGAAAGGCTTGGAAAAGGCCCGTGAAACTGCCTTGAGGAGGGGACAACCGCCGACCGAATCCGCTAAGGAGGACCGATGCGGATCATCACGGAAACGGCGGACTTGAAGGCCTTCGTGGCCGAGCTCGAAAAGGGCCCGTTCGCCGCCATCGACACCGAATTCATGCGCGACCAGACTTATTGGCCGAAGCTTTGTCTGATCCAGGCGGCCGGAACGGAATCGGCCGCCATCATCGATCCGCTCGCGCCCGATCTCGACCTCGGGCCGCTCTACAAGCTCCTTGCGGCCAAGAAAGTGATGAAGGTGTTCCACGCCGCCAGGCAGGACGTCGAGATCTTCCATCATCAGGCAGGCGTCATTCCCGAGCCGCTATTCGATACGCAAATCGCCGCCATGGTCTGCGGCTTCGGCGAGTCCGCTTCCTACGAAACGCTGGTGCGCAGGATCACCAAGTCCGAGATCGACAAATCCGCCCGCTTCACCGACTGGAGCCGCCGGCCTCTCTCCAAGCGCCAGCTCGAATATGCGCTGGCCGACGTCACCCATCTGCGCGTCGTCTATGAGACGCTCGCCAGCGAGCTCGAGAAATCGGGCCGCGCGGGCTGGGTCGAGGAAGAGGAAGCGACGCTGAAAGATCCCGCCACCTACCGGCTCGATCCCAGCGACGCCTGGCGGCGCTTGAAAGTGCGATCGAACAATCGCCGGTTCTTGGCGGTCCTTGCCGAAATCGCGGCGTGGCGCGAGCGCGAGGCGCAGACGCGCGACGTCCCGCGCAGCCGCGTCTTAAAAGACGAGGCGCTGCTCGAGATCGCGGCCCATCCGCCGACCGATGCGGAGACTCTCGAACGGATACGAGCGATCCCGAACGGCTATGCGAATTCCCGGGGCGGCAAGGCCCTCCTCGCCTGTGTCCGCGAGGCCCTCGAGCATCCGCGCACCGACATCGAGATCACTCCGGAGCGAAAGCGCACGCGCGAGCCTTCGGCTGCCGCGCTCGATCTATTGAGGACCCTGCTCCGCCTGCGCGCGCATCAGTATGGCGTCGCCGCGCGGCTGATCGCCGATGCGGACGATCTCGACCGCTTGGCTTCCGCCGACGATGAAGGCGTTGCCGCGCTGCATGGCTGGAGGCTCGAGATTTTCGGCCATGATGCGGTCGCTTTGCGCGAAGGCCGGCTCGCCATCGCGCTCGAGCACGGTGAAGCGGTGGTGATCGAAACCGGCACCGAAAAACGTGTGCGCACGAAAGCGCGCTAGGCGAACAAGAACCTGCGGCCCCAATCGAGGGCGGCAGCGATGCCCAAAAAGAGGAAGATCCCGGCTGCGACGAGACGCATCCATTTGAGCGGAACGCGTCGCGCAACCAGCTCGCCCAAATAGACCGCTGGAACGTCGGCGACCAGCATCCCCAGCGTCGTGCCGGTCGCGACCAGAAGAAAATCGCGATAGCGCGCGGCAAGCATAACGGTCGCGAGCTGCGTCTTGTCACCCATTTCGATCAGGAAGAACGATACCAGTGTGGCGCCGAAGGGACCGAACTTCTCGAACAGGCGGGGCTCCTTCTCGAGCGAATCCGGAAGCAGCGTCCACGCGGCCATGGCGAGGAAAGAGAGCGCGAGAACGCCGGTCAGCACTCCCGAGGAGAGCCAAGCGGCCGCCGCGACGCCAAAGAGCGCGGCCAGGCTGTGATTGGCCGCCGTTGCGGCGAAGATGCCGAGAATAATCGGGATCGGCGCGCGAAATCGCGCCGCGAGAAGGATCGCCAATAGCTGCGTCTTGTCCCCGATCTCCGCAAAGGCGACGGCTCCTAAGGAAACGAGGACGGTCTCCATGCCTACTGCGCCGGCTGCGCGGCAGGCCGCGCCAGGCGCCGCCAGGCGAGCAGGAAGGCAGCCAGATTCAGCGAGGCCAAGAAGAAGAAATGCGCGCCTACCCTGAAATCCGTCGGGGGAAGGCTGCTGACTCGGGCGAGGATCTGCCCCGCGAGGATCGGTCCGACGACTGCGGCGAGGCTGTTGATCGACTGCATCGCGCCGATGGTTACGCCCTGCTCTTTCGGATCGGTGGTCTTCGAGACGACACCCTGGATCGCGGGTCCCGTTGTGAAGGTGAGGATGCTGCAGAACAGGATCGGGTACATCATCCAGCCCTGCTGTGCGAGGCCGTATCCGGTTTGGATGAGAACATTGACCCCGATGGCGGTGAGCGCGAGCCTCTCCTCGCCGAAACGCTTCACCAAGCGTCCCATCAGTCCGCCTTGCACGATCGCGGCGAGCAGCCCGACGCAGAAGAGCAGATATCCGTTCTCGCGCGTGCCCCACCCAAAACGGAAATGGGTGTAGAGGGCCCAGTTGTTGATCATCGCCATATGCGCGAGCGAGAACAGCGTGAACACGATCACCAGGCTTCCGACCGCGTGATGCTGCACGAGCGCGACGAGAGCGCGGAACGGATTTGACTTGGCGAGCGAGAACGCGGACCGCCTTTCGCGTGGCAAGGATTCGGGCACGGCCAAATACCCATAGAGCGCATTCAGCATCGAAAGCGCGGCCGCGGCATAGAAGGGCAAGTGCAGGTCGATGTTGCCGAGTACGCCGCCGACCATCGGACCGATTGTGAAACCAAGCCCGAAGGCAGCGCCGACGAAGCCGAAGCTTTTGGCCCGCTCTTGTGGTGGCGAAATGTCCGCGAGATAGGCGTTGGCGACGGTAAAGCTCGCGCCGGTGATGCCGCCTAGAATGCGAGCGAGCAGCAGGATCACGAGCGAGGGCGCCGTCGCGATCAGGAAGTAATGGATGCCGAGAACGATGATGGCCGTAATGAGGACAGGCCTGCGGCCGAACCGGTCGCTCAAAGCTCCCAACAGCGGCGCGCAGAGAAACTGCATCAGGGCGTAGCTCACCGAGAGCGCGTTCGCCCAATAGGTCTGCGCGGCAGTGTTCGTCGTGTATTCGCCGACCAGGATCGGCAAGACCGGAAACGCGATCCCGATCCCGACCATGTCGATGAACACGGCAACGAAGACGAACCACTTGCCCGAGCGCGGAGAAACGGATGCTGCTGGATTGCTTTCGTTCATCGGTGCAGGCGCAAGGAATCGCTCAAAGTCGCGTCTCCCTTACTAGAGAGAGAGAAGCGCCGCAAACGCGTAATACGAAGCGTCTACGCGCGGATTTCAGCCGTCCGCAGCTGGACTTTCTTCAGGCGGGGCAAGAAGGTCCGCTTCATCGCCTTCATAGGGATCTTCATCCGGGCCAAGCGCATCGGAGGGACTAGGTACGCTGAAGCCCGCCGGCGGAACGGCATCGAGAAAGCCGGCACCTTTGAGCTCTTCCACGCCCGGAAGGTCGGCGATGTTCTCGAGCCCGAAATGGACCAGAAACGCCTCGGTCGTTCCATAAGTCACGGGCCGTCCCGGCGTGCGCCTGCGGCCGCGGATACGAACCCAGCCCACCTCCATCAATGCGTCAACGGTGCCCTTGCTGACCATCACGCCGCGGATGTCCTCGATTTCGGCTCTCGTGACCGGCTGGTGATAGGCGATGATCGCCAAGGTCTCGATCGCCGCGCGGGAAAGCTTGCGTTCCTCGACCGCTTGCTTGGAAAGCAGGAAGCCCAGGTCCTTCGCCGTCCGGAATTGCCATTTTCCGGCGACGCGAACGAGGTTGACGCCGCGCGGCTCGTACTGGCGCTGAAGCTCGGTCAACACGGCCCCGACATTCGTCTGCGGCGGCAAAGCAGCCGCAAGCGAGCGTTCGTCTACGGGCTGTGCCGCCGCGAACAGCAGCGCCTCGACAATCCGCAAATGCGCGGGATCGAGCTCGAAAGCTTCCTGTCCCACGGCGGTTTCAGGGTCGACGGGATGGGCCATGTGGGCCTCGCTCAATCGAACTACGCGATTCACGTTGTTTGCTCCCCGGCTTTTTCAGTGCGATCTTTGAGGAAAATCTCTCCGAATGGCGCCATCTGCCGGAGCTCGAGCTTGCCGTCGCGCGTGAGCTCGAGCGCGGCGGAAAACATGCTCGCGATCGCGCTGCGCCGCTTGGCGCCGCTCGTCCAATCCGGCGGCAGAAATCGCGTCAGCAGACTCCAGCTCGGGATTTTCCCAAGCATCCTTTCGATTCTCTCGCGCGCCTCTTCGATCAGGAGGATCGGCGGTCGAACCATCTCATAGACGCGATGGCCGAGAACCCTGACGCGCTCTCGCGAGTAGGCGGTCAAGAGATCGTACATCGTGTCCGAGTACTTGCGCGTGCGAATCACCTGAACCGGCTCGGGTTCGCCACGCGGAAACACGTCCCTGCCCATGCGGTCGCGCGCCATGATACGAGCGGCGGCATCGCGCATGGCCTGGAGCCGCGCGAGGCGCCAGCGAAGGAGCGCAGCCATCTCCTCGGCTCCGGGCTCGCCCACGGGTGCCGCCTGCGGCAACACGAGGCGCGATTTGAAATAGGTGAGCCACGCCGCCATCACGAGATAATCGGCGGCGAGCTCGAGCCGCTTGCGGCGCGCGGACTCCATGAAGGCGAGATACTGGTCCGCAAGCTGAAGAACGGAGATCTTGGCGATATCGACCTTCTGATTGCGTGCAAGCGCCAGAAGAAGGTCCAGCGGGCCCTCGAAGCCGTCGACCTCGATGATCAGGGCTTCTTCGGGTGCGATCGGTGCCGCTTCGAAACTCTCGGCGCTTTCGAATTCCGGATCCATCATGCGACGGCCCCGAGCATCTTCATGAGCCGCTCTTCGGCCAAGGCGAAATCCAGTTCGACCGGCGGGTGGAGGTGGGCAAGCGCCCCTTGAGCCCTGAAGAGCGCATCGCCCGCGAGCGGTTTTGCTTCTTTTGCCACTGCCTTCATCTCGTCGAATCGCCCATTACAGTGCAGAACGATATCGCAACCGGCGAAGAGCGCAGCCTTCGTGCGTGTGGAAAGTGGCCCCTCGAGGGCGGACATCGACAGATCATCGCTCACGAGGAGCCCTTTGAAGCCTATTTCGCCGCGGATCACGTCGCGTACGAGCTTTGGGCTGGTGGTCGCGGGCCGCTGAGGGTCGATCGCCTGATAGACGACGTGTGCGGTCATCGCGATGGGCGCGTCACAGAGGCTCCGGAAGGTGACGAAGTCGTGCGCGCTCAGCGCATCGACAGAGGCGTCCACTCTTGGGAGGGCCAAATGCGAATCGGCCTCGGCCCGGCCATGCCCCGGAATGTGCTTGATCACAGGAAGGACGCCGCCATCGAGATAACCCTCGATTTGGGCCCGCCCAAGCGCGATCACGGTCGCAGGATCGGCGGAAAAGGCCCGGTCTCCTATGATCTCATGCGAACCCGCGGCTGGGACGTCGAGCACGGGAGCGCAATTCACCGTGATCCCTAGGATCGCAAGCTCATGGGCAATGAGCCGGGCGCAGAGATAGGCCGCTTCGCGCCCAAGTTCGGGGTCGCCGTCGTAAAGCTCGCCGAAACGGCGCGCGCGAGGCCGTTCCCGCCAATGTGGCGGCTTGAGGCGGGCCACTCTCCCACCCTCCTGGTCAATGAAAATCGGTGCACCCGGGTCATCTATGGCCGCCCGCAGCGATTGGCAGAGCGCGCGGACTTGAGCCGGGTCGGCCACGTTGCGGGCGAACAGGATGAAGCCGAACGGACGGGCATCCTTGAAGAAGCTGTGCTCATCGGAGAGCAATTCGGTACTTTGACAGCCATAAACCGCGGCAGTCGACGACATCCAAGCCTCATAAGGTCAGCACGCAGCCCTTACGGCGACGCAACAAGACAGGTGCCCCCCTCGGCTTTGAGCTTTTCGCAGGCGGCGTTGGCAGCCGCCTTGTCGGCGAACGGGCCGAACCTCAAGCGGTACCATGTCCCTTTGGCCCCCAAATCCGCCTTCTGCACATCTTGTGAAAGACTGCCCACGATTGCCGCATGCCGCGCCTTGAACGTTGCCCAGGCGCCACTGGCGATCTCCGGGCTTTCGTAAGAGCCGATCTGCAGAAGGACGCCGCCCACGGCCGCGGCCGTATTTGCGACCACTGCAGGTGCCTTCGGCGCTGGGGCCGGCTTGGCGGCTGGCGCTGGCGGCGGATCGAGCCGCGCCGGCGGGGCTTCCGTGGTGGTGGTCTGCTCGGCCGGGGCCTGACGGAGAATCTGAACCGAAGAGCCATCCAGGCTGCCCTGCGAAGGCGCCAAGCGCGAATCCTGAGCTTCCTTATCCGGCGGGACTTGCTGGCCGTAGATCTTGAGGCCGGTAAGCGTCCCTGCGGCCGCATTCGCGTCCTCGGGGGCCGTCCGAACCGGGCCTTCCGGAGGATTGACGACCGTTTCCGCGCTCGACCGGCCGTGGGCCACACCTTGATTGTAGGCAAGCCATACGACTGCGGTGAACGCCGCCAACACGATGAGCGCGATGACGATCAGAAGCGGAAGCCGCGAGCGCTCTTCCTCGATCTCCTCATCCGTCAAGTCGTAGAGCGGAATGTTGTCGCCCAGCGGCTGGTAGACTCCACGTTGAGGGTTGGTCATTGGCGAACTCCGACGAATCGTCAACGTCTTGCATTTTTAGCACCGGGGGCGTCTCAAAATCACCGCGGGCGCCCCATCCCGCATCATCAAAGCGGGAATTCCATGTGGAATATCCGGCGGTATTCCTGCAACGCAAAGCGATCGGTCATGCCGGCCACGTAATCGCAAACTGCCCTTGCGGTGCGGCTCTCACCAGGATCGCCGCATTGTGCGCTCCAATCATTAGGTAGCAGAGACGGATCGGTCATGAAAGCTTGAAACAATTGGGTCAGCATCTTTTGCGCATTCGACATGACCTCGATCACGCGCTCGTGGCGGTACATCCGGCGGTACAGAAAGCTCTTGAGCGCGCTCAAGTCTTCCTTGAGCCCGTCGGAGAAATCGGCGGTGGATTGACCCCGTGCGCGAATGTCGGCGACCGACTTGGGAGCATCGCGTTCGAGCCGGCGCCCGGTCTCCTCCGCGACGTCGACCACCATCCGCGTGATCACCCTCCTAACCGCCTCGCCGATCAGTCGACCCCGCTCGAGGCGGGGATGATCGTTAAGGAGCGAGCGGAAGATGGGACCGGCCAGCGGCACGCCGACGAGATCAGAGGCTTCGAAGAGCTCGGCTCTCAGTCCGTCGTCGATGTCGTGATTGACGTAGGCAATATCGTCCGAGAGAGCTGCAATCTGGGCTTCGAGCCCCGCGTAGGAAGCGAGCTCGAGGTCCCACGGAAACTGCCCGATGACATCGGAGAGTGGTCCGCCTTTCGACGAGGGTCCGGTCAGGGGACCGTTGTGCTTGACGAGCCCCTCGAGCGTCTCCCAGGTCAGGTTCAATCCGTCGAAGCTCACATAGCGGTGCTCGAGCCGCGTCACGAGCGCGAGTGCCTGGGCGTTGTGATCGAAACCGCCGTGGCCCTTCATGCAGGCATCGAGCGCCGCCTCGCCGGCATGCCCGAATGGGGGATGACCAAGATCGTGCGAAAGCGACAGGGCCTCGGCAAGATCCTCGTCCACGCCGAGCACGCGAGCGAGCGAGCGAGCGATCTGTGCCACCTCGAGCGAGTGCGTAAGCCGCGTGCGGTAGTAGTCGCCCTCATGCTGCACGAAGACTTGGGTCTTGTGCTTCAAGCGGCGGAAAGCCGTCGAGTGGATGATCCGGTCACGGTCGCGCTGATAACAGCTCCGCGTGGGGCTCTCGTCTTCGGGCCAGAATCGGCCTTTAGAGGTCGCCGGTAGCGTCGCGAAATATCCCCGCTTTGGCGCCTCGAACAGAGGCCCGGAAAGGCGGCCTAACGGCTTCGACTTGGACATCGCCCTGTCAACGACTAAATAGACTTCAACATGATAGGGTCATTTGTATGAGCGTTGAACCCAATCTCGAAGCACCCGTTCGCCTGACCGCGCGGGCGGCAAAACGCATCAACGAAATCCTCAAGGAGGGCGCCGACGCGTCGATGCTGCGCTTAGCCGTCACCGGCGGTGGCTGTTCCGGATTCCAATACGATTTCTGCCTCGACGATTTGCGCTCCGACGACGACCTCGTGATCGAACGCGATGGCGCGCGCGTGCTGATCGATCCGATCTCGCTTGATTTTCTCAAAGGCGCCGAAATCGATTATGTGGAGGAGATGATCGGCGCCGCCTTCCGCGTCAACAATCCCAACGCGACGTCGTCCTGCGGCTGCGGCACGAGCTTCTCTGTTTAGATGAAGATCGCCACCTGGAACGTGAATTCGGTGAAGGCGCGGCTGGACACCGCTCGCGCCTGGCTTGCTGACGCGGCGCCTGAAATCGTGTGCTTTCAGGAGATCAAGACCACCGACGAGGCGTTTCCAACGGACGCCTTCGATACTCTCGGCTACAACACGGTGACCCACGGACAGAAGAGCTACAACGGCGTGGCGATCCTCTCGAAACGCCCGATCGAGGACGTGGTGAGGGGCTTGCCTGGCTCAGAAGGCGATGACCACGCGCGTTACATCGAGGCCGTGATCTCGAACGAATCGGGCGGCGCGGTCAGAGTCGCCTCGATCTATGCCCCGAATGGAAATCCGCCGGGTACGGAGCGTTTTGCCTACAAGCTCGCCTGGATGGAGCGGCTTGCTCGGCATATACGCAGTCTGCTGCTGCTCGAGGAGCCGCTTGTTCTTATGGGCGACTACAACGTGATTCCGAGCCCGGAGGACTGCCATGATCCGAAGGCGTGGATGGGAGACGCGCTGTTTCAGCCCGAGACCCGCGCGGCGTTCCGCCGCATCTGCAATCTCGGCCTGACCGATGCGTATCGCGCCTGTCATGCCGAACCGCATCGCTATACGTTTTGGGATTATCAAGCGGGCGCTTGGGTTAAGGACCACGGTATCCGCATAGACCACATCCTGCTCTCGGCCCAGGCCGCCGATCGGCTCGTCAGCTCTTCGATCGAACGCAAGGTGAGAGGCTGGGAGAAGCCATCCGACCACGTTCCCGTTCTGTGCGAATTGGCTATTTGAACGTTGAGTTTGGCCCCCGTCTCCATTACTCAGTAGCTTCTAATCGGAATCGCACATTCATTTTTTGCCTGCATAGGAGCCACTAAAATGAAGTCACTAAAAATCCTTGCTGCTCTCGCGACGGCCACCCTCTTGGTGGCGTGCAACCAGAACGCCGCTCCGGCTCCCGCTCCGGCGGAAGCGCCTGCCGCTGCGCCCGCTCCGGCGGCGGAACCCGCGCCAGCTCCGGCTGAAGCCGCGCCCGCGCCTGCCGAACCCGCACCTGCTCCCGCCCCCGCGCCCGCGCCGTAAGTCACTGATTTTTCAATTTCAAAGCGACGCAGCCCGCCGGATGCTCTGTCCGGTCGGGTTGCGTTGCCTTATCCCTCTCAATTGATCAATTCGGGCGCCGGAACGGCATCCCCCGGAATCAAAATTCCCCAGCGGTTCGTCTTCTCAGGATTTCGCGCGTTGTCTTGCCAGCGGCGAGCGCAAGGTGACGCCGTTGCATTGCCGCGTGAGAACCAGATCACCCCGAGGGACCATGATGAAAGCCAATGTATTCAATACGATAGTGTTGTCCGCTGCGACGGTGTTTCTGATTGGGTGCAACCAGAGTTCGGCCCCGCCCGCCCCCGCTCCGCCGCCCGCACCAGCCGCAGCGCCGGCTCCGGCTGAGCCTGCGGCTCCGCCAGCACCCGCGGAACCCGCGCCTGCTCCCGCACCCGCACCTGCTCCGTAAGGGCTGCGGGAGGGAAGCAAACGCAACCGGTCGGTGATTGAACCGGCCGATGGCGCCTCATATTTTGCGGCTGGGCGACATCTAAAAAGAGGCGCCGGATGACCATGGCAACGCGCAGAGCTGGGCTCGCGACCTTCGTCATGCTGACGCTGGTCCTCGCAGCCTGCAACCGCAATCAATCGCAACAGGCGACGAACAGTGCGCCGCCGCCGGCTCCCGCCGAACCGGCGCCGGTGGCTCAGCCGCCGGCAGCGCCGGAACCCCCATCGATCCCTCCCGGAACCGAGACGGCGGTCAATTCGGTCGACAGCGTTTCGTTGAACCGGCCCGCCGATGCACCTGAAGCCATCATCATCCACGTATCGGGAATGACATCATCGATGGGCTGGACCGATCCCAAGCTTGCGCAGGTAACGGAGGAAGGGAGCGATCCGAGCATCGCGGTATTTCGCTTCGTCGCCACATCACCGCAAAACCCCGATGCAGGCCGTGTCGCCCAGCCGGTTGAAGCCGAGTTGCGCGTAGCCTCGCTGCCGCCGGAAGTAAAGACGATCAGGATCGTCTCCGCGTCCAACGAAGTCACTGCGCCGATAGCGCAGTAACTCAGAAGTCGGAAATCAGAAGCGGCACCAGCCCCTTCTGACTTCTGATTTCCGATTTCTGATTTCTGGCGGCTACGCCGCCTCGGCGATGACGCGATTGCGGCCTTCGCGCTTGGCGCGATAGAGCGCCTGGTCCGCGCGGTGGAGCAAGCTCTCGGACGTATCCCCTGCTCCAAGCGAGGAGGCAATTCCGATGCTCACGGTTACATTCAGTTGGCAGGGCGAGCGGCTGATGGGAAAGGGCGCCGTTTCCACGCTCTGCCGCAGGCGCTCGGCCACCGCGTAAGCGAATCCCGGGTCGGTATCGGGCATCACCACGACGAACTCCTCGCCGCCATAACGGCAGGCGAGATCGATGCCGCGCACGCTCGCCGAAACACGGCCCGCGAACTCGCGCAAGACTTCGTCGCCGATGTCGTGGCCGTGCGTGTCATTGACGGACTTGAAGTAGTCGATGTCGAGGATCAGGAACGAGATCGGCTTTCCGACGGTTGCATTCTTAAGCAGCGTATCGAGATGGCGAGCCATATATCTGCGATTGTGCAAACCGGTGAGCTGGTCCTTGATCGCCATTTCGACGCTGAGCTGCATGTTGTGGCGCAGCCTGTCGCCGTAGCGCTTCTTGCGCAGTTGCGTGCGCACGCGCGCCAAGAGCTCGTTGCGGTCCACGGGGCGCATCAGATAGTCGTTGACGCCCATGTCGATCGCTTGGGTGAGCTTGCGGTTCTCGCCGTCGCTGACGAGGACGAGGATCGGCGTGTTGCGCGCTTCGGGAATCGAGCGCAGGTGCGAACACAACCTCAAGCCGTCGAAAGCGCGGATCCCAAGGCTCACCACGATGAGATCGAAGTCGCCGCCACGGGCAAGCACCAGTGCCTCGTCGAATCCGGAAACGTCGACAAGGTTGTTCTTGGGCTCGAGGCTCGCCTTGAACCATGCGACCGACTCGGGCCTGTCTTCGACGATGAGGATGCGGCCGGAAGGATCGGGCTCGAGAAGCATCTCGCCCGCATCGGCGAGCCCCATATTGTGGCCCGTCTCCTCCCGCATGCGGAGCTCATCCGTCATGGTCTTCAGGCGCACGAGGCTGCGCACGCGCGCGAAGAGGGCCGTGTCGTCCACGGGCTTCGTCAGGAAGTCGTCGGCGCCGGCGTCGAGGCCGGCGACGCGGTCCGTCGGCTGGTCGAGCGCGGTCACCATGATGATCGGAATATGCGTCGTCTTGGTGTTGGATTTGATCCGGCGGCAGACTTCGAATCCGTCCATGCCGGGCATCATCACGTCGAGAAGGATAATGTCGGGAAGATCGGCATTAACGCGGGCGAGCGCCTGCTCGCCGTTCGACGCCGTGAGGACTTCGAAATACTCCGCCGCGAGCTTTGCCTCCAACAGCTTGACGTTGGAGAGGATGTCATCAACGACAAGGACGCGTGCGGTCATGAGGGGCTAACCCGTGCGGCTTCAGCCGAGGAAACGGCGGACCGTCTCGAGGAAACTCGTGACCGAAATCGGTTTGGAGATGTAGGCCTCGCAGCCGCCCTGCCTGATCGTCTCCTCGTCGCCCTTCATCGCGAATGCAGTGACCGCGACGACGGGAATGGAACGCAACGATTCGTCTTCCTTGAGCCACTTCGTCACTTCGAGACCGGAGACTTCGGGAAGCTGGATGTCCATCAGGATGAGATCGGGGTGGTGCTCACGCGCGATATCGAGGGCTTCCATCCCATCTTTCGTCTGGAGGATTCGGTAGCCGTGGGCGTCAAGCAGATCATGGAAGAGCTTCATGTTGAGCTCGTTGTCCTCCACGATCAGAACCGTCTTTGCCGATGCATCCATCTCGAAGCTCCGCCACGCGCTAAGTCCGTTAACGAGAAGTAAACGGCGTCGCACGCGCCTTTCCTTCTTCGCCGAAGGGATGTCTTATTCCCGATGTCTTAACGGGCGATTGACGATGCGGAGCTCAGCGGCGGAAACCTTGGCCTTGAAAGCTCTTGCGCATATCGCAGCCGATGCCGAAACGCTTCAGCGCTTCCTCGCGATCACGGGCCTCGAACCGGCGGAATTGCGCCGTCGGGCGGAAGAGCCGGAGCTTCTGGCGGCGATTCTCGATTTCGTGCTATCCGATGATTCCATCTGTGAACGGTTTGCGGCCGCCGAAGGGCTTGACGCCACAACGCTTCATCAGGCGCGCCGTGCGCTGCCAGGAGCCACAAACGACTAGCCGTAGTGTGATGCAGCTTGACCGGGTTTCGAAGGTACTGGCCGGTTTTGAGCGGCCAGTACCGTTTCGAAATTGAACTAGCAAATTCGTCAGTCTTGATCGGCGCGCCCGGAGCTCACGCTCGCGGGCGTTTTGTTTTCCTGCGTATCGCCGTCGCCGGTGAGAAGCGGCTTGTAGAGGTCGGGTCTGCGGTCGCGAAAGAGCCCCCAGGAGGCGCGCGCTTTGGCAATCGCCGGAAAATCGAAGCTTGCCGTGATGACGCCTTCCTCCTCGCGGTCCAATTCCGCGACGATCTCGCCCGTGGGACCTGCGATGAAGGAGGATCCGTAAAAGGTCAGCTCGCTGGCTTGACCCTTTTCGATGCCGACACGGTTCGCCGCGACCACGGGAACGTAATTCGCCGCGGCGTGGCCTTGCATGACGCGTCGCCAGTGATCGCGCGAATCCACCGGCGTTGCGGGCGGCGGCTCGCTTCCGATGGCGGTGGGATAGAGCAGCACGTCTGCGCCTTCGAGCGCGAGAATGCGCGCCGCTTCCGGAAACCACTGGTCCCAGCAGATCGCGGGCCCGAGTGTGCCGCTCGCCGTCGTCCAGACGTGAAAACCGGTGTCACCGGGGCGGAAATAGAATTTCTCCTGATAGCCAGGCCCATCGGGAATGTGCGACTTGCGATAACGGCCGAGCAAGCGACCGTCACGATCGATGATCGCGAGCGAATTGTAATAAGCGTTGTGCGCGCGCTCGAAGAAGCTCAACGGCAGCACGACCGAGAGCTCTTTCGCGAGTACCGAAAATTCCGCGATCAGAGGATTGTCTTCGAAGGTTCGTGCCAACGCGTAATGGTCCGCCGATTGGTCCTGGCAAAAGTAGGGGGTCTCGAACAGCTCGGGCAGCAGCACGAGATCGGCTTCTTTCGCGGCTGCTTCGCGCACCATGTCTTTGGCCTTCGCGATGTTCTTGGCGCGATCCCACGAACAGGAGAACTGGGCCGCGGCCAATCTCGTTGCCACGGCTTAAGCTCCGGGTTCCTGCTGCGTGATGCAATGGATGCCCCCGCCGCCTTGAACGATATCGAGCGCATCGATTTGCATGATGTCGCGGCCAGGAAAGCAGGCAGCGAGCAGCGTGCGCGCTTTCTCGTCGTTCACATCGCCAAAGGCTGGCATCACGACGGCGCCGTTCGCGAGAGAGAAGTTGACGTAGCTCGTCTGGAGCAGGCTTCCGGACCACGATGGACGCAGTTTCCTGGGCTGCGGTAGCTCGATGATCTCGAGACTGCGTCCGTTCGCGTCGCGTGCCTCGCGAAGGCGGCGGATCGCCTCTTTGACCGCCTCGTGGTCTGGATGACTGTGACCGGGAATTCCAACGATGACGCGGCCGGGCGCTATAAAACACGCGATGTTGTCGACGTGCCCGTCGGTCTCGACGTCGGAGAAGCCGTTGCCGAGCCAGACGATCTGCCGCACGCCAAGGTAAAGCCTCAAGCAGTCCTCGACCGCTTCGCGTGTGGCTTTAGGATTGCGGTTCGGGTTGAGCAGGCACTGCTCCGTGGTGAGCAAGGTCCCTTCACCGTCGACGTGCAGCGCCCCTCCTTCGCAAACGAGCGGCGCCCGGTAGAGGGGCATGCCTGCCATGTCCACGACCCGGCGCGCGAACATCGCGTCGTTGCTGTAGGGGCGATACTTCTCGCCCCAGGCGTTGAACACCCATTGAATGCCTGCGATCCGGCCATTGCGGTTCTTGATGAACGTCGGGCCGAAATCACGCGCCCAGGAATCATCCAAGGCGACCTCGATGACCTCGCCTTTGCCGCAGGTCGCAAAACGGGCTTCCGCCGAGTCGGATGCGCGCGCCGCGATCGTCACCGGCTCGAACGCCGAGATCGCGCGAGCGACGCGCGCATAGGCCTGTTTTGCCCGCAACATTCCTTCCGGTCCGCCGAAGCATTCGGGGCGCGTTGGCCAACACATCCAAGTGCGCCGATGCGTGTCCCACTCCGCCGGCATGAAGAACCCGTGCTGCGAAGGCACGGGCGCGGTGGCATCTTCCAGCTTCTTCATGTACTCACCATACCTACCCAAGGACCTAACCACTTTTCGCATCGAGTGTGGAGCCCCCTCGCCACATGCGTCCGCACGCGTTAGCTTGCTAGCACAAGAGAGGAACGATGAGCGGTCGCATCGAAGCGAGATTGGGAGAGCTGAACATTGCGCTTCCCACGCCCGCTCCGGCGCAAGGTTCCTACGTCCCGTGGGTCAGAGCCGGATCTCTCCTCTTCGTCTCGGGCCAGGTCACACACGGGTCGAATGGCCTTGAATACGTCGGCGCCTTGGGGCGCGAATTCGGGGTCGAAGAAGGTAAAGCGGCGGCGCGGCTCGCCGCGCTCAACGTTATCGCACAAGCAAAGTCCGCGCTTGACGGCGATCTCGACCGCGTAAGTCGCGTCGTTAAAGTGACCGGTTTCGTCAATGCAGTTCCGGGCTTTGCGCAGCATCCCGAAGTGGTCAACGGCGCTTCCGATCTCTTCACGCAAATCTTCGGCGATAAAGGCCGGCATGCGCGCGCGGCCGTCGGCTGCTCGTCGCTGCCGCGCAATGTTGCGGTGGAGATCGAAGCGACATTCGAGATTGCGTGAGCGGGATCGCGGCAAAACTCGGCGGCGAAGCACGCCAAATCGGAGCCAAGGTTTGGGACGCGCTGGCCAATCCTTTGGGTGCGCGCCTCCCCCACCCATTTACGCGCCATGCTTTTTTCGCCGCGCTCGAGAATTCCGGCTCCGCGACGGCGAAGACCGGGTGGCGGCCGGTGCACCTCGTCCTGGAGCGCGATGAGAAGCCGATCGCCCTCCTGCCGCTCTATCTGAAAAGTCACTCCTATGGCGAATATGTCTTCGACCACGGCTGGGCCGAGGCGTTCGCGCGCGCCGGCGGTCGCTATTACCCGAAACTGCAAGCGAGCGTTCCCTTCACACCGGCGACCGGGCGGCGGCTTCTGATCGGGCCCGGCGAAGACGAGCACGCCACAGCAAGCCTCCTCCTCCAGGCCGCCCAGGAGATGGTGGGAGAGCTGCGCGCTTCCTCGCTGCACATCACCTTCATGACCGAAGGCGAATGGAGGATCGCGGAAGAGGCCGGCTATCTCTTGCGTACGGACAAGCAGTTCCACTGGGAGAACCACCGCTACGGTTCGTTTCATGAATTTCTGAGCGAGCTGGCTTCCGCCAAGCGCAAGAACTTACGCAAGGAACGCGCTGCCGTGATTGCCGAGGGCGTAAGTTTCGACTGGCTCACCGGGAGCGACCTGACTGAGAGCGTGTGGGACGCGTTCTTCGATTGTTACGTGACCACCGGGAACCAGAAATGGAACCCGCCCTATCTCACGCGTCCCTTTTTCAGCATGGTTGGCGCGAGCATGGGCGAACAGATCCTTCTCGTGATGGCCAAGCAGGACGGCCGCTACATCGCCGGCGCGCTCAATTTCTTCGACGAGACGACGCTCTATGGCCGCAATTGGGGCTGCACGGCCTACGTTCCGTTCCTGCATTTCGAGGCCTGCTACTACCAGGCCATCGATTTCGCGATCGAGAAGAAGCTCGAGCGCGTGGAGGCAGGCGCCCAGGGCGGACACAAGCTCTTACGCGGCTACCTGCCGCGCCCGACCTATTCGGCCCACTACATCGCGCACGCAGGATTGAGGCGCGCTGTCGCCGATTATCTGGAGGACGAGCGCGAGGCCGTCGCAGAGCACATAGAGGAGCTCGCCGAACGCGCACCGTTCAGGAAATCCCACCCTTCGACAAGCTGAAAGCTAACCTCTAATTTGCTCTCATCCTGAGCGCGATGAGGACAAAAGAATGGCCTACGATCCCAATAATGTGTTCGCGAAGATTCTGCGCGGCGAAATTCCGTCGGTGAAAGTCTACGAGGACGCGAAGACGCTCGCTTTCATGGATGTGATGCCGCAGGCGGATGGCCACGTCCTCGTCATCCCGAAAGAGCCGGCTGAGAACATCTTCGATCTCTCGGCGGAAGGAGCGACCGCGATGATGGCGACGACCCGGCGGGTGGCCAAGGCAGTGAAGAAGGGCGTCGGCGCGCCGGGAATCATGATCGCGCAATTGAACGGCTCGCCCGCCGGCCAGAGCGTTTTCCATGTGCATTTCCACATCATTCCGCGGAGCGCCGGCGTCGATTTCCGCCTGCATGCGCGCCAGATGGAGAATCCCGACAAGCTCAAAACCTTCGCCGAAAAGATCAGAGCGGCGCTGGAGTGAGACGATGATCGTCGAATCCACGATTCTTCCCATCAAGGCAGGACGGGAAGAAGCGTTCGAAGCGGCGCTAAAGGAAGCGCTCCCGCTCATTCAAGCGAGCAAGGGCTTCCACAAGATCGAAGTGCGGCCATGCGTGGAGCAGGAGGGGAGCTATCTGCTCCTCGTCTGGTGGGACACGGTCGAGGACCATACCGTGGGTTTTCGAGGCTCGGAGCAGTATCAGAAATGGCGCGCGGCTTCGCATCATTTCTACGATGCCCCGCTAACGGTGCTGCACTACGGCGATCCGGTTTAGGCTCACCAATAACCAATCATGCGCCCGGTGCTGATCGCGCCGAGCCAGAACACGAGCGAGGCGCCGCCCATCCGCGCCAGCTGCGACTTTTCGCCATCCGACAAGTCGCGCAATCTATGCGCCTTCCAGGCGGCCGAGCGGTGAAGCAGCAGCACGTTCAGAAGCGCCAGTCCGATGATCGGAAACTTGGCGTAGAGGAACGGATTGCCGAGATAATCGGTCGTCTTTGTGGCCAGCAGGCCTAAGCCCGTGATCGAGGCGAGGAGGAACCCTATCGTCGCCATCGGCACGATGGGTTTGGACAGCGCCGCGAGCGGCACTTGCCGCCACACTCCGATCAGCCTCAAGTCGAGAACCGCGATCGAGCCGAAGAGAAGCGCAACGCCCAAGATGTGCGCGAGATTGACGACGCCGTAGGTCCAGACGCCGGAATCGCGCATGGCGTGGCCCAGGAACGAGCCCTCGAACCACGCCGCAAACTGCGCGAGCGTCAAGTGAAGCGTCTATTCGCGTTCGGGATAGACGTCGTACTTCTTGCCGTTCCACTGCACCATGATCGTCTTCATCTCGAACTTCTTCTGATCACGGTTGCGGTTGCCGCGCACGGTCACGGTCTCGCCGACGGGAATGGCGCCTTCCTTCAATCCCGCTTCGCTGGTGCGGAACGGAGGCGCGAGCGTGATGTCCCAGACGTGCCCGCCCGAGTCGATCTTCATGGTCGCGTGGGGACCTGCGAGCCTCACGCTCTGCACGACCTTGCCGGTCATGTCGGTCACTTGATCGACATTGCCGCCCCAGCCGTGATGGGCATAAGCCGGCACCGCGAGGAGCGCCGCGCCGCAGGCGGACGCGATAAGGGAGTTGCGCAAAATCTGCATCGACATGTGAACCTCCATCGGCCGGTTACACTTCTTCCTTGGGCTTCTTCTTGCCCTCTTCAGGCGGAGCCGCCGCCTTTTCATCAGTAATAAACTCGAAAGCGAGCTTATCGTTCTCGCGGTCGAGAAGCACGCGCACGGTGCCGCCGTTCTTCAAGCGGCCGAAGAGAATCTCGTCGGCCAAGGGCTTCTTGATGTTCTCCTGGATCACACGCGCGAGCGGACGGGCGCCGAAGGAGTCGTCATAGCCCTTCTCGCCGAGCCAGCGCGTGGCTTCGGGCGTCAGATCGAATGTGACGTCGCGGTCGATGAGCTGGGCCTCGAGCTCGAGCACGAATTTTTCCACCACGCGGTCGATGGTCGAGCGAGACAACGCCGCAAAAGTAATCGTGGCGTCCAGACGATTGCGGAACTCGGGCGTGAACAGGCGCTTGATCGCCTCTTCGTCCTCGCCTTCGCGTTTTCCCCGGCCGAAGCCGATCGACTCCTTCGCTGCGTCGGACGCGCCTGCATTCGTGGTCATGATCAGGACCACGTTGCGGAAATCGATCTTCTTGCCGTTGTGGTCGGTCAGTTTCCCGTGATCCATCACCTGCAAGAGGATGTTGAAAAGATCCATATGGGCCTTTTCGATCTCATCCAACAGCAGCACACAATGCGGATGCTGATCAACACCGTCGGTCAAGAGCCCGCCCTGATCGAAGCCGACATAGCCTGGCGGGGCTCCGATCAATCGCGATACGGTGTGACGCTCCATGTATTCCGACATGTCGAAGCGCAGGAGCTCGACGCCCATGACGCGCGCGAGCTGGCGCGCGACTTCGGTCTTGCCTACGCCCGTCGGGCCGGAGAACAGATAGCAGCCGATCGGCTTTTCCGGCTGGCGAAGCCCGGCGCGCGCGAGCTTGATCGCCGAAGCGAGCGCGTGGATCGCCGAATCCTGGCCATACACGACGCGTTTCAGATCGTCCTCGAGCGTCCTTAATGCTTCCGCATCGGTCTTGGATACCGACTTGGGCGGAATGCGTGCGATCTTTGCAACGACCTCCTCGACTTCCTTGACGCCGATGACCTTCTTGCGCTTGCTCTCAGGGAGAAGCATCTGCGAGGCGCCGACTTCATCGATCACATCGATCGCCTTGTCGGGGAGCTTGCGGTCATTGATGTATTTGGCGGCGAGCTCGACGGCAGCCTTCACCGCTTCCGCGGTATAGCGGACCTTGTGGTACTCCTCGAAGTAAGGTTTTAGGCCTTTCAGAATCTTGATTGCATCCGGAACGGTGGGTTCGGCCACGTCGATCTTCTGGAAGCGGCGCACAAGCGCGCGGTCCTTCTCGAAGTACTGGCGATATTCCTTGTAGGTCGTCGAGCCGATGCAGCGCAGCGTTCCGGCCTGCAGCGCCGGCTTCAAGAGGTTCGAAGCGTCCATTGCGCCGCCCGACGTCGCGCCCGCGCCGATGACCGTGTGGATCTCATCGATGAAGAGGATCGCGCCTTTCAAGGCTTCGAGCTCTTTCACCACCGACTTGACGCGCTCTTCGAAGTCGCCGCGATAGCGGGTGCCGGCAATGAGCGAGCCCATGTCGAGCGAATAGATGGTGCATCCCTTCAGGACTTCTGGCACTTCCGCCTTGACGATCTTGCGCGCGAGACCTTCGGCGATGGCCGTCTTGCCGACGCCTGGATCGCCCACGAACAACGGGTTGTTCTTGTGGCGGCGGCAGAGGATTTGGATGGTGCGCTCGACCTCGGCGTCGCGGCCGATCAAGGGATCGATCCGCCCCTTGCGCGCCTTGTCGTTCAGATTGATGCAATAGGCCTCGAGCGCCTCGGTGCCCTGCTTGACGACCTTCTCGGAATTTTCCTCTTCTTCCTCGGCGCCGCGCACGGGCTTCGACTGACTCATGCCGGGACGTTTCGCGATGCCGTGGCTCATGTAATTGACCGCGTCGAGCCGCGACATGTTCTGCTCTTGCAGGAAATAGACGGCGTGGGATTCGCGCTCGGAGAAGAGCGCCACGAGAACATTGGCTCCTGTCACCTCGTCGCGTCCCGAGTTCTGGACGTGCAGGACGGCGCGCTGAACGACACGCTGGAAGCCAGTCGTCGGCTTGGCGTCTTCGCCATCCTCGATCGTGAGCGTGGCAAGGTCGTCGTCGACATACTTGGTCAGACCGGTCTTCAGTGCTTCCAAATCCACGTTGCAAGCGCGCATGACCTGGGCCGCATCGGCATCATCGACGAGCGCCAAGAGAAGATGCTCGAGCGTCGCATACTCATGCCTGCGCTCGCTCGCGAACCGGATGGCGCGGTGCAGGGCTTGTTCCAGACTTCGTGACAAAGACGGCAACTCAGGTCACTCCTTTTCCATCGTGCATTGTAGCGGATGTTGGTGACGGCGCGCCAATTCGATCACCTGCGCCACCTTGGTCTCCGCCACTTCAAACGTATACACGCCACAGATCCCCACCCCGTGGCGGTGAACGTGGAGCATAATCTGGACAGCTTCCTCCCGTGGCTTGGCGAAGAAGCGTTCCAACACATGCACGACGAACTCCATCGGCGTGTAGTCGTCGTTCAAGATCAGCACTTTGTAGAGCGAAGGCTTCTTCGTCTTGGCCCGGGTGCGGGTGACGATGCCGGTACCGATGCCGCGGCCGTCGCGGTCATCTCCGCCCCCGTTGCCCCCCCGCGTGGGTCCCGCATTCCTCGGGCCGGGCCCCGCGACCTCAATCCTAAAGCTCATCGAACGAAGCAACCTGCGCCAACGCATTCACCCAAGGATGAGAACACCTTGCTGACAACATAAGGTTACGAGCCGCGCAAAAAAAGCGAAAGGCCTTGGACGGGCCAGCGCACGTCCAAGGCCTTGACTTGATGGCGGTAACTTATGCGGGAGCCTAGGCCGTGCGTACCAGGCTCGCGAAGGCGCTGACGCGGGCCTGCAAGGGCTCGGCCGACTCACGGGCCAAAGCCAGGGCCATATCGCCGAATCTCGCGAGTTCGTCGACATAGGTTTCAAACGCGTTCTTGCCGAATTCAGTTTGAAGCTGAATCGCCTCATCGACGCTTTTGGCCGCCATAATCGCCTTGGTGGCGGAAACGCTGTCTTCGACCGATTTGCGGGCATAGGCGAAAACCTCGCTGTTGAAGCTCTCGATGCCCTTGCCGGCGGCGTTTGCGGACTTCAGCATCGCCTCGGCCGTGTCCTTGCTGAAAGTGACAAATTGCTCATAACCCTTGGCCGCCTTCTCAAAGCCGTCCTTCACGGCCTCGGCGCCCGTATGCAGTGCGGTTTCGAAGTTCTCCGAACCGTTGGTGCTTGTTTTCGTCGTCTTAGCCATGGTTTGCCTCGTTGCGAATCTGTGCTGCAGTGCAGCATGGCCTATATGATAGCGATTTGAGGCCTTGTCAAGGAAATTTGCTGCACTGCAACAAATTTGTCGTGAGGGACGATGTTAACCGGTTGGGAGCGGCGGGAAGCCCCTGAGACGGCTCGGTTTTAGCCAGTTAGTTTATCGTAAACATCCGTTGTAATAGGCTTTTTCGGCGACATTGCCCTTGCGGGCAGAGACACAATTTGGTCTCATTCCGGTTCAACGTGTTGCGTCGAAAAAGGACTTGTAAAGCATGAGGTACAGGGGCCGCTCCGGCTTTGGCTTCGCGTTGGCTTGTTTGACCGCGTTTGCGATGGTCGCCTCGACGACGTCGGCTCCGGCGGCTGCTCGAAATCCACGCCCACGCATCGTACTTGCCCCCGCGCCTGACAAGGACGCGGCTTTGGTTATCGACGGGGCCACAGGGCACATCCTCTATGCTCGTAATGTGGACGAGATTCGCTATCCGGCGTCGCTTACCAAGATGATGACGCTCTATCTGCTTTTCGACGCGCTCGAGCAAGGCAAGATCCAACTCGACACACTCCTCATCGCCTCGCCTCATGTGGCCGAGCAGGAGCCTACGAAGCTTGGTCTTAAGATCGGCGATCCTGTCCCGGTCGAGACCGCGATCAAAGCAATGACCGTGCTGTCCGCCAACGATGTCGCTGTGCTGATCGCCGAGGCTTTGGCGCAGACCGAGAACAACTTCGCCTTCGAGATGACCGAGAAGGCGCACGAGCTCGGGATGGTGAACACCAATTTCCACAACGCGTCCGGTCTTCCTGACAAGCAGCAACTCACGACCGCTCGCGACATGGCGATTCTAGGACGTCATCTCGCCTATGATTTCCCCCAATACTATCACTACTTTTCGACGCCTTCGTTCGTGTTCCAGGGGCGCACCTACGCCCAGCACGACAATCTGTTGTTGGCCTTTAACGGCACCGACGGAATCAAGACCGGATACACGCGCGACTCGGGATTCAATCTGGTGAGTTCGGTCGTGCGCGACAACAAGCACATTCTGGGCGTCGTGATGGGCGGCAGAAGCGCTGCGACCCGCGACCATGAGATGATGCGGCTCTTGACCGCGGCCTTCAACTACGCCGACGAGAATCCGACGGCAATCGCCGATGCCGACGTGCCCTGGCTCGGTGGCAAGGGCCACATGACCGAGACCGCGACCAATCCGACCGGCGACGACAATGTTCTCGCGTCCGTCATCGACACGCAGGCCAAACGGCCGGTGCAAACGGCCGACGCGAAGGGATCTCGCCGTTCGCCGAAATATGTGGCGGCAGGGATTGCGAGCCTGCCCAGTTTGTCGCTGACTTCATCGGACGCAGCGGACAAAGGATCCGCCAAATCCAGCAGCCTCGCCACCGTGAAACGCTGGGCCGTGCAGATCGGGGTTTACGCCGATCAGGCGATCGCCGAAGCCCAGCTCGCTGAATATGCGCAGCGTGCCATCGATGTGCTCGGCCAGGCTCAGAAACTCATCGTGCCTTACACGTCGGGCGATGGTCATACGCTTTATCGCGCGCGGTTCGGAACGTTTGCCGAGAACGAGGCGCGCGACATCTGCAAGAAGATAGCCCAGCGCGGCGATTCCTGCTTCGCGGCCGAGATCAATTAAGACCGTCGCAACAGTACATCCTTGGCCTCGTTGATCTTGGCGGCGAGGTAGCTCGTTCCACCCTTGTCGGGATGCGTTTGCAAGATCAACCGCCGGTGCGCGGCACGGATCTCGTCTTCACTCGCACCGTCCTCGAGCCCAAGCACTTTGAGCGCCTCGGCGCGCGACATAGATACGCGCGGCGGTCCTCCACGCTCCTGCCCCTGTCCGGCACCGCCTCCCATGCCCCCAGCGCCAAAGTCCGGCCGATGCCAGGGTGGAACGGTGCGGAAGAGAAGCACCCAGGCACCGCCCGCGCTCAGGATCGCGACGGGGAAACGGTCCAAGAGGATGAACGCGACTGTCAGAAGAACGAGAAGAATGCCGCCGGAAAAGCGAAAGCCTTTGACCAGCTGCTTGGGATCGCTGCGGGTATAACCGCGCGCCAATAAGAGCAGCAGGGCAAGCAGAGCGAGCCCGGCAAGCAGCGCAGACATTTTTCTCCTCGCCGGCTAGGCGCCGGAGGCTTTTTCTATCCCAGGCAAGCGGAGCATGGCCAATAGCTCCCGGACTTCCTGCCGCGCTGCGATATGGGACATGGTGAGCGGCATGGCAAGACCCGTGATGGGCAGGTCGAGCATGGTAAGCCCCAAGGGGAAAAGCTCACGGAAAATCACCCGTTCGGAAAATCCAGGGGCAACGCGACAGCCCACCCGGGATGAAAGCCGCTCCAGCGCGGCCCCGACGCGGCGCTTGTTGCGGGCCTCGAGCGCCGAGACGCGGTTGCGCATCACGATCCAGTCGAGATTGGCCCGCCTTGCCATCAGGCGGCGCTTGCGGCAGTCCCAGACGAACTCCGAATAGAGGCTTGGGCTTTTGATTTCGAGGCTCTCGGGATCGAATTTCGCCAGCAGGTCAAAATCGAGGAAGCTGTCGTTCATCGGGGTGACGAGGGTGTCGGCCGCCGCATGACCCAACCGGGAGAGCATCGTATCGCTGCCGGGCGTATCGATGACCACAAAGTCCGCGAGCTCCTTCGCCGTTGCGAGCGCGGCCTCCAGCCGGGCGGCGTCCTCGGCCTCGGAGTTCGCCTTCGAGCGCTCGATCACCTGAACGTGGGGAACAACAAGCTTGTGGCCCGAACGGCTGACGAAGTCCGTGCGGTTTTCGATGTAGCGGGCGAAGCTTTTCTGACGCGTGTCGAGATCGATGGCCGCGACGCTCTTGCCCAAATTGGTGAGCGCGATGGCGATGTGCATCGCCGTTGTGGTCTTGCCGGTGCCGCCCTTCTCATTCCCGAAAACGATGACATGGCCGCGCTTCGAAGCCGAATCCTTGGCACTCACGGTTTGACTGAGCTTCACCTCAGCGTTCATACAATCCCCCTGCCCACCCGAATCGCCCCCGGGTGGCCGATTGTAAGTGAAAAGCCTCAGTTTCCGTCGAGGGTCAGCAGTGCCGCATTGCCGCCGGCGGCGGCCGTGTTGACTGTGACACTTCGTTCAACGGCAAACCGGGGAAGGTAATGGGGCCCGCCGGCCTTCGGACCGGTTCCCGACAGTCCCTCGCCCCCGAAAGGCTGCGCCTCGACAACGGCACCGATCTGATTCCGGTTGACATACATGTTCCCAACAAGAACCCGTTCGCGGACGAACTCGACCGTGCTCTCGATTCGGCTGTGGACGCCGATGGTCAATCCATAACCGCTCGCGTTGATGGCGTCGCACACCGTTTCCATGCGGTCGGCGGCAAATGTGACAACATGCAGGACGGGGCCGAAAACCTCACGCTTGAGCACGCTCATCGATTCGATGGCGAAGACATGCGGCGCAAAAAACGTCCCGTGCTCGAGCCCGGGGGCGAGCGGCAAAGCCCGCAACAGCTTCGCTTCGCGCTTCATCCGCTCCGCGTGCGAAGCGAGTTGCGCACGCGCCTCCTCATCGATGATGGGACCGATATCCGTCGAAAGCTCGAAAGGATCGCCGAGCACAAGCTCATCCATCGCGCCCAGAATCTGGTCCAGCATGCGGTCGGCGACGTCCTCTTGGAGTAAGAGCACGCGCAGCGCCGAACAACGCTGGCCGGCGCTGTTGAAGGCGGAGGAAAGGACATCACGGGCAACCTGCTCGGGCAGCGCCGTCGAATCCACGATCATCGCGTTCATACCGCCCGTTTCCGCGATCAGGATGGGGATTGGCCCCTCGCGGGCGGCGAGCGTGCGATTGATGATCGCGGCGGTCTCGGTCGATCCGGTGAAGGCGACGCCAGAAAGCCTTTGGTCCGTCAAGAGGACCCGGCCGATGCGCGCGCCATCGCCAGGAACGAGATGAAGAACCTCCCTAGGAACGCCTGCGGAATGAAGCAGATTCACGGCAGCCGAGGCGATCAACGGCGTCTGCTCGGCCGGTTTTGCCAAGACAGCGTTGCCGGCAGCAAGCGCTGCGGAGACCTGACCGGTGAAGATCGAGAGCGGAAAATTCCACGGCGCGATGCAGGCGAAGGTCCCGCGCCCGGAAAGCGAAAGCTCGTTCTTTTCTCCGACCGGCCCGGGTAAGGGACGCGGCGTAGAAAAGTGTTCTCTCGCCTCCTTCGCGTAATAGCGGAGGAAATCGATCGCCTCCCGTAACTCGCTCTGCGCATCCCCAACCGTGCGCCCACCTTCGCGCACGATGAGCGCCAGTAGATGCGCCCGCTCTTGATCAAACAGCTCGGCGGCGCGTTCGAGAATCTCGGCGCGACGCGCCCCACCCACACGGTTCCAATCCCATTGCGCGCCGGCACTTGCTTGGAACGCATCGCGGACATTGTCGTCGGATGCTTCGCTCATTTCGCCTACTTGGCGAGTATGGTCGGAAGGATCCAGAACCGGCTTTCGCTTCCCGGCCCGGATGCGGCCCGCAATCAAGGGATGGGCTTCTTGGACACGCGCCTCCAGCGCGCGGCGCATGGACGAGACCAGCCGGCCACTCTCGACCGGATCGCTCAAGAGAACGCCAAAGGAATTGCGGCGGCCGGGAAAGATCGCTTCCGGCTTCAAGATGCGTGGATTGCGCTTGGATTGAACTTTGCTCAAGGCCTGAACCGGATCAGCGATCACCTCTTCGATCGGGGCCCTGTCGTTCGCGAGACGATTGACGAAGGACGTGTTCGCACCGTTCTCGAGCAAGCGCCGCACGAGATAGGCGAGCAGGTCCTCGTGCGAGCCCACGGGCGCGTAAATGCGCGTGGCCGCCCCTACCCGGCTTGGACGCGCGACTGCGCCATAGAGCTCGTACAGCGCCTCGCCCATGCCATGAAGGCGCTGGAACTCGAATTTGCGGTTCTTGCCGGCGAACGCTTCGATTGCGGATAAGGTGTGCGCATTATGGGTCGCAAATTGCGGGAAGATCCGGTCGGGCGCCGAGAGGAGCGACCGCGCACAGGCGAGATAGGACGTGTCCGTGCCGATCTTGCGGGTGAACACCGGATAATCCGAGAGCCCCTGCTCCTGCGCGCGCTTGATCTCGCTGTCCCAATAGGCGCCCTTCACCAAGCGGACGGGAATCACACGATTCTGGCGCTTAGCAAGATCCTTCAGCCATTCGATGACCGGGAGCGCCCGCTTCTGATAGCCCTGGACGGCGAGCCCCAGTCCGTTCCAGTTCTTGAGTGAATCTTCCTCGCCCAAAGCCTCGAAAACATCGAGCATGAGGTCGAGTCTGTCCGCTTCCTCCGCATCGATCGCGACCGAGAGATTGCCTTCGCAAGCAGCGGCGCAGAGTTGCGCAAGGGGCGGCAGGAGCTCGATCATCACACGCTGCCGCTGTACGTATTCGAAACGAGGATGCAGAGCCGTCAGCTTGATCGATACCCCCGGCCGCTCGAACAGCGCATTCGTACGGGGCACAGAGCGGGCAATGGCGCCGATCGCATGATGATAATGCGAAAAATAGCGCTCCGCGTCATTTTGCGTCACCGCGGCCTCGCCGAGCATGTCGAAGGAGAAGCGATAACCCTCGTCGCTGAGAGGCTTTGCCTCGGCGAGCGCTTCCTCTATCGTCCGTCCAAGGACGAAATGGCGGCCAAGCAGGCGCACGGCCCTGGTCACGGCCTGGCGGATCACGGGCTCGCCTAACCGCGCCACAAGGCGCCGCCAGATGAGATCGAAATCCCAGCCCTCGAATTCGGCGGCGCCAACGATCTCACCCGTGAGCATCAGGGCCCAGGTCGATGCATTCACGAGCAAACTCTGCGAGCGGCCGAGATGACCCGCCCAGTTCTGGCCCGCGATCTTGTCGCGGATGAGCCGGTCCTGCGTTTCCGCATCGGGCACGCGCAAAAGTGCCTCGGCAAGGCACATCAACATCACGCCTTCCTCACTCGAAAGCGTGTATTCCTGGGTGAACGCGTCCACACCCTGCCGCGTATCGCGGCCGGCACGCAGCCTCGTCACAAGCTCGGTCGCAAGCGCATGCGTCGCGGCCTGCTCCGCGTTCGTCAGCTGCGCCTTTTGGATCAAGCTCTCGATGATCGCGTCCTCGTCGGCGAGATAGGCGGCAGAGATGGCTTCGCGCAAGTTCGGCATGATCCAGGTCTTTCGTGCTTAAACGGAGGATAGCGCAGCCGCTGGCCCGCGCGTTAGTCTCGAACGAAATGACAAATCCCTCCGAAACTCCTGCCGTCGTGACGACCGCAGCCCAATTGCGCACGCATGTGGACCGCTGGCGTCGGAATGGCGAGCGCGTTGCGCTGGTCCCGACCATGGGGGCACTGCATGCGGGACATCTCGCACTTGTCGAGCGGGCGGCCGAACTTGCCGGTCGCGTCGTGGTCAGCATTTTCGTCAACCCGACCCAATTCGCGCCCCTCGAGGATTTCGGACGCTATCCTCGAAATCCCGAGCGCGACCTCGCGATCCTGCGAGGCCAGGGTAAAACCGACCTTGTCTATGGCCCCGACGTCAGCGAGATTTACCCTAGTGGCGCGGTCGCGGAGGCCGCACCCAAAGGTCCCGCTCTAGGACTCGAGACCGACTTCCGGCCGCATTTCTTTGCCGGAGTCGCAACCGTTGTCTCCAGGCTGTTTCTCCAATCTAGGTCCGACTTCGCCGTGTTCGGCGAGAAGGACTATCAGCAGCTTCTGGTCGTGAAAGAGCTCGCGCGAAATCTCGGCGTTGGGCTGGAGGTCGTCGGCGTACCGACAGTCCGCGAAGCCGACGGTCTCGCGCTGTCATCGCGCAACGCATACCTCGACGTGCAGCAGCGCAAGGTTGCGGGACTGTTGAACGTCGTCTTGCGCGAGGTCGGCGTGCGGGTTCGCCAGGGGGCCTCCATTCCCGAGGCCGAAACTCATGGTGCCGCGCGCCTGATCGCCGCCGGATTTGAGCGTGTGGACTATGTCGCTGTGCGCGATGCGGAAACGCTCTTTCCCGTGCGCGATCTTAAGCGTCCGGCCCGCGTGCTCGCCGCCGCGCGCATCGGTGCGACACGCCTGATCGACAACATGGCAATCTAAAGCAGCCCGAGCTCCGTCAATTCGGCGCGGAGCGCGTCCGGCAGCTTGGCCTTGTCGCTTGCGCGCAAGTCGCGAGGCGCGTCTTTGGGATCGAGATAGCGCCAGCCCTGGAAGGCGCGGTGCGTCCGGCGAACGGTTGGCACGAGCTTCTTATCAAGCACGAGCGCGCAATGGGGCACGCCCTCGCGCGCCACCGGCCGTAGCTCCAACAGCCTCTGGCGAACCGCGATCTGTCCCTTGATCACCCAATAGAGCGAGCCCCCGGACAGCAGCTCGTCGGCGCGCTTCGGCGTCATCCGCGTGATATGCATGATGTCGGCGGGTCCACCGTTCTTCTTGCGCTCTTTCGCGCGTCGCTTCTGCCAATCGGCGAGATCCTCGATGCTATCGGCGCCGACACACAGCTTGATCAAATGCAATGTCATGGAGAGGAAGACCTAAAGAGCGCGATAGGCCAAAAGAAAAGCGGCCGCTCCG
>DASQHF010000049.1:0-5619 GCA_035632215.1 Micropepsaceae bacterium | reverse complement strand
GGCTTCTCCGGCGCGACGTAAACCCCGATCACGTTCTCGCCACGCTTCAAAAGCGCTTCCAGCACCGCTTTGCCGAAGGCCTGTTGGCCGTGAACCACAATGCGCATCGTCTTCCTTCCCGTCGATTCGTCGGGAAGGGGGCGAATGCCCCCTTCCCTTATCTTCTTATGCTGCTTCCGCGCGCGGCTTGTCCGGCGGCGTGATCGCGCCCGAGACCCTGATGTCGGCGACTTCCTTCTCCGAATAGCCGAGCACGTCGCGCAAGATCTCCTCGGTGTGCTCGCCCAAGAGCGGCGAACGCTTCACCTCGGGGATCGAGTCCGACATCTTCACCGGATTGCCGACGGTCAAGTATTTCCCGCGGGTCGGGTGATCGACCTCGACCACGGTGCCGGTCTTGCGCAGCGATTCATCTTCGGCGATTTCCTTCATCGACAGAATCGGCCCGACCGGAATGTCGACCTTGTTGCAAATCTCCATGACTTCGAATTTGTCCTTGGTCATGGTCCACTCTTCGATCGTAGCGAAGATATGCTTTAGCCGCGGCAGCCGCGCCGGCGGCGTGGCGTAATCGGGATCGGTCTTCCATTCGGGCTTGCCGATCAGATCGCAGATCTCGCCCCACACCGGCGCTTGGGTGATGAAGTAGATATAGGCGTCGGGATCGGTCTCCCAGCCCTTGCATTTGAGGAGCCAGGCCGGCTGGCCGCCGCCCGAATCATTGCCGGCGCGCGGAACCGCTTTGCCGAACGGGATGCCTTCGCCATATTGGCTGTATTCCGTAAGCGGCCCGTGCTTCAGACGCTGCTGATCGCGCAGCTTCACGCGCGCAAGATTCAGCACACCGTCCTGCATGGCGCAGAGGATGCGCTGTCCGCGCCCCGTGCGCACGCGCTGATAAAGCGCGGCGCAGATGCCGAAGGCGAGATGCAAGCCTGTCCCGGAATCTCCGATCTGCGCTCCGGTAACCAGCGGCGGCCCTTCGCGGAATCCGGGCGTCGAAGCGGCGCCGCCCGCGCATTGAGCGATGTTCTCGTAGACCTTGCACTCTTCATAGGGTCCTGGACCAAAGCCCTTGACCGAAGCCATGATCATGCGCGGGTTTAGCTTGTTGACGTACTCCCAGGTGAAGCCCATGCGGTCGAGCGCGCCCGGCGCGAAATTCTCCACCAGCACGTCGCAGGTTTTCACGAGCCGCTCGATGATCTCCTTGCCCTTGGGGTGCTTCGAATCGATGGTGATCGAGCGCTTGTTGCCGTTGAGCATCGTGAAGTAAAGCGAGTCCGCGCCCTTCACGTCGCGAAGCTGGCCGCGGGTGATATCGCCGACGCCCGGCCGCTCCACCTTGATGCAGTCCGCGCCCAGATAGCCCAAGAGCTGGGTGCAGGTCGGCCCCGACTGCACATGCGTGAAGTCGAGGATCTTGACGCCATCGAGCGCCTTGCCGGCTTTGCCCCAGGGGAGGCTCGAGGGCTTCGGCAACCCATTGCCGTTCTTTCGCGCGCCGTTCTTCTTCGCCGCGACCTTCTTCGGCTTAAGCTTCACGATCTTCTTCGGCGGCGACTTCTTCGCTGCGACCTTCTTTTTCGCAGCTTTTGCCTTGATCTTCTTTGCCTTCGCCATTGCCCACTCCTCCTATTTCTTCTTGATCGCACTTTGGGGGTTGAGATTGCCGATACGGCCGGACTCGCTGCCCGCGGCGGGATCAATCACCGCGTTGATGAGTGTTGGTTTGCCGGAATCCATCGCTGCGTTGACGGCGCGTCTAAGCTCGTCGGGCGACGTGGCGTTCACGCCGGCACCCCCGAACGCCTCGATCATCTTGTCGTAGCGCGCGCCCTTGACGAACACGGTCGTCGCCGGGTCGGACCCGCCGCCCGGATTAACGTCCGTGCCACGATAGATGCCGTCATTGTTGAAGATGACGACGCAGACGGGGAGGTTGTAGCGGCAGATCGTTTCGATCTCCATGCCGCAAAAGCCGAACGCGCTATCGCCCTCGACCGCGAGCACGGGTTTGCCCGTTTCGATCGCGGCCGCGATCGCCGTGCCCATGCCGACCCCCATGATGCCCCAGGTGCCGACGTCGAGCCGCTTGCGCGGCTTGTAGACGTCGATGATGCCGCGCGCGAGATCGAGCGTGTTGGCGCCTTCGTTCACGAGGATCGCGTCGGGACGCTCCTTCACGATGGTGCGCAGCACGCCCAGCGCGCCGTGATAATCCATCGGCGATTTGTTGTTCATGAGCCGCGGCGCCATCTTGGTGATGTTCTCATCCTTCTTGGCGCTGACCATGTTGACCCAGTCGGACGGCGGTGCCGGCCAGTTGTTGCCCATCTCTTTCAAGAGCGCGGACACGCAGGAGCCGATATCGCCCACGACCGGTGCGGCGATCCCGACGTTCGAGTCCATCTCCTTGGGCTCGATGTCGATATGGATGAACTTCTTCGAGTGCGGCTCGCCCCACGCCTTGCCCTTGCCGTGGGACAAGAGCCAGTTCAGGCGCGCACCGATCAGCATCACGACGTCGGAGTTCTGCAGGACGGTCGAGCGCGCCGCACCCGCACATTGCGGATGCGTGTCGGGGAGGAGCCCCTTCGCCATGCTCATGGGAAGGAACGGCGCGCCGCTCTTCTCCACGAACGCTTTGATGTCTTCGTCGGCCTGCGCATAGGCCGCGCCTTTGCCCAAGATGATCAGCGGACGTTTGGCGCTCTTGAGCACATCGAGCGCGCGCTTGATGGTGCCGGGCGCCGGGATCTGGGCCGGGGCGGCATCGACGACTTTGACAAGCGACTTGCGGCCGGCTTCGGCGTCCATCGCCTGACCGAACAGCTTCGCGGGGAGATCGAGATAGACACCGCCCGGGCGGCCCGACACTGCGGCGCGGATCGCACGCGCCAATCCGATACCGATATCGGCGGCGTGCAGCACGCGGTACGCGGCCTTGCACATCGTCTTCGCGACCGCGAGCTGATCCATCTCTTCATAGTCGCCCTGCTGCAGATCGACGACCTCGCGTTCCGACGAGCCGGACATCAGGATCATCGGGAAGCAGTTCGTCGTCGCATGCGCGAGTGCGGTGAGGCCGTTCAGGAAACCCGGCGCCGAGACCGTCAAGCAGATCCCCGGCTGCTTCGTCAGATAGCCTGCGATTGCCGCGGCATAGCCTGCGTTCTGCTCGTGACGGAACGAGATGACGCGGATGCCGGCGCCCTGGCACATGCGGCCGAAATCCGTGATCGGAATCCCCGGCACGCCGTAGATCGTTTTGACGCCGTTGAGCTTCAGCGCATCGATGAGGAGATGAAAGCCATCGGTGAGCTCGCGTTCTTCCACCGGTTGTTTCACTGCTGCTTCCGACATGACCTTCCTCCCTTACCCTTGCCTCAGTCCAGATAATCGGCGTGGAGCTCGACATGCTTGGCCAGGCCCAGCGCATGGTCGCGCACGAGCTCGGCCGCGCGATCGCTGTCGCGCGCCTCGATCGCCTCGATGATGTGCATGTGATCGCGGATGGAGCGGTAGGCGCGGTCGCCTTCTCCGATCGTCTTCCTACGGATCATGCGCATGTGACTGAACAGGTTCACGGCCAGATCATTGAGCACGCGGTTGCCGCTCATGCGGATGATCGCCTGATGGAACTCTATGTTCACTTCCGAATATTCGTCGAGCTTGGCTTCGACCGCGCCGCCCGCAAAGGTCGCGAACATGCGCCTGAGCGAAGCGATCTCTTCATCGCTCGCGTGCTCGGATATGAGGCGGGCCGCCATGCTCTCGAGCGCCGCCCAGGCGGTGATCATCTCGATCACCTCGCGCTTGGTCTTTCGCACGACATAGATGCCGCGCCGCGGCACCGAGCGGACAAAGCCCTCGCGCTCGAGCTGGGCGATCGCCTCGCGCACGGGCGTGCGGCTGATGCCAAACTCGGCGGCGAGCTTTCTCTCGTCCAGCCGGATGTCCTCGCGGCTCTTGTAGACGTCCATGGAGACGATGACGTTCTTGAGCGCGGTGTAGGCTTGGCTCTTGAAGCTCGAGGTCTCGATCGGGGCGAGGGTGAGCCTGATGGGCGATGGGGAAACATCGCTCGTAGCCGGCCGCGCGGCGGTCGGAATGCGGACTGGGGAAGTCATCTGGTATACAATATTCCAGAGGTTAACGGGAGGGCAATGATTATTCCTCGTGTCCGGAATAGCTAAGTGAAATCAGTAAGTTATGTTCTGACCTCGCTTTCTGGCGTCACCCGTGGAACCAGCTGCCGTTTGATTTTCGAATGATAAAAATCAAACCGCGCTCCCGTCGATATCGGGCCGCTCCTGATTGATTTTCCATTGATAAAAATCAAAGCACGCTCCGCCGTCGACATGATCTTTCGTTTGCAAAATGCAATGTAAGAAAACGGGCGGAAAATTGCAAGAGGCCACGCTGATTAAATCATCCCGAGCGGCTTCTTCTTTCCCGGCGCTGGAAACGCGCGATCGAACTGGGCGAAGTCTTCGGGCGTCAGCCGCACTTTGAGCGCGCCTAGATTCTCGCGTACATGCTCCTCCGTTCCAGCCTTGGGGATCGAGATCACACCCTCCTTGGCCAAAAGCCAAGCGAGCGCGACCTGCGCGGTCGTTGCGCCATGCTTCTCGGCAATGTGCTTGAGCGCGGTCGAGCGTAAGAGGCGTCCCTGGTCGAGCGGCGAGTATGCCATGATCGGAATCTTCTTCCGCTCCGACCACGGGATGAGATCGTATTCGATCCCGCGGCGGTGAAGGTTGTAGAGCACCTGATTGGTCGCGACGGCTTTTCCGTCCGCCAATCGCATCAGCTCATCCATGTCGGAGACGTCAAGATTGGAGACGCCCCAATAGCGGATCTTGCCGGCTTTCAAGAGGCTCGCGAATCCGGCAACCGTCTCCTCGAGCGGCACCGACTGACGCCAATGCAGGAGATAGAGGTCGATCGTTTCGATCTTCAGCCGCTTCAGGCTCCGTTCGCAGGCCGCGACCGTGCCGCGCTTGGTAGCATTCTCCGGCAGCACCTTGCTGACGACGAACACCTCCTTGCGGCGTCCCGCGATGGCTTCCCCAACGACCTCTTCCGAGCCGCCATTTGCGTACATCTCGGCGGTGTCGATCAGCGTGAGCCCCAGATCGATTCCGAGTTTTAAGGCCGCGACTTCGTCTTTCCGCTTCGCCGCGCTCTCGCCCATGTTCCAGCAGCCCTGGCCGAGAATGGGGACTGTTTCGCCCGAGGGAAGCGCGGTAGTCGGGACTTTGGCGCTTGATTTAACCGTGCTCATTGATGCTTCGACCTTTCCCCTCACCCGGAGCGCCAATGGCGCGTGCTTTCGCCCGCGCGGCGCGCCGTTCATGTTCCCACGCGCAGCGGCGCGTGGAGCTTGCGCAGAGCCGCCAACACCGAGAGCCCGGTGATCCGTCCCGTCTTCGGGTTCTCGCTCGGAACATTCTCGATCGACATCTCGAAGCGCGCCGCATCGGAATCGACAATGACCCGGTGCACGTTTCGTTGCAGCGAAGGGTCGGCCCAGATCTCGATCGTGGTGCGGTCCGCACCGATACCCGCAAGCGACAAAGCGGCGACGACGTTGACGTTCTCGGGGAATCCCTT
>DASQHF010000048.1:0-2201 GCA_035632215.1 Micropepsaceae bacterium | reverse complement strand
AATGAGCGCGACCAAGGGCTGGATATGGGTGATGAGCATGGCTCAAGCTCCTTATCGCGCGCAACGCACGCCGCGCGCTCAAGACAAAACGCCCGAGCCCTAAGAACGTGCCGCGTCGTTGAAGCTTGGACTCATGGCCTAGCTGACGCTTGTTGTCGATCCGCTGCGACCATCGAGCGCGCTCGGATTTGCGTGAGTGTCGTGGCCGGAGTCGCCGCATCGTCGTCCAGCTTCAAATGAATGATGGCGGGCTTTGCCGAAGCGCAAGCCGCGCGAAAGGCGTTCGCGAAGTCCTTAGTTGTCCCGACAGTGAAACCGGCACCGCCAAAACTTCGGGCATAGGCGGCGAAATCGGGGTTGACGAGCGTGGTGCCGATCACGCGACCGGGAAACTCGCGCTCCTGATGCATGCGGATCGTGCCGTAGGAAGAATTGTCGCAGATGATCACGATGATCGGCAACTCGTACTGGACCGCGGTCGCGAACTCCTGGCCGTTCATGAGAAAGTCGCCGTCGCCGTTCAAGGAAAGAACGGTGCGCTCGGGATAAAGCCGTTTCATCGCGACAGCCGCCGGTACGCCATAACCCATCGATGCCGCGAGCGGCGCGATGTGGGTCCTAAGCTTCCGGAAGCGGTAGAAGCGATGAATCCAGGCGGCGTAATTGCCTGCGCCGTTGCAAAGGATCGTCTCGGGAGCAAGGTTCTCGCGCAGCCAGATAAGGATTTCGCCGAGATTGACGTTCCCAGGCTGCGGCGTGGCTTTCTCGGTCCAGGCGAGATAGTCGGCATGGGCCTTGAGCGTTTCGCCCCGCCAGGGAACGGAACTCGGAGATTCCATTGCCGCTGCGGCAAGGGCAAAAGCGTCTCCCGTCGATGGGATCGCAAGCCGTGCACGATAGACGCGGCCCAGCTCTTCCGCGTCCGGATAGATGTGCACGAAGGTCGCGCGAGGGCAGGGCAGGTCGAAGAGCGTGTAGCCCTGCGACGGGATCTCGCCTAAGCGCCCGCCGATGAGAAGAACGAGATCGGCATCTTGGAGGCGCGCGATGAGCTTAGGGTTCGGCCCGATCCCGAGATCGCCTGCGTAGTTCGGGTGCAGGGGATCGAACAGCGTCAGCCGCCGGTAGCTGGTCGCGACCGGTAGCCCGAAATTTTCCGCGAAGCGGCGAAGCGCGTCGCGCCCTGCCTCTGACCAAGTGCTTCCGCCCGCGATCGCCATCGGCCGCCGCGCGCTTTTGAGGAATTCGCGCAGCCGCTCCATGTCGCTCGAAGAAGGCGCGGTTTCGGCCGCTATGGCCGGTAGCTCGGGCGCGGCGGCGATCACTTCGCTCAACAGGTCTTCAGGGAGCGCGATGACCACGGGACCTGGCCGCCCGCTCACCGCGACACGAAATGCGTGCGAGACAGCCTGGGGAATGCGTGCCGGATCATCGATCTCGGTTGCCCATTTCGCCATCGTCGAAAAAACGGCGCGGTAGTCGAGCTCTTGGAGCGCCTCGCGTCCCCTCATCGCGCGCTTAACTTGGCCGGCGAAGAGGATCATGGGATCGGAATCCTGGCTGGCGATGTGGACGCCGATGGAGGCGTTCGTGGCGCCCGGACCACGCGAGACGAAGCAGATGCCGGGCTTGCCCGTCGCCTTTCCGACGGCCGCCGCCATCATCGCCGCGCCTCCTTCCTGGCGGCAGACGGTGAGCGCGATATCGCGGTCGTAGAGCGCATCCAGCACCGGAAGATAGCTTTCGCCGGGCACGCAGAAGATGTGCTTCGCGCCGTTGATCGCCAACTGATCGACAAGCAGCTGGGCCGCCGTCCCGATCGCTCCGGGTTTCAATATGCTCAAGAACCGTCCCGCTTCAGCTCGAGCATCTAAACACGCGATCCCGCGCTTGCGTTCCGGCCGCAAACGTCCAATCGGCGGAACGAATGACATCCTCTTCCGTTATCGAATTCGGTCTCTAGCTTGGCCTACGCCCTTCAAGCGAGGGCATGCGCGCGACCCTGATATGAGGTCGCGCCCAACTTCGGGGGATACGTCTTATGGTGTCCGTGAGCGGCCTTTCCTTCCGGGTCGTTCCGCAGCCGAAGCTTGGCCCTGGCAGTTCCAAGACGCTTCAAGGGTTGCATCCGGAGAGCATCGCCATTCACGGCGGCTACGAGCCCGACCTGAAGACGAAGTCCGTCGCGGTGCCGATCTATC
>DASQHF010000047.1:0-5312 GCA_035632215.1 Micropepsaceae bacterium | reverse complement strand
TCCCCCATCGGGGGAGAGGTCGCGAGCGATGAGCGCAGCGATATCGCGAGCGGGTGAGGGGGTGGAAGGTGGAATTGCAGCCGGCTAAATCGCCCGGGTCGCCTGCTCCAGCCACTTGCGGGCATCTGCGTCGTCGGCGAACGCCGGCGCCACCGCCTCGCGCACTGACGCGTGATAGGCGTTCAGCCACTCGCGCTCATCCTTCGTCAACATCGACACGTCAACGAGATTGAGATCGATCGGCGCGCGCGTGATGGTCTCGAAGCCGAGCATTTTCTTCTCGCCGCCCGGGATTTCGCCGAGCTCGCGCACCACGACCAGATTCTCGATCCGGATGCCGTATTCGCCGGTCTTGTAGTAGCCCGGCTCGTTCGAGCAGATCATGCCCGCCTTCAAGGCTTGCGCGGTGCCCCGCTGCGAAATGCTTTGCGGTCCCTCATGCACGGACAAATAGGAGCCGACGCCGTGGCCGGTCCCATGGCCGTAGTCGAGCCCCACCTCCCACAACGGACGGCGCGCGAACGCGTCGAGCTGCGCGCCCGTCGTGCCTTCCGGGAACTTCGCGAGCGCGAGCTGGATGTGACCTTTCAAGACCCGCGTGAAGCGGTCGCGCATCTCAGCCGACGGTTGGCCCACGGCGAGCGTGCGCGTGACGTCGGTTGTCCCGTCGACGAACTGGGCGCCCGAGTCGATCAGGAACAATTCACCGGACTGGATCCTGCGGTTGGTCTTCCGCGTAACGCGATAGTGAACCACGGCGCCGTCCGGCCCGGCGCCCGAGATGGAATCGAAGCTCACATCCTTCAATGCCCCGGTCGCCTGGCGGAATGCCTCGAGCTTCTCGACCGTGTCGATCTCGGTGAGCGAGCCCTTTGGCGCCTCGCGCGCGAACCAGGCAAGGAAACGCGTGAGCGCTTGGCCGTCGCGGACATGCGCCTTGCGCGTGCCCTCGAGCTCGACCTCGTTCTTGCACGCTTTCGGGAGCTGGCACGGATCGGCCGCGCGCGCGACTTTCGCTTGGGCTTTTTCGAGCCGGTCGAAGACGAAGGCCGACACCCAGCTCGGATCGGCGAGCACCGTCTTCTCACTCATCTCGTCGAGCGCGAGGCCGAACTCGTCGGGCGCGCGCAACCGGACCTGATTGCCGAGATGGGCGACGAGCTCGGCCGAGCTCTTTTTCGGATCCATGAACAGATCGACCTTCGCGTCCGAATAGAGAAGCGCGAAGGCGAGTGCGAAGGGCGTGTGCGGCACGTCCGCACCGCGGATGTTCAAGAGCCAGCAGATCGAGTCGGGCAGCGTGAGCACCGCGGCATCGTATCCGCGTTTCCCCATCTCCGCGGCAAGACGCGCGCGTTTGGACTGCGAGCTCTCGCCGGCGAGCTCGATGGGATGGGGCACGGCGCGCGCGCGCGGCGGCGCCGGCTGATCCGGCCAGACGGCATCGACAGGATTGGTGGAGAGCGGAACCAAGCTCCCACCGGCGCGCTCGACGGACGTCCGCAAGCGCTCGATGCCCGCCTGCGTGTGCAGCCACGGGTCGTAGGCGAGCTTTGCGCCTTTCTTCAAATTCGCCTCGATCCAATTGGCCGGCCCGTCATTGATGACGTCGAGCGTCTCGAACAGGCTCGTGTCCGTCTGATTTCGCACCTGAAGCGTGTAGCGCCCATCGACGAAGATGGCGGCCTTCTCGATGAGTACGGCCGCAACGCCCGCCGAGCCGGTGAAGCCGGTGAGCCAGCTAAGCCGTTCGGCGCGCTTGGGCACGTACTCGCCCTGGTGTTCGTCAGCGCGAGGGATGAGGAAACCGTCCACCCCGCGGCGCTTCAGTTCGTCGCGCAACGCGGCAACGCGAGGCGCGCAGTGCGATGCATCCGTTTGGTCTTCGAAAGTCTGGAAGGGCTTGTTCATGGAGCGAAATTACCTTCAGCCGCGCCGAAGAACCAGCGCCGACCACGGCCCCTCGCGCAAACGCTCGGAAAGCTTAAGCCCGTGTGCCGTGTAATAGCTCAAGATGAGATTTTCCTGGCTTCTCAAGATACCCGAAAGCACGAGCCTTGCACCCGGCTCGAGCAACGCCGCGATGGCCGATGAGAATTTGGTCAAGGGCGAGGCCAGAATGTTCGCGACCACGAGATCATAGGGAGCCTGCGCCTGGATGGCGGGGTTCGACGTCCCGTCCGCAACGGCAAAGCGGATCAAGGGTTCCACGCCGTTTTCTCGCGCGTTCGCCTGAGCGGTTTCGATCGCGATGGGATCGATGTCCGAGGCCATCACGCGCCCTCGCCACAGCTTCGCGGCCGCCATCGCAAGCACGCCCGTTCCACAGCCGAGATCGAGCACCGATCGGGGTTTCGTCGCGCGAGCGATCTTGCTCAGCGCCAAGAGGCACAAGGTCGTCGTTTCATGATGGCCGGTGCCGAAGGCAAGTCCCGCCTCGATCCGGATGGGAATTGCGCCCGGCGGCACTTTGCCTTCATCGTGCGCTCCATAGACAAAGAAGCGTCCCGCGCGCACGGGCGGCAGGCCTTCTTGCGATGAGCGGATCCAATCCTGGTCCGGAAGCGGCTCGACGCTGACGGGTCGTCCGACGAGACGGCTCAGGAGCTGCGCGTCGGGCGTCGTCGGATAGAGCGCCTCGACCGTTGCCTCGGGCCCGAACGGGTCTTCGGCGACCAGCACGGCTTGCGGCGTCGGCGGCGCAAGCTCGAACAACGCGACCACGTCAGGCGCCTGGTCCTTCGGCAAGGTGATCGACGCTTTCCAGAGGGGAGGTGCGGTCATCCTAGTGCGAATCGCGCCGCCCGCTCCGGCTCCGGTGATGCGATGAGGCGTGCCAACGCCTTCCGACCTCTCAGTGGCAATCGACGATTTCGACATCGGCGGGACCCTAGGTAAAACATATCCGCCACTCATCGTTGATACGGCTCGAGTGCTGCCCTTTGCGGTCGCCCGCAAGCGCCTCAGAACAGCAACCTCAGCAGTTTTCGGCTCTACTTCTTTGTGGCGAAGCGGGTCTCCACGTAGGTGATCGAACCGTCGATCTTGCTGAACCAATGCGGCGTGCCGGGCGGCAGGACGACGAAATCGCCCGACTGAAGGTGCCGCGACTGGCCGCCGGTGATGCCCGCGGTTCGGTCTTGAGCGCTTTTGAACGCTCCGCCGGTCACGAACGTGCCTGAACCGCTGACGATGTTGTAAATCTCGGTCACGTCGTCATGCACGCTTGCGTTGTTCGGACCGTCCTTCCTGCGTCTGACGACGATTTGGCCCGTGCCGGTTTCGACGACGGTCGTTGCTTGTCCGGCGACGACGCCAAGGGGCGATGTCGATTTATCCAGCTCCGACTTTATTTGAGCGTCCGGCTTGACGGTGCCGGGTGCATGCCCGTCCGCCGCAAAGACCGAACAGGGCGCGAGTCCAACCAGCAATGTTAGGATGATCTTCCGCATCTCGATTTCCTTTCGGCGTTAGCCCCCGGGTCCGCGCTACGCGCGGCCCGAGGGTAAACTGTCGTGGACTATTTCGGCCTGACGAACTGAGCCTTGCCCAACTGCAAGAGGGGAGCCACGCCCTTAGGATCGGCGCGCACGACGACGTAGTATGTGAATTCGTCGGAGGATTCCCATTTGTGCGGCGTGCCGGCGGGAATGATCAGCATGTCGCCTTTCGCGATCGTAACGTCCTTTGCGCCGACCGCTTTCGTGCCGCGGCTTCCTTGTCCGTTTTCGATGCTGACGGGCCGCCTCTCCCAATCGGTGATCGTGCCGCCCACCTTCATGGTCCCTTTGCCCGCGATCACGTAGTAGACCTCGGCTACGTCGTCATGGACGGCATAGTATTTGTTATCCTCATCCTTGGGCCGTAACACCACGCTGACCCCGATCTGGGTGTTGTCCGAACCGCCACCCATTTTCACCATGGTCATCGCGACATCGGTCTCCTTGGCTTGAAGCATGCTCTGCTTGTGCGCCTCGATTTGCGCAGCGCTGATCACGGTCGCCGGGAGATCGTAGCGGTGACCGGGCAATCTCAAAGGCGAGGGATCGTTTGCGGGCGCTGCCTGTGTCGCCATGTGAAGGCCGAAACCCAGCGCAATCGCCGCCAGTCCACCAAGCGCCGTTTTGCCGTTCCTGAGCGCTCTGTTCATGATTTTCCCTCCATCCGTGAGTGTTCGCGATATCCCCGGTCCAATCGGGTTAAGGAGCGCAGGTTCATGTGCTCAACAAAAACGAGCATACCGCTTTCGAGCCAACCGTCCTATCTGACAGTCCAACGGTAACGGCCGTTGCCCGCGCCTCCCGCCTCTGCCCATCAGCGGCTCCTTCCGGCGCGGAGCCGCGGCCCGTTTGATTATTTTTCGTTTGATTGTTTATCAAAGGTGGCTGATTCCATTGGCTTTTCTCGTTCAGGAAATCAAAGATATCAAAGCGGCGGGACGAAGACTGCATTCCAGTAGTACCTTTCTCGACCATCGTTGCAATTCGCAATATACGATAGGTCGTTGCAGATTACAATAGGTCGGATAACCGCTGGATTGTTCGATCAGTACGTTGGTAGCCGTGCCAGAATTCACCAGAACGCTCTGCATGCATGCTGCAACGTTCCGAATTTCTCGTGGTGGCCGTGGCTGCGCATCCCAAAACTGCCGCCAGCAGCACGAAGGAGAGCAGATTAAGTTCCGCCACTTAAGGCGTTTGAGGCCCAAAGTCTCCCGCGATGCGATCGATCCTCGTTGACCGATTGGCGGAAACAACCACGGACGGATCGCATGGAGCGGATTTTTTGGGTTCGGCGCGGGCTCTCCGCTTCAGCAGTTCGGCGATCTCGCGGGAATGCGCGACCTTGCCCGCTTTTGCGAATTGCTCGTGATTGCTCTCGATCGTCGCGGGATCGTAAAGGTAATTCACCATCATCCCCCTCGACTCCCCTATGCCTCGCGCGCTCGGATTTGCCGCCCAGCGCACGTGCTCCAGCCGTGCGCCGTTGCCAAGATGAAAGCGCGCGACTGGGTCTTGTGGTCCCGCACCCTTGTTAGCGTCGGTCAGATAGCTTCCAAGGAGACGGAGAAGCAGCCGTTTGGTTCGGAGGTCCATCCGTTCGAGATTGGCCCAGTCGGCGTCATTGGATGATGGCACACGATCTGCTTCCACTCTTCGGATCGCGAGACGTTCTTCCTCGGAGAGCGCGTCGCCGTCGGTATTCAAGGTTTTCTCCAGCCAGCGTCGGAAGCCTGGAACCGGCGATAGCGTGCCGAACTGTGTCAAGCCCGGCAATTCGGCGTGCAGTTCTTCCACTACCTGTTTGATCAG
>DASQHF010000046.1:0-11755 GCA_035632215.1 Micropepsaceae bacterium | reverse complement strand
AGTATGCACTGCTGACCGGAGACACAAAGGACCGAGCGACGCCCATTGAACAGTTCCAATCGGGCGCCGTGCCCCTGTTCCTGGTCAGTCTCAAAGCGGGTGGAGTTGGGCTCAATCTGACGGCCGCCGATACCGTCATCCTCTACGATCCGTGGTGGAACCCGGCCGTCGAGGATCAGGCCGCGAGCCGCGCGCACCGCATCGGTCAACGCAAGCGAGTCTTCGTCCACAAACTTCTCGCCCTCGGCTCGATCGAGGAAAAGATGGAAGCGCTGAAAGCGAAGAAGCGTGAACTGGTTCGAGGCATTCTCGACGAGTCCGCGGGCGCTGCATTTTCCTTGTCCGAAGCCGATATCGAGGACCTGTTAGGCGATTCGGGTTTACACTGATGCGGCGAGCTGGCCCTTGTGAAGGACGCGGTCGCTGTCGAGCACGGCATACGCCGGATGGGGCTTTAGCAGCTTGATGCGCTCGTAGAGCGGCGCGAAGGGCTTCTGCGTTTCGGCGAAGAGCTGTTCGAAACTGTCGATGACGAAATAGGTCTCCTGGTAGGCGTCGATGCAAAATTCGGTCGCGAGCACGCGCTCGAGGTCGAAGCCGAGCCGGTTGGGCACCGGGCTATCGATGGCATAGATGGTCTCGCCGTGGGATGACAGAATCCCGGAGCCGTAAGCGCGCAAGCCATCGCTTGTCCGGATAAGCCCGAACTCGATCGTGTACCAGTAGAGCCGCGACAGGAGCGGAATTGCGTTCATGCGCGCCGCGTTCGGGCCGGCCTTCCCATACTCGACCATGTAGTCGGCGAAAACCGGATGCGCGAGGAGGGGAATGTGGCCGAAGAGGTCGTGGAAGATGTCGGGCTCCTCGAGATAATCGAGCTCGGCTTCCTCGCGGATCCACCAGGTCACCGGGAACCGCCGATTGGCGAGATGCTTGAAGAACGCCTCGTCCGGGATCAGACCGGGAACCGCGACGAGCTCAAATCCCGTGAGCCGCTTCAAATGCCGGCTGATGCGTTCGAGATCGGGGGTTCCGTCGGAGATGTCGAGAAGCTCTAGGCTCTCAAGGTACTCCTTCACGGCATAGCGCGGCATCAGCTCGATCTGCTGATCATAGAGGCGCCGCCAGCGGTCGTGGTCTTCGGGCGCATAGTGGTCGAGCGGCTGATCGACGGTGAAATCAGACCGTATGCCCGCATAATCGCCCCTCAGCGCATGTGAAGACCGCGCGGGCTTGAATGCTGCCTCACCGGTCTTTGTCGGCTCCGGCTCCATCCCTCCTATGTGGGGAGCGGAATGAGGCGAATGAAGGGCGCGTGGGGCGTCGAGACTTGCGCCCGCCCTGCCGCCCGATATACGCCAGAGAAGGATTTAATGCCTCCAAAGAGCTCCCGTACTTGATCGTAAAACAAAAAATCTTCGCTGTGGCGCCGATGATGGACTGGACGGACCGGCACTGTCGGTTCCTCCATCGGCTCTTGTCCGCACGCGCCCGCCTCTACACCGAGATGGTGACGGCGGATGCGGTGATTCGGGGCGACCGCGAGCGGCTGATCGGGTTTTCTCAAGCAGAGCATCCGGTGGCGCTGCAATTGGGCGGCTCCGAGCCTAACAAACTGGCGGAGGCTGCACGCATCGGCGAAGCGTTCGGCTATGATGAGATCAATCTGAATGTCGGCTGTCCGTCCGACCGCGTGCAGTCGGGATGCTTCGGCGCCGCGCTGATGCGGGAACCTGAACTCGTCGGGGAGTGCGTCGGGGCAATGCGTGCGGCGGTACGCGTACCAGTCACCGTCAAATGCCGCATTGGGGTCGACGATCAGGAGCCGAGGGAAGCATTGTTTACGCTTGTCGATGCTTGCGCGCGCAGCGGCATCGGGACGTTTGCAGTGCATGCCCGCAAAGCTTGGCTCAACGGGTTGTCCCCTAGAGAAAACCGCGAAGTGCCACCGCTCGATTACGGGCTCGTCTATGGGCTGAAAGCGGTGCGCCCCGATCTCGCGATCATCGTCAATGGCGGGATCGAAACGCTGGATCAGGCGGAAGCGCATCTTCCGCACGCTGACGGCGTCATGCTCGGTCGCGCCGCCTATCAGACTCCGGCGATACTGGCCGATGTCGACGCCCGTTTCTTCGGCGCAGCATCGCGAGAAGTAGATGAGGCGGTCGCGGCTTATGGCAATTACATCGCGGCGCGGCTCGAAGACGGTGTACCCTTGAACGCGATGACCAAGCATATGCTGGGCCTCTTTCACGGCCGGCCGGGAGCACGCGCCTTCCGCAGGCATTTGAGCGAACATGCCTGCCGCAAAGGCGCGGGGTTAAGTGTGCTCGAAGGCGCGCTCGCCTTTCTTGACGGCCCGCGCGCAGAAGCGGCGTAGCTAGATCTTCTGATCGTATTCGCCGACTTCGGGGTAGTTCGATAGCCTCGTGTCGATGTCGTGGAACATCGCGCGCATCTGCGCATCCGAGACCGGGCTCTCGCAGACGACTACAAGCGAGGGCTTGTTCGAGGAGGCCCGCACGAGACCCCAGGTGCCGTCTTCCAAGGTCACGCGCACGCCGTTCACCGTCACTATGCGCGCGATCTTCTGCCCGAGGATTTTGTCGCCTCGCGCATGGGCGTGTTCGTACTCTTTGGTGACGCGAACGACGACATCGTATTTCTTCTCGTCCGGGCAGAACGGCGCCATGGTGGGCGAGCCCCAGGTCTTGGGCAGGTCATGCACGAGCTCGGCGATCGGTTTTGCGGCGCGATCGAGCATCTCCAGAATCGCGATCGCCGCCACGATGGAATCATCGTAGCCGCGGGCGATTGGCGGATTGAAGAAATAGTGGCCGCTCTTCTCGAAGCCAGCGACCGCGCCGAGCTCCGATGTGCGCCGCTTGATGTAGGAGTGACCCGTCTTCCAATAGTCCGTGACCGCGCCGTTCGCGCGCAACACCGGATCGACCTCGAACAGGGCCGTCGACTTCACATCGACGACGAACTTCGCGTGCTTTTGACGCGAGGAGAGATCGCGCGCCAAGAGCACGCCGACCTTGTCGGCGAAAATCTCCTCGCCCTGGCCGTCCACCACGCCGCAGCGGTCACCGTCACCGTCGAAGCCGAGCGCGATCTCGGCCTTTGCTTCGCGCACGGCGTGCCCCATGGCATCGAGCATCTTCAGATCTTCGGGGTTCGGGTTGTATTTCGGGAAATTCCAGTCGAGCTCGTCATCCATCGGCACGACATCGGCACCGATTAAGCGCAAGGCTTCGGGCGCGAACACGCCGGCCGTGCCGTTGCCGCAGGCGGCGAGCACTCTGATCCGGCGCTTCAGGTGATGGCCTTTGGTGACGTCGGCGAGATAGATTTCGCGCATGTTCTCGACACGCACATAACGGCCGCCGCTTCGTTCCTTGGCGCTGCCCTCGAGCGCGATTGTCTTCAAGCGGTTCATCTCGTCCGGCCCAAAGGTCAATGGCCGCTCGGCGCCCATCTTCACGCCCGTCCAGCCGTTCTCGTTGTGGCTTGCCGTCACCATCGCGACGGCCGGCGCGTCGAGCGCAAACTGCGCGAAATAAGCGACGGGCGAGAGCGCAAGACCAATGTCGTGGACTTCGCAGCCCGCGCTCATGAGCCCGACGATGAGCGCTTGCTTGATCGAGAGAGAATAGGACCGGTAATCGTGGCCGACGACGACTTTCGGTCGAATGCCCGATTCGTGGAAATAATGCCCCAGTGCGAGCCCCAAGGCCTGGATGCCGACCAAGTTGATCTGCTTCTCGAAGAGCCAGCGCGCGTCATACTCGCGAAAACCGTTCGGCGAGATGAGGGGGACATTCTCGAACTCAGGCGTATTGGGTTTGACGTCGCTCTTGGGCTTGCCGAACATGGGACCTTGGATCGCACCCGACTTTAGAAATGACCGCTCGCGCCGAAGGGCGTATCGAGGCCGAACAGTTTCTTTGCGTCATTGGTGAAATGGGCCGACTGCTGGAACCGCGTCGGGTCGCTGCTGCCGGAATCGGATGCGATGCCTTCGATCAGATAGAGCCGGTGCTGATAGAAGAAGAGGCCGACGGAGGAATGGGTACCGTCGTTGCCGGTAACCGACAACTGGCGGCCATCGACCGCATCCACGCGCGTTGGAACATCGAGCGTGATCTCGCCCATCTCCATCAAGCGTCCCATCGCGAAGCCGACGACCTCCTTCTCGTCCATCTTGGTCTTGGAAAAGTCGGCGATCGTCACGCGGTAAAGATTGGCCTCGTTTTTGAGCGAGTAGAAGTGCGACGGAAGCTTGGCGCCTTCAGGTCCGGCGTAGGTGCCGGATTCCGATTTCGGGCTCGCCGGGAAATTGATGGCGAAGCTGTACTCGAGATAGTTGTACTGGCGCCATTTGTCTGCGGCCGCGGCACTTGTGACGGCGAGCGAGAACAGAAGCAAAGCGGCGACGCGCAAATTCCCCCTCCCCGACTGTCCCCTAATGCAGGAACCGGAACGCCGTTTGGAAGAACCCGATTCCCGACGATCCCACGGGATCGCTGTTCGTCATCGGGTAAACAACTTCGATCTGATACAATTTTTTGTCGACGAAAAAAATCGCGTCCGTGATGCTGGTGCCGTCCGGATCCACGACCACGATCTCGCGGCCGAAATTCAGGTCAATGCGGCCAGGATAGTCGATCGTAAGCCGTCCTTTATCCATCAGGGATTTGGCCGCTTCGTCGATCACCTTGTCCTTATTCGCCCTTGACTTGCCGAAGTCCGCAACCGCGACGATGTAGTCGACGCCTCCTTCATTGAAGACGTAGACGCGTTCTTTGAGGCCGCTGCCGAAGGCGGACTGGTAGGCGCGCTCCTCGACCGTCGGCTTGCCCGGATATTGGGCGGCGAAGCCCGACTCGTTGAAGCTGTATTCCTTCCAGCTCTCGCCAAAAGCAGGCGACGCAACGGCCAAGGCCAAGGCGAGGGCGAAAAAGCGCAATGCGATCTCCGAAGTTAATACAGGAGGCGGAAAGCCTGCTGGAAGAAATGGATGCCCGAGCTGCCCGCCGGATCGCTGTTCTGGGAAGGGTAAACGACCTCGATCTGGAACAGCTTGTTGTCGATTAAGAAGATCGCATCCGTGTAGCTCGTGCCGTCCGGTGCCTCGACGCGTATCTCACGGCCATAGTGGTAATCGACCCGCGCGTGCTCGTCATGCGTAAGCTTGCCGCGCGCGATCAGGGCGGTGGCGGCTTCATCGATCGCCTTGTTTTCGTCAGGCTTGGCGCTGCCGAAGTCCGCGATGGCGACGACGTAGTCCACTCCGCCCGTATTCTGCGAATAGACATGCTCGATGATCGGGTTCGCGAAGACGGACGCGTAGGATCGCTCCTCCACCTTAGGTTGGCCCTGGTACTGGGCGGCGAAGCCTGCGTCTTTGAAGCTGTACTCTTTCCAGGCCTGAGCCGCCGCGCGCTGATAGGCAAACGTAAGCAAGATGACGAAAAAAGCGAACGTCTTCATCCACGAATCCCGTACTCGACCTATCGGAACGAGCCTGCCATAAAAAGGGTTCGCCCGCTTTAGCCTGGATAGTGATTCGCGTTTTATACTTGTCGAGCATGTGGTATTCTATCAAGAACACTACTGAGAGTGTATTATGGGTTAAGACATTCTGCCCCTCGGTGCCGAAAATCGAGCCGCTCTGCGCCGCCTGACAGAGACGCTCGATCTCCCCCGTCTCTTGCCGGGCTGGGTCTGGCTCGCGGGCGCCGGGCCGGGCGATCCGGGGCTCGCATCGCTGCACACGCTGGGCGCCATCGCCGAAGCGGACATCATTCTCATCGACGCGCTCGTCAATACCAAGCTCTTGGCACTTAAGCGACCGGATGCGGAGGTCGTGGCATCGGGCAAGCGCGGCGGGAAACCGTCACCCCGGCAGGAAACGATTTCGCGTCAACTTGTCCAGTACGCGAGGCGGGGCTTGCGGGTGCTGCGCTTGAAAGGCGGCGATCCGTTCGTCTTCGGCCGCGGCGGCGAGGAAGCGCTTGCGCTTGCAAGCGCCGGCATTCCCTTCCGCATCGTGCCGGGCGTGACGGCCGGTATCGGCGGGCTCGCCTATGCCGGAATTCCAGCGACCCATCGCGACACCAATCAAGCCTTGACCTTCATCACCGGAAGCGGAGCGGACGGGCGCGCGCCCGAGCTCGATTGGCAGGCGATCGGCAAAGGCTCTCCCACTATCGTGCTCTACATGGCCCGGAGGCATGCGGGCGAGATCGCGGCGAAGCTGATCTCGGCAGGTCGTGAGCCATCGGAGCCGGCGGCAATCATCAGCAACGCGTCGCTGGAAAACCAGGCGACGCGTATGACGACGCTTGCGCATCTCGGCGAAGCGGCGGCCGAGGCCGATACGCCCGCGATCATCGTCATCGGCGAAAACGTGCGCCTAGCCCAAGGCCTCGACTGGCTCGGCGCACTTGCCGGCAAGCGGCTCGATCCCGATCCCTTACGCCGCGAGCGCTTGAGCGACGCCGGCTAAGACAGACCAGCGATTTCAGCAGTTTTTCAGACATTAACGGGAGGTTAGTAGCTCCCGCCTATCGTCCTTGAAGCCACACGGGGATGACGATGGCGCGTGCGCAGTTCCACAAGAATCAGAAAGTCTATGTGAAGCCGGTCGGCACTTGGGCGCTCATTGAGCGCGTCGTGCCGCACTGGACCAAAGGCCTCGATGAGCCGATCCGCGTCTATTACGACGTCGGGCTCGGGCGTGAATTCGGAGCCGACGAGCTGCAATCCGATCCGACGCTCAAGGTCGAGGACGGCGAGGACCAGTGGCGCATCGTGCGTTCGCCGAACAAGTGGCAATCGCCGGTCGAGACGATGAATCACCCTTATCCCGGAACCTACCCTTCCATCGTGACGGGCGAAGCCGAATGGGGCGGCTGGCGCGTGCCCGGCGCGGAATACGCGCTCTCGCCCACACGGATCGAGCGGCAGGCGCGCCTGATTGCCTCTTCGCCGCGGCTCGCCGCGATCGTCGAGCAATTCAGCAAGTGGGCCAAGAAAGCACCGAAAGATCTGCAGGACCAGCTGAAGGACGTCATCGCCAAAGCCAACGAAGCGTTGGCGTATCTGAACGAAGGCGTAGACTGAGGACGGGCATTTCTAACCCGCACGTGTTTCTTTCCCGATCACGCACCCGCGCGCGCCCCGCGGCATAGGGAGGCGCTTCCACACGCGAAGTTTGACGGCTACGTTTCGCCTTATGAAAACAGCCGAACCTCGCGCCATCCACCTTAAGGATTATCGTCCCCCTCCCTACCGCATCCCGGAGGTGGCGCTCGATTTCGCGCTCGATCCTGCGCGGACCCGCGTCACGGCGAAAATGGAAGTCGTCCGCGCGACCGAGCACAGCGAGCCGCTCGTGCTCGAGGGCCACGGGCTCAAACTTCTGTCCGTGAAGCTCGACGGGAAGCTGCTCAAGGCTGCCGATTACGTCGAGACCGACGACAATCTCACCATCCACACGCACCTTGCCGCCTTCGACCTCGAGCTCGTAACCGAGATCGCGCCCGCGCAGAACACCGCGCTCGAAGGCCTGTACATGTCCAACGGCATCTATTGCACGCAGTGCGAGCCGGAAGGATTTCGCTGCATCACCTATTTTCTCGACCGGCCCGACAATCTCGCCAAGTTCGAGACCCGGATCGAGGGCGACAAGAAGACGCTTCCGGTGCTGCTATCGAACGGCAATCTCATCGAATCCGGCGAGCTTCAGGACGGACGCCACTTCGCCCGCTGGCGCGATCCGTTCCCCAAACCCAGCTATCTCTTCGCGCTCGTCGCCGGCGACCTTGGCCATATCCGCGACATCTTCACCACCATGTCGGGCCGTAAGGTCGATTTGCGCGTCTATGTCGAACACGGCAACGAGAGCAAAGCGACCTACGCTATGGATTCCTTGAAGCGCGCGATGCGCTGGGACGAAGAAGCCTATGGCCGCGAATACGACCTCGACATCTTCATGATCGTTGCCGTCTCGGCGTTCAATTTCGGCGCTATGGAAAACAAGGGCCTCAACATCTTCAACGACAAGGTTCTCCTTGCCTCGCCTGAAACCGCGACCGACGACGACTACGCCCGTATCGAATCCGTTGTCGGCCACGAATATTTTCACAATTGGACGGGCGACCGGATCACTTGCCGCGACTGGTTCCAGCTCTCGCTCAAAGAAGGGCTCACCGTCTTCCGCGAGACGGGATTTGCGGGCGACATGCGCTCGCACAGCGTGCGGCGGATCACGGACGTGAAGGACCTGCGCCTGCGGCAGTTCCAGGAGGACGCGGGACCACTCGCCCATCCAGTGCAGCCGCAGTCCTACATCACGATCGACAATTTCTACACCGCGACTGTGTACGAGAAGGGCGCGGAGGTGATCAGCATGCTGCGCACAATTCTGGGCGAGGCGGGCTTCCGCAAGGGGATGGATCTCTACTTCGAACGCCATGACGGCGAAGCCGCGACGGTCGAGGATTTCATCCGCTGCTTCGAGGAAGCGAATTCAAAGAAGCTCGAGCAGTTCCGTCTCTGGTATTCGCAAGCGGGCACGCCCGAGGTCGCCGCCAAAGGCGCCTATGACGCGGCCGCTAAGACCTATGCGCTCGAGCTCAGTCAGAACGTGCCGGCAACGCCGGGCCAGCCCGAGAAGCGGCCGATGCATATTCCCTTGACGGTCGGCCTCGTCGGCAAACGGTCGGGACGGCCGCTTCCCTTGACGCTTGCCGGCGAAAACGCCGTTGGGCCGAGCGAGCGCGTAGTCGAGCTCTTCAGACCGCAAGGGAAATTCGTTTTCACCGGTGTCGAGGAAGAGCCGGTGCTCTCGATCGCCCGCAACTTTTCCGCGCCGGTGATCATCAGGAGCGCCGCCGATCCCGAGACGCGCGCCTTCCTCATGAGCCGCGACACCGATTCCTTCAATCGCTGGGAAGCAGGGCAGCAGCTTTCGACCGAAGTGCTGCTCAAGACGATCAAAGACACGCAAGCCGGACGCGAACCCGTGATCGACAAGACTTACATCGGTGCGATTGGCGCCGTGCTTGCCCGCGCGGACGAGGACCATGCCTTCACCGCTCTCATGCTGATGCCTCCCTCGGAGAGCGAGCTCGCGCTTTCCTTAAATCCGATCGATCCCGACGGCATTCATCGCGCCCGCAAGCGACTGATTGAGGCGGTTGCGGATGCGCACCGGCCGTTGTTTGCGTCCCTTTACGCGCGGCTGGAATCGAGTGGTCCCTTCAGCCCCGATGCGGCATCGGCCGGCCGCCGCTCGCTTCGCAACGCTTCTTTGCGTTTCTTGACCGCCACGGACGACGAGCGCGCGGCCGAGCTCGCCAATGAGCATTACCGCTCGGCATCCAACATGACCGAGATGACCGCGGGGCTGGCCGCCCTCGCGCGGATCGCAAGCCCGCGCCGCGACAGCGCCTTTGCCGATTTCCACGACCGCTTCAAGGAGGATCCGCTCGTCCTCGACAAATGGATGGGCTTGCAAGCGATGTCGCCGCTTGCCGATACGGTCGAGCGCGTGCGCGCGCTGATGAGCCACAAGGTGTTCTCGCTGAAGAACCCCAATCGCGTGCGTGCCCTCGTTGGGGCATTCGCGATCGGCAATCCCTTGCGCTTCCACGATCCTTCGGGCTCGGGCTATCGGTTGGTGCGTGAAGTGGTTCAGACCCTCGACTCCATCAATCCGCAGACCGCCGCACGCATGGCGGCCGCGTTCGAGACCTGGCGGCGCTATGACGGGAACCGCCAAGCGTTGATGCGTGCCGAGCTCGAAGCGATCGCGGCCCGCCCGGGCCTGTCGGCCAATCTCTACGAAATGGTCACGAAAATGCTCGGGTGATGCGCCCTCGCCCGCTCGGTTCCATTGGTCACAGACTGTGCTAGCGTAGCGGAAAGAGCGGTGTGCCTAATGCTCCGCGCGACGGGAGACCATCGGGATGGACGAGAAACAGATATTCACGAAGTGCCAGCTTCGACTGATCCCGTTCATTTTCTTTCTCTATCTCGTCAACTATATCGACCGAGTGAATGTCGCGTTCGCGTCGCTGACGATGAACAAGGACCTCGGGCTCTCTCCCGAAGTTTACGCCTTTGGCGGCAGCACCTTTTTCATCGGCTACCTCGTTTTTCAAATACCGGCCAATCTCATCCTCGATCGAGTAGGCGCGCGGCGTTGGGTCTTTTTCATGCTGGCGATCTGGGGCTTGATCTCCACCGGAAACGCGCTGATACAGGGAGCGACCAGTTATTACGTTCTACGCTTTATTCTCGGCGTCGCGGAAGCCGGCTTCTTCCCAGGCATGCTGCTATACATGACCTATTGGTTCCCGCGGGAGTGGCGTGGGCGATTCGTCGCGAGCTTCATGGCGGCGATTCCGATGGCGAACATCGTCGGCGGCCCACTGTCCAGCATCATCCTGCAAATGGACGGATTCGCTGCCCTGCATGGCTGGCAATGGGTGTTCATTCTCGAGGGGCTGCCCGCAACGGCACTGGGCATCGCTGCATTGAAGTTGTTGCCGGACCGGCCCGGGAGCGCTCCCTGGTTGTCCGAGGATGAGAAGCAGTTCATCGCCAAGCGGCTGGCAGCCGACGACACCTCCGAACACCACGACTTGTGGCCTGCCTTGTTCGACTTCCGCGTGATCGCGCTCGGGCTTGTCTTGCTTGGCAACCAGATCGGACTCTATGGCGTGCAATTGTGGCTGCCGCAAATCGTGCAGAGCATGGGCTTTTCGAATCTCGCGAATGGATTTGTCGTCGCTGCGTGCTTCATAGCCGGCATGGTCGCCATGATCTATTGGGGCCGGAGAAGCGATGCCAAAGGCGAACGCATCTGGCATGTGATCATCCCTCTATCCCTCGCGGCAGCCGGCATGATCGTCGCCAGCCTCGTTCACTCCAACTTTGTGATGTTGCTTGCGGTCGCGGTTTCGGTCGTGGGGACGCTTGCCTACAACGGGCCTTTCTTCATGCTGCCCTCAACGTTCCTCGGAGGCACCGCTGCCGCCGCAGGGATCGGCCTCGTCAACACAATCGGCAGCTTCGGTCGTATCCTCGCATCTCCGATAGTCGGTGTTCTTTACCAGCGGACGGGCAGCTACTCCGCGCCGATGGCGGCCTTGGCAGTTGCAATGCTCATGTCGGCCATCATCGTGATGGGGCTCGGGCGCATCATGGCGGCGCGAAAGGTGCGCTACACTTAAAGTTCCGGAGGCGAGCATGAAAAGTCGCATTCCAGCGCTCGCATTGGGACTTGCGCTCATCTTGAGTGGAGCACGCGCCGCCGAGCCCTACGGCATCGGGCTCGAAGGCTTCGCCTATCCTTATCCCGTCACCATGCTGCCGGTCGTTTCCGAGAACGAACCCCTGCGCATGGCCTACATGGACGTCAAACCGTCGGCCGATGCGAACGGGCGCACGGTGCTGCTCCTGCATGGGCGGAATTTCCCGTCGAGCTATTGGAAGCCGACGATCGAGGCCTTGAGCGGTGCCGGATTCCGCGTGATCGTTCCCGACCAGATCGATTTCGGCAAGTCGTCGAAGACGACGGCTCCCGTGAGCTTCGACTTTCTTGCCCGCAATACGGTCGCGCTTCTGGATTCGCTTCAGCTCGCCCGCGTCGAAATCGTCGCGCACTCGATGGGCGGCATGCTGGCGGTCAGGATCGCGCGCAGCTATCCGGAGCGCGTCAACCGCCTCTTGCTGGAAG
>DASQHF010000045.1:0-2228 GCA_035632215.1 Micropepsaceae bacterium | reverse complement strand
GCGGCTCTATCTCTCGATCCGGCCGGGCGCACGCTATTTCGCCTCGCTCCAGCTGCTCGCGAAGGTCAAGGAGATCGATCCCAACATATTCACCAAATCCGGTCTGATGGTCGGCTTGGGCGAGTCGCGCGATGAAATCATGCAGGTGATGGACGATTTGCGTGCGGCGGGCGTCGATTTCTTGACGATCGGCCAATATCTCCAGCCGACGCGGAAGCACGCCCCCGTCGAGCGTTTCTGGGCGCCAGACGAGTTCAAGAACCTCGAAGCGATCGCGCGGGCGAAGGGTTTTCTGATGGTTTCGGCAAGCCCGTTGACGCGGTCGTCGTATCATGCAGGCGAGGACTTCGCGGCATTGAAAGCTGCGAGAGCGGGCTCGGGTTCATGAGCGGCGTGACGCGAATCCATGCCCCTGCATAGAGAGACGCGCATTCTCCCCTATACGGCGGATCAGATGTACGGGATCGTCGCCGACGTCGAGCGCTACCCCGAATTCCTCCCTTGGTGCGCGAGCGTCAAGATCGAGAAGCGCGAAAAGAGCGACGGTCAAGAGCTCGTCACCGCCGAGATGACAGTCGCATTCCACGGAATGAACGAGCGATATGTGAGTCTCGTTCGCCTGGACAAGCCTACGCTCATCATCGAGGCACGGCATGTGAAAGGGCCGTTCAAGAAGCTCGACACGCGGTGGCGCTTCTGTCCCTTGAAGGAGGGTTCGGAGATCCATTTCCTGATCGAGTTCGGGTTCTCCAATCCGATCCTTTCGGCGATGGCGGGCGTGGCGTTCGGGCGGGTGGCGGCGCGCATGGCGGAGGCTTTCATCGCGCGCGCCGACGCTCTCTACGGAACGAAGGCGGAGGTCTGAGACACGGAGGTCGCATGCTGACGCTTTACTTGGCGTCCGGATCGAGCTCGATGGCCGTCCACATCGCGCTTCACGAAGTGGCGGTCCCCTTCGAAAGCCGGTCGCTTTCGTTTGCAAAGCGCGAACACCGCTCCCCCGCATACTTGGCCTTGAACCCGGAAGGGAAGGTTCCGACGCTTCTCATAGACGGACGACCGCTCACCGAAGTGGCGGGAATTCTCTATTACCTCGCCCGCGCTTATCCCGCGGCGGGTCTGTTACCGGCGAACGATCCTGAAGCGGAAGCTCAGGGCATATCGTGGATGTCCTTTATCGCGTCGACCCTGCATCCCGCCCGGCGCCGCGGCGTCGAGCACACGAAGAGGGTCTTCGCTGTGGCCGACGAGAGATTGGGAAGCAAGACCTGGGCACTCGGACATTATTCGATCGCTGACATGCATCTGTTTCGGCTGTATTGGCGCTTTTGCGGCGTGCTGGATTTCCCGGCGGGAACGTTCCCGCACCTTGCCGATCATTATGAGCGCATGATGTCGCGCCCGGCCGTAAAAAAAACGATCGAGATTGAAACCGCAATCGGTTACGAGCTCGCGCCGTGGTTCAAAGACGTATCTAAAGTCAGTGTTGGGTCGGGCGAATAAGCGCGACAGCAAGTAGAATTTCAAGCGCCCACGAACTCACGACAAGTTTTCTAGCCGAACCTGCCCGTGATGTAGTCCTCGGTGCGAGGATTGCTCGGCGTGGTGAAGATCTGCTCGGTCTCGCCGAACTCTACAAGCTCGCCCAGGAACATGAACGCCGTGTAGTCGGAGACGCGGGAGGCCTGCTGCATGTTGTGGGTCACGATGGTGATCGTGTAGTCGTGCGAAAGCTCGTTCATCAGCTCCTCGATCTTGGCGGTCGAGATGGGATCGAGCGCGGAGCAGGGCTCGTCCAAGAGAATCAGCTCGGGCTTCGTCGCCACCGAGCGGGCGATGCAGAGCCGTTGCTGCTGGCCGCCCGAAAGCGAGGTGCCGCTGTGATGGAGCTTGTCCTTCACCTCGTCCCATAAGGCCGCACGGCGCAGCGCATTCTCGACACGTCCTTCGAGCTCGGAGCGCGGGAGCTTCTCGTAAAGCGCGAGGCCGAAGGCGATGTTGTCGAAGATCGTCATCGGGAACGGCGTCGGCTTCTGGAACACCATGCCGACTTTGGCGCGCAGGAGATTCAAGTCCTGCTTGCGCGACAGGATGTCTTCGCCGTCCAAGAGGACTTCGCCTTCGGCACGCTGATTGGGATAGAGCTCGTAGATGCGGTTCAGCACGCGCAGGAGCGTGGACTTGCCGCAGCCCGAGGGGCCGATGAACGCCGTCACCTTGTTGCGATA
>DASQHF010000044.1:0-4230 GCA_035632215.1 Micropepsaceae bacterium | reverse complement strand
GTCGCTGATCGATTTCCTGCGCAAGCGCGGCGCGGGCTACGAAGCCGCGTTCCAGGACCTGAAGCTCCTCCGCTGCGCAGTCAATCAGGTGCACGCGAATTTCGACGCCAAGCTCAAGCCCGACGACGAAGTCGCCTTCTTTCCGCCGGTAACGGGGGGATGAGCGTGATGCGCCCGCACCCGTCCTCCGTCTCGCCGCTATCCGCCTTCGCGCTACGCGCGGCGGACATCAGCCCCCTCTCCCTAGCCCTCTCCCCCTACGGGGGCGAGGGGATTCGAGTCTCAATTCCCCTCGCCCCCGAAGGGGGAGAGGTCGCGAGGGATGGAGCGGAGCGACATCCCGAGCGGGAGAGGGGGACCCGAAAGCTCGCTAATGGCTCGGAGCGATCGCCATGAAAGAAATCCGCATTCAGCGGAACGATTTCGATCCGGGCGCCGAGATCGAGGCGCTGTCATCGAGTCGCGGGGAAACCGGCGCGATCGCGAGCTTCATTGGGCTCGTGCGCGGCGACGACGGCATGATCGCGATGACGCTCGATTACTATCCCGGCATGAGCGAGCGCGAGATCGCGACGCGCGTCGCCGAAGCGAAGAAGCGATGGCCGATCATTGCCGTGCGCGTGATCCATCGCTTCGGGCGGCTGACGCCGGGCGAGCGCATCGTTTTCGTGGGCGTCGCCTCGTCGCATCGCGCGGCCGCGTTCCACGCCGCCGAGTTCCTGATGGATTACTTAAAAACCCAGGCGCCGTTCTGGAAGCTCGAGGAGCGTCCGAGCGGCAACAATTGGGTCGAGGCGAAAGCCGAAGACGACGAGAGCGTCAAGCGCTGGCGCTGACCCGCGCGCTCTTGGGCCGCCGGACTTCGTCCGCATAATCGTTCATCAGCGTTTCGCTGATCGTGCCCGGCTTGAAGCGGTAGGGCCCGATCTCGGAGACAGGCGTCACTTCGGCCGCGGTTCCGGTGAGGAAACATTCCTCGAACCCCGTCAGCTCGTCGCGCGGAATGGCGCGCTCATGCACCGGGATCTGGCGCGCTTTCGCGAGCGCGATCACCGAGCGCCGCGTGATGCCGTCGAGGAAGCAGTCGGGCGTCGGCGTGTGGATGCGGCCGTCTTTGACGAAGAAGATGTTCGCGCCCGTCGCCTCGGCGACGAGCCCGCGATAGTCGAACATTAGCGCATCCGAATAGCCCTTCGCCTCGGCTGCGTGCTTCGACATGGTGCAGATCATGTAGAGACCGGCGCATTTGGCCTTGGTCGGCGCGGTGTCGGGCGCCGGACGCCGCCAATCGGAGATGTCGAGGCGGATGCCTTTGAGCTTCTCCTTGGGATCGAAATAGGACGGCCAGGGCCAGACCGCGACCGCGACATGGACGCCAGCCTTCTGGGCCGCGACGGTGGGCATGGTCGCGCCGCCGCGAAAGGCGACAGGACGGACATAGCCGTCCTCGATGCCCTGGATCTTGGCCGCCTCGTAGGAGGCATCGACGATCTGTTGCTCCGTATACGGAATTTTGATGCCCAGGATCGCCGCCGAATCGAAGAGCCGCTTGATGTGCTCCTCGTGCTTGTAGATGCGGCCGGAATAGATGCGTTCCCCTTCGAAGACGCAGGAGGCGAAATGCAGCGCATGGGTGAGCACATGGACCTTCGCGCCCCGCCAGGGCACGATCTCTCCGTCCATCCAGAGCGATCCGTCGCGCTGATCGAAAGGGATGATCTCCGCCATGAAAACCTCGATAATCCGGCCGTTTAACGGCCTTAAACCCGCGTTCCTTTAGCCTTGATACGCCTAAAGGGGCAGCCTATTGATGTCAACATGACGCCGGCGGCCATTGACGCGCGCTTATGACTGACAATCCGCATCTCCTCGTCGTCGATGACGATGCAAGGCTGCGCAGCTTGCTTCAGCGTTATCTTTCGGCGAACGGCTTCCGCGTCACCGCCGCGGCGGACGCGCTCGAAGCCCGCGCCCTGATCAAGAACTTCGCCTTCGACGCGCTCGTGCTCGACGTGATGATGCCCGGAGAAAACGGCTTGGATCTCGCAGCCGACATCCGCGCGCTGCACGACGTGCCGATCCTGATGCTGACCGCGCGCGGCGAGCCGAAGGACCGCATCTTGGGGCTCGAGCGCGGCGCCGACGACTATCTCCCCAAACCGTTCGAGCCGCGCGAGCTGGGCTTGCGCTTGAACGCGCTCATCCGGCGGACGCGGTCGAACGTGCCCCCGCATCGCGAGATCAAGATGGGCCAGTGCTTGTTCGATCCCGAACGCGGCGAACTCACGCGGAGCGGAAAGCGCGTCAAGCTCACGACCTCCGAAGCCCAGATGCTGAAGCTGTTCGCGGCCAATGCTGGCCGCGCCTTTTCGCGCGCGGCCTTGTGTACGCGGCTCAAGATCCAGCTCGAGCGCACGGTCGACGTGCAGGTGACGAGGCTGAGGCGCAAGATCGAGGAAGACCCGAAGCTTCCGCTTTATATCCAGACCGTTCGCGGTATCGGTTATGTCCTGGTCCCAGACCGCGTTGGATAATACGCGACGCGCCTTCGCGCGCCCCGCGCTTCATCCGCTGCGCGCGCTGAAGCGGGTGTTGCCGCGCGGACTGTTCGGGCGCTCGCTCATCATCATCGTCGCGCCGATGCTGCTCCTACAGGCGATCGTGACGACCGTGTTCTTCGACCGCCATTACCGCATCACGACCGCGGTCATGACGCGGGGCGTGGTGAACGACATCGGCTATCTGGTGATGCTGGAGAACAATCTCCCCCCTGGAGAAGAGCGCGACCGTCAGCGCGAGACCGCGGCGAAGATGTTCGGCTATGTCGCTTCCTTCGAGCCCGGCGAGCGCCTGACGCGGACGGTGTCGACGCCCAAGACGGTTCTCGACCGCCAGCTTGCCTTCATCTTCGAGAGCGAATTCACCCAGCCGGTGAATTTCGACACCGAGCGCTCGCCCGACGTGGTGGACCTGCGCATGCAGTTGCAGGACGGAGTTCTGCGTCTGCTGATACCTCGCGCGCGCGTAACCGCATCCGAAGCCGACATCTTCATCTACTGGATGATCGGCTCGTCCGTGGTGCTGATCGGCATTGCGGTGCTGTTCCTGCGCAATCAGGTGCGCCCCATCCAGAAGCTCGCCTGGGCGGCGGAGAATTTCGGCAAGGGCCGCTCGGTTTCCGACTTCAAGCCTTACGGCGCTACGGAAGTGCGGCGTGCCGCGAGCGCTTTCATCCAGATGCGCGAGCGCATCGACCGCCAGATACAGCAGCGCACCGAGATGCTCGCCGGCATCAGCCACGATCTAAAGACGCCATTGACGCGCATGCGGCTTCAGCTTGCGATGATGCCCAAAGATGCCGACAGCGAGGCCATGGCCGGCGACTTGGCCGAGATGGAGCGCATGCTGGACGAGTATCTCGATTTCGCGCGTGGCGATTCCGGCGACGTGCCGGAACCCGCCGACGTCGCCGAGCTTGCGGCCGAAGCGGTTGCCGACGCGGCACGGGCGCGCGGCGCCGCCGACCGGATCACGTTCTCCGCGTCGGAGGCCGTCTCGCTGTCGGTGAAACGCAATGCGTTGAAGCGCTGCATGGTGAACCTGATCGACAACGCGCTGAAATACGGCAAGCGCGTCGAGGTGAGCTTGCGGCGCGTGGGCGCGTCGCGAGTGGAGCTCACGGTCGACGACGACGGACCGGGCATCCCGCAGGAGAGCCGCGAGGAAGCGTTCCGTCCGTTCCATCGGCTGGACGAAAGCCGGAACTTGCAGACGGGTGGCGTGGGCTTGGGGCTCGCGATCGCGCGCGATATTGCCCGCGCCCATGGCGGCGACGTGACGCTCGCAAAAAGCCCGCTCGGGGGTTTGCGCGCGATCATCCGCCTACCGGTTTAGTGTTTCGGCCATGGCCCTATTTTACTTGACTTTTTTCATTTTTGTTCCTATTATGTTCTCAACGATCTGGCGAGCCGCAAATGCCCCAAAAATTCGGCGCACAATCCCACACGGGGGAAAAACTCGACAAAGTTGAGGCTTACCTCAAGGCCTTTACGACCGTTTTGAAGTTTCAGCCGTTCCAACTTGTTTATTTCGATGCCTTCGCGGGCACTCCAGAAATTGAGGTTGACAGTGTAGCGCCATCGCTCCTGGTGAATGAGTATCGCCCCTTTCTAGAAGGGTCCTCCCGGCGGGCGCTCAAATTTGGAAAGGCATTTGCGAAGTACATTTTCG
>DASQHF010000043.1:0-3471 GCA_035632215.1 Micropepsaceae bacterium | reverse complement strand
TACGGAATAAGCCTCAGCGGCATATTCAACCCGCCGCTCGCCTATGCCGTCGCTCTCGCGGTGCTGGCCGCGACACTGTTCCTGGTGATTTATCTCCGCAACTCGCGCTTCGGCTTAGCCCTTCAGGCGATCCGCGAAGATCCGGTCAGCGCCGCCATGGCCGGGATCAACGTCGTGCGGGAGCGCATTATTGCCTGGCTTCTTGCCGCACTCGTCGCCGGCTTCACCGGCGGGGTCTTCGCCTGGTACATCTCCGTCTTCTATCCCGAAACGGCTTTCAGCGGCGAAATCAGCATTTTCGCGATCGTTTTCGCGTTGTTCGGAGGAACCGCAACGATCAGCGGCCCGATCTTGGGCGTCATCATTCTCTACGGCATTTACAACGCCATCGGTATTTCGACGCCTCAATACTTTCAGCTGATCTACGGCCTTCTCATCATGGGCCTCGTGCTCTTTCTGCCGACCGGCTTGGTCTCGCTGCTGCGGCGATGGGGGATCGATGTCCCCTGAACCTTCGCCATCCGGCGTCGCGCCCTTGCTCACCGTCGTGAATTTGGTCAAACGGTTCGGCGGCTTCCGTGCGCTCGATGGATTGAGCTTTCACCTGAAGCCGGGCGAAATCCTCGGCCTGGTCGGCCCCAACGGCTCCGGCAAGACCACGTGCATCAACGTCATCTCCGGTCTCTATCCGCCCGACGGGGGCGATGTTCAATTCGAAGGCCGCGGCCTCGGCGGATTGCCTTCGCATCGCATCGTCCATCGCGGCATCAATCGGACGTTCCAAGTTCCGAAACCCTTTCTGACGCTGACCGTCCGCGAGAATGTCGAGGTCGCCAACGCCTATGGCCGCCATCCCCAAGGCCGCATCGACATCAAGGCGCTTCTCGCGTCGCTTGAGCTCGAAACCCTCGCGGAGCGCCGCGCCGATGAGCTCAACAGTGCTCAGCAGAAGATGCTCGATCTCGCTCGAGCGCTCGCAACCGGGCCGCGCCTGCTCCTCGTCGACGAACTCGCCGCCGGCCTAAATCCGGCGGAGCTCGATCGCGTCGCCGGGCGCCTCAAGGAGCTCGCGCGATCTGGCATCGCCTTGCTCGTGGTCGAGCACCTCATGGGCTTCATCGATCAAATCACCGATCGGGTCATCGTCATGAACGCCGGCAAGGAGATCTTCGAAGGCGTGATGGCGGATGCCGTGCATGATCGTCGCGTTGTCGAGGTCTTCCTGGGAGGCGAAGATGCGGGCTGAGCCGCTCCTCGAAGCCAGCGGCATCGAAGCGGGTTACGGCCGCGTGCAAGTCCTCTGGGGCGTAGACCTCATGGTCCTCGACCGCGAGACCGTCGTGCTGTTGGGGGCCAACGGCGCCGGCAAGACGACGCTGTTGAAGACGCTGCTCGGTCTTGTTGCGGCATGGCGCGGCACAATCAGATTTGCGCGCGAAGACGTCACTCGGCTCCGCACCGATCATCGCGTTCGGCGGGGCATCGTCTACATGTCCGAGACTGCTGTTTTTCCGGGCCTCACGATCGAGGAGAACATACGCATTGGCGGCCAATTTCTGCCACGCAACGAATTGCGCCAACGCGCGCAGGAACTTTACGCCAGCTTCCCGGCACTGGCCGAGCGGCGAAGCGCGCTGGCCTCGAGCTTATCGGGCGGCCAGCGGAAGATGCTCGGCACCGCCAAAGCGCTCGCCGGCAATCCCCGCCTCCTCGTCATGGACGAACCTTCGGCGGGCCTTTCGCCGCTCTTCGTCAAGGAAGTCCTGCGCATCCTCGCCCAGTTCCGCGGTCAAGGACTGTCATTGCTTATCGCCGAGCAGAACGTCAAATTTCTCGAACTGGCGGACCGCGTCTACACGCTCGATGGCGGCCGCATCGGTTTCACGGGCACAGTCGCTGCCATGCACGAGAACGATGCGTTGAAGCGGGCCTATTTCGGGCTGAAATAGATCGGGTTCGCCGAGCTTTGCCCGGACGGCCGCGCAGGTAGGTCGCCGTGGTGAAACTGCCGCTTCGTCGGCATCGCATATGCCATTGTGGACAAAGAAGGGACTCGGCACGAGATCCAAGCCGACCTCCCGTTTCGCAATCGTGGAGACTATTTTCGGCGCATCTCGAGCGCCTCGATCGCGGACTTCAACACGCTGCGCAATCGGGCGGCGGATTGCTCGTCGACTACCGAGGGATCCATGAAAAAATCTGCGCCGGCCATGTGCTCGCTGAAGATTCTTTTCACCTCACCAGTCTCGTCGAGCAGCTCTTCGACGACATAGGGGATCACCTCGCGGCTGATGCCCTTTACCGAAATCGGCGCCAAGGGCCGCGCATGCACGATGTCGCGCACCAGGGCGTAGGTCTCGTAGCTCATCACGATGCCGCCGGCCTCGGCAATGGCTTGCAGCCGCGCAGCGAGATTCGCTTCCGCGCCGATGATCGTATAATCCATGCGATCGCTGCTGCCGAAATTGCCGACGTTGCAAAAGCCGGTGTTGATGCCCATGCGGACGCGGAAAGGATGCTCGATACCCCGAGCGCGCCAACGCATATTGAGCTCCGCCAATCGCCGTTGCATGTCCGTCGCCATGCGCAGACAGGCCTTCGCGTCCTCGATTGTGCCTCTGGACTGCGGATCGCCGAAGAACGCGAGGATGGCGTCGCCGATGAACTTGTCCAAGGTGGCGCCATGTTTCAGCGCGATGTCCGACATTTCACTCAGATATTCGTTGAGCAGAACGGTGAGCTCCTCGGGCTGAAGGCGCTCCGCGGTGGCGCTGAAATCCTTGATGTCCGAGAAGAAGATCGTGAGCTTCTTGCGCTCGGTCGAAATCGAAACGTCCTTCTCGCCGCTGAAGATGCCCTTATATACTTGCGGCGATAGATATTTCGCGATTTTCATCGAAACCGAGGCGAGAAACTCATTGGCAACCTCAAGATCGCTATTGATGCCGAGAATGAGCGCCGCCTGGCGTCGCTGCAGCGCGAGGAAAGAAATCCCCACCGTCGCCGTGAAAGCGAAATAGAGGAGGAGAAACTTGAAGGAAAGAATGTTCGCGGCGACTGGCTGATCGACGATGACTTCTTGAATGCCGCGGACATCGCCGACTTTCCAATCGCGCTTGGGACTCTCGGGATGCGTGTTGTGACAATCCACACACACCTCGTTCATCGTCACCGGAGCGACTAGACGGATCCGCCTATCAAAAAGGGAGCCGGTGATCTCCGTGATCGGCGGCCCCGTCGGATCTTGCCGCAGCGTCGCAAGACCCTGCTTCTCGAAGGCATCGAGCGCGTGCGGCGCGCGGTTGGTGAAGGGAAAGTCGGACACGAAGCGATACTTCACATTCGTCTGCTGTTCGGCGACGACTTGGCCGAACTCGAGGGACAAGGTGGCCGGAAGCGGAATGGCGCCGGGAATGCTCTGGTAGTTGTGCACGACCTGTGTGAGCCCGGAAGAGCCCAGCACCCGGCCGA
>DASQHF010000042.1:0-4365 GCA_035632215.1 Micropepsaceae bacterium | reverse complement strand
CGCTCGGCCAGATCGCCGCGGGCGTCGTATCCGGCTTCCTGCTGGAGCCGTTCAGCTGGCGCGCGGTGCTCGCTTTCGGCGGCTTCACGACGCTCGTGCTGACGGCCTTGTTCGGGCTTTTGCTGCCGGAGTCGCTCGAATATCTCATCAATCGCGGCGGAGCGCGTCCGCGTACGGTGAAGATCCTGTCGCGGCTTGCACCGGAGATCGCGATCTCGGACACGACGCGACTTATTGCCGGAAACCAGGGCGGCCGGAAAGTCGTGCTGCGGCAGCTCTTGGAAGACGGCCGCGCGCTCGGCACGGTGCTCTCCTGGATCGGGATGTTCGCGAGTTTGATGATCTACTTCTTCATGCAGAAATGGCTGCCCTCGCTCCTGGTCCAGGTGGGCTTGAGCCAACAGGCGGCGATCACCGCGACGACAGTAGGGCTCGCCGGCGGCATCCTCGCGGCCTTCATCATCGGTCCGTTGATGGACCGCTTCGGGCCTTACGCCGTGGTCGCAGGGCTCTTCGTCTTCTCGGCGCTTGCGGTGATCGTCATGGCGTATGCGCTCACCATGCCGGCAGCGGGCATGCTCACGGTGATGTCCTTTCTGATCGGCTCGTGCCTTTCAGGCGGCCAGAAAGCGAACAACGCGCTTTCCGTCTATTTCTATCCGACGGCGCTCAGAGGCCCCGGCCTCGGCTGGGCGCTCGGCATCGGACGGATCGGCGGCGTGATCGGCATCTCGATTGCCGGGAGCCTGTTGAGCGATGGCTGGAGCCCATCGGGCCTGTTCTATGCCGCGGCATTCCCGTGCCTGATCGGTGCCTTCGCGATTGCCGCGATGGGTCACCTCTATGGCCCGAACGCGAGTCTCAAGCTCGCGTCGAACCAGAAAGCCTGACCTATGGTCCGGCGGCTCATTGCCGATCTCGGTGCGACGAATGCGCGTTTCGCGCTCATCGAGTCCGACGGCGAAATCGCGCAGGCGGCAGTGCTTCTCGGGATCGAATACGACACCGCATCCGAGGCGATCGCGGCTTACTTGAAGACCGTGAAAGGCGAGCGACCGACGGAAGCGGCCTTCGCGATCGCGGCGCCCGTGATGGGCGATGAGATCGCCATGATCAACAGCTCCTGGCGCTTTTCACTCGAGGGGCTGAGGAAAGAATTCGGCTGGACGCGGCTCACGGCGATGAACGACTTCAAGGCGAACGCGCTCGGCGTCCCACAGTTGAAGCCCGAGGACCTGGTGCAGATCGGCGAGGGCACGCCTGCGCCGCGCGCGACCATCGGCGTGCTCGGTCCCGGCACCGGGATCGGCGTCGCGGGCCTCGTTCCCGCGAAAGAGGGCTGGGTCGCGGTCGACGGCGAAGGCGGCCACGTGACGCTCGCGGCGCAGGATTCGCGCGAGGCGGCGATCATCGACATCCTGCATCGCCAATTCGCGCATGTTTCGGCCGAGCGCGTGCTATCGGGCCCTGGCCTCGTCAATCTCTACGACGCGCTGTGCGAGCTCGCGGGTAAGCCAGCGGGTCCTTTGACGCCCGATCACGTGACAAACATCTATCCCGGCTGCGATCCACAGGCACGCGAGGCGGTCGCCGTGTTCTGCGCAATGCTGGGCACGTTCGCGAGCAATGTCGCGCTCACCTTCGGCGCGCGCGGCGGCATCTACATCATGGGCGGAATCGTGCCGAAGATCTTGCCCATCTTCCGCCAGTCCGGGTTCCGCGAGCGCTTCGAGATGAAGGGACGCTACCGGTTCTATCTGGGCGCCATCCCGACTTATGTCGTGATGCACCCGACGCCAGCGTTCTTAGGCCTGCGCACAGTGTTCGAGGAGTAACCGTGAGTTCGCGGAAAGCAAAAAGTTGTCGGTTGTCGCGGGCGGCGTTTCTGCGCGGCATCGCTGGTGCGATCGTGTCGGCGGCGCTGGTGCCAAGCGCACATGCACAATCTGTTGCCGCTTTCTATTCCGGCCGTGCAATCAGGCTGATCATTCCGACGGCGCCCGGCGGCATCAACAATCTCTCGGGACGATTGGTGGCAAAGCATCTCGGGCGCTTCATTCCGGGCAAACCGACGATTGCCGCCGAGAACCGCGAGCAAGGCGGCGGGCTTGCGCTCGCGAACAGCTTCGAGAACGGCGCGGAGAAGGACGGTTCGGTCATCGCCATCGTCCAGCGCGCGATTCCGCAGCTTGCGATCCAGGGCGACAAAAACACGAAGTTCGATCCGCTGGCGCTCACCTGGCTCGGGAGCCTCTCGTCCTTCGCAAACGACGCCTACATGCTGATCGTGAATGCGCGCCATCCCGCGAAGACCTTAATGGATCTCGTCCCTCCTGCCCCGCCCGCGCTCATCGGCGGAGACGATCCCGGCTCGACCAATCTCACCTTCGCCCTCGTCGCGCGCGATGTCCTAAAGCTCAATATCGAGGTGAAGGATGGATTCTCCGGCGCGCCGGGCTTGTTCCTCGCAATGGCGAACGGCGATCTCGACGGCCAGGTGGTCGGGCTGAACTCGATCATGGCCAACCAGTCGGCGCTGTGGAACGGAAAGGAAGTGCGCCCGCTGCTGCAATTCGGCCGCACGCGGCGCCATCCGCTTCTGCCCGACGTGCCGCTCGCGAGCGAGCTGACGCGCGACAAGGATGCGCTCGCCATCATCGCCTTCACCGAGGCGCCGCTCTACATGGCGCTGCCGTTCTTGGCGCCGCGCGGAATTCCGGCCGATCGGACGGCCGCGCTTCAGACCGCCTTCATGGCCATGGCGAGGGACAAGGACTTCCTCGCTGATGCGGGACGAGCAAAGCTCGACATCACGCCCATCGATGGCGCCGCCGTGCGCGCGATTATCGCGAAAATGGCCGCGACGCCGAACGACGTGATCGCGCGGTATAACCGGATAACGGGGGTAAGCTAGCTACCCCCGCGTGGCCGGGCAGAGGTCGAGGGTCACGTCGGGCCAACCCTTGGCCGGTCCGCCCAGCGCGGAAATACTAAGCTTGCCGCCATCATCGGGTGCGAACAACATGACCGCTTCGTCGGTCTTGGGATCGATGAATTGGCCCTCGCGCGAGCCGTTCAGGATGAGCTGGCCACTGACCGTCTTGCCCGAATTCACGACCGTGCCCGCCATGGCGGCCTCGCCGCGCTTCGTCTTCGCCATCGCCCCGGATTTGAAATAAGCCGCTTCGCACGAGCCGCCGGCCATGCGCCACGTGCCTTTCATGGTCGCGGCGACCTTATCCGGCTCGTCCGGGATGCCGCCGGCGGAAAGGCCCGAGGTCACGCCCTCGGCGACACCAAGCGTGGTGCGCGTGCGGATTCGCACGCCGCTGTCGTCGAGGATCTGGAGCGAGGCCTGGAAGTTCGCGGGCGGCGGCACGTTCAAGGCCGTCTCGGCCTCAGTGATGTAGAGCCGATTGTTCGCGGCCATGAGGAATTCGCCCAAGATTCGCGAATTCGGCGTCTCGACCGTCATGCGCCGCGTCAAATGCAAATCGAGATTGTTGAGCTGGTCGTAGGTTACCTTGCCTCTCGCGCCGACCACTTTGCGCGCGTCATCGAGCGCGTTCGGGATCTCGTCCTTGGCGTTCGAATAATCGACCACCGTCACCGAATATTTGCCGCTCAAAATCGAGCCCGGAGGGGCTACGGCCGTGAACACGCGTGCGTTCAAGCTCGTGCCCCTGCCCGTCTTGTATTGCGCTTGGGTCTGGGCGGGGTCGCCCGGAAGATTGACGCTGAAGAAGTTCTCGCGGTTGGTGTAGACATCCCAGGATTGCGCGAAGGCGGATCCCGAGACGAACAGGCTGAAGACGGCAGGAATCAAGGTCACAAACCGCATCGGTCACTCCCTCTTTGTTCCGATCTTTCGGCGGACATTGCCACAAATGGGCCTGTCCATGCACGGGGCGGTCCCTTTAAGATCGGCGGCGAAGGCCAGGGGAATCGGGCGGATGGCAGGTCTCGTCAAGACATTTCTGAACATCGCCGTTTGCGCCGCGTGCGCGGTTGGTGTCAGCGCCTACGCCGCCGAGGGCGCGCCCACGGGCGCCTGGCGGACGACCAACAACTGCTTCATGGCAGCGTTCCTGTTGAACGACACCGGGCAGGCCGAAGCTGTCTATCTCTCGGGCGAGCGCGATCCCAATCTCGTCTGGACTTGGGACGGCTCGACGCTGCGGATCACGTCGATGGCGTTTCCGTTGGACAAGTTCACCGGTCATCTCGCGATGGAGCGCCTGGAAGTCGATTACGTCTGGCACGATCTGGACAAAGACCAGCTCCACAGCCAGGCCTGCGTGTTCGAGCGGTTCTCGGACGGATCGGTTTAGCGCGCGCACCCCGCTCCCTACCTCCGTGGGGGGG
>DASQHF010000041.1:0-3513 GCA_035632215.1 Micropepsaceae bacterium | reverse complement strand
CGCGGCTAGCTAACACCCAACGTCTCGAACAGCTTGCGCAGAATCGGTGCCTGGCCTTTCAGGATCTTCGTTAGTGCTTCGCCGGCGCCGAACCAGCCCGCGCGGTCGACTTCGGGAAAGCGCGCGCGCTTGCCCGATTTCGGCGGCCACTCCATCTCGAACTCGTTGCTGATGATCTTGAGAGGATCGCAATTGCCCTCGACTGCAAAGGCATGGATGAGCTTCCCGCTCGGCTGCTTGAAGACGCCGAGCGGCCGGAATTCCCCTTGAGGAACGTGCCCAGTCTCTTCCTCGAACTCGCGCTTCGCCGCTGCCGGCATGTCTTCGCCCGGATCGGCCAAGCCTTTGGGGATCGACCACGCGCCTGCGTCTTTTTTCGCCCAGAACGGCCCGCCCGGATGCACGAGGAAAACTTCTAGATCCTTCCCCTTGCCACGGTGCATCAACACTCCGGCGCTGTGCTCGGGCATGGGCTCTAATGCGTGTACGGAGGATATCCGCTCGTCCGCTCTTCGGCGTCCAAGAGCCGCAGCATCGCGGGCCATTCGAGGATGCCGTAGGGTCGCCGCGTCTCGGGACGATAGAGTGTCGCGGTGCGCTCGAGCACGTCCTCGGGCGGAACGTTGAGCTCCGTCTGCGCCGCCATCGCATCCACTTGCGCGCGGCAGCTCATCTCGAGCTGATACATGGTGTTGAAGGCCTCGGGCACGCTCGGCCCGCAGGTGAGAAGCCCGTGCGAGCGCAGGATGAGCGCGTTGTGCGGGCCTAAGCTCTCGACCAGGCGCACGCGCTCGTCCGTGTTGATCGCCGGCCCCTCATAATCGTGATAGCCGATGTGGTTGTGAAATCGGATAGAGGTCTGGTTCAGCGGCAAGAGCCCGCACTTCATCGCCGAGACCGCCATACCTGCGCGCGTATGGGTGTGGATGACGCAGCCGACATCGCTCCGCGCTTTGTGGATCGCGCCGTGGATCACATAGCCCGACTTGTTGATCCCGTAATCGGTGTCGGGTTTTGCGATGATGTTCCCCTCGACGTCGATCTTCACCAAGTTCGACGCGGTGATCTCCTTGTAGAGGAGCCCGTAAAGATTGATCAGGAGATGCGGCGTACCGGAAATGCGCGTGGTGATGTGATTGTAGATGAGGTCCGTCATGCCATAGCGGTCGACGAGCCGGTAGCAGGCCGCGAGCTCGACGCGGGCCTTCCATTCGGCCTCGCTCACCTGGCCGTTAATCGAGGGAAAATCGGTGCTGTAGTTCATGGGCTGAGAGATTAGAGCGAATGGGCAATGGCGAATAGCGAATAGAACCGGCGACTCCGCCATTCGCTGCTCGCCATTCGCCAATTGCTCCTCTAAGCTTCCAGCATGAGCACGGCACTTGAGCTTCCTGCTGGCGCGCGGGCCGCCCGCGGGCATGTTTTCACAACCGTCCAGGAATCGGCGCTGAAGAAGGCCACCTGGCGCCTCGTGCCATTGCTCACCATCGCTTATCTCTTCAGCTATCTCGATCGCCAGGCGATCGGCTTCGGCGCGCTGACCATGGGAAAGGATCTGGGGCTGACCGCGACCCAGATCGGCACCGGCGCGGCAGTCTTCTTCTTGAGCTACGTGACCTGCGAGATTCCGAGCAACATGGCGCTCTACAAGTTCGGCGCGCGGCGCTGGATCGCGCGCATCATGATCAGCTGGGGCCTCGTCTCCGCCGCCATGGCGTTCGTGACCGGGCCTTACAGCCTCTACACGACGCGGTTTTTCTTGGGTCTCGCGGAGGCTGGATTCTTCCCCGGCGTCACCTTCTATCTCGCCGCCTGGTTCCCGCGCGAATACCGCACGCGCATTCTCGCCTGGTTCCTGGTCGCGGTGCCGGCGTCCTCGCTTGTCGGCGGTCCCATCTGCGGCTTGCTGTTGCAGATGGACGGCATCTTGGGCCTCGCCGGCTGGAAGTGGATGTTCATCGCGGTAAGTATCCCTGCGACCCTCATCGGCTTCGTTATCTTAAGAGTTCTCTCCGACCGGCCCGAGGATACTTCCTGGCTGTCGAAGGACGAATCGGACGCCATCATCGCGATGCGCGCCGCCGAGACCTTCGATCGTCCGAAGTCTTCCGTCTGGGGCGGCATATTCGATGCGCGCATCATGGTTCTCGCACTGGTGCAGTTCGGCTTTACGCTCGGCTCCTACGGAATCGGCATCTGGCTGCCGCTGATCATGCAGGACTATGGGCTGTCGAATCTCGCCATCGGCTTTCTCACCTTCCCGGTCTATCTCGCGGCCTGCGTCGCCATGATGCTGTGGGCGTGGCACGTCGACCGCACCGGAAAGAAGATCGCCAATGTGACGATCACGCTCGTGCTTGCGACCGCGGGCCTCTTGGGATACGTGGTCGTAGTGCATTCCTTCTATTTGGCGCTGATCGCGCTCACGCTCGCCGTCATCGGAGTCACCTCCGCGCGCGGCATTTTCTGGTCCATTCCGCCGCGGCTGTTGACCGGTGCAGGCGCCGCCGCGGGCCTTGCCTTCATCAATTCGGTCGGCACCTCGGGCGGCTTCGCCGGTCCTTATCTGATGGGCGTGCTCAAAGACTGGACCGGGAACTTCACCACAGGCGTCCTCGTCATGGCCGCGATCATGGTCGTGACTACGATCCTCTCCGCATCGCTAAAGCTGTTGGTGAAGCAGGAATAGCACGCGTTCGAGCATCTATTCCTCCAGATAGCGAACTTTCGCTCCCCCTCTCCCGCTCGGGATGTCGCTCCGCTCCATCCCTCACGACCTCTCCCCCTCCGGGGGCGAGGGAAGGTTAAGACTCCGATCCCCTCGCCCCCGTAAGGGGGAGAGGGTTAGGGAGAGGGGGTAGAGCTCGCAGGCGATGCGCTCGCCTAAGAGTCTACGCCTGACCACCCAACGCCGCGCGCACGCGCGCTGGCGTTAGCGGCACTTGCCGAAGACGCACGCCCACGGCGTCGAACACCGCATTTCCGACCGCGGCCGGAACCGGCGCAGATGCGGCTTCGCCGGCACCCATGGGCTTGTCGCGTGGCGTGCCGATGAGCTCGATGTCGAGCACCGGCACGTCGGGGAAGGTGAGGATCGGATAGCTCTGCCAGTTGATGCTCGTCACGCGTCCTTGGTCGAACAAGACCTCTTCGTTTAGCGTGCGGCTGGTGGCCTGGATGATGTTGCCCTCGACCTGTGCGCGCACGCCGTCGGGATTGATCATCTGGCCGGCTTCATAGATACAAGTCGCGCGCGTCACGCGCACCTTGCCTGTGGTGCGGTCGACCGCGACCTCGATGCCGAGCCCGATGCGGTTGTCGGTGTGCTTGTAGTGCACGAAGGCAAGCCCGCGTCCCGTGGCGATGCGCTCGTTGTTCCCCGGCTTCGGCGAGGGCCGCGCCTGCCAGTTCATCTTCTCGCCTAAGCGTTTCATGATCGAGATCGCGACCGGGTCTTTCAAGTGCGCGAGCCTGAATTCGAGCGGATCGCGCTTGGCGGCGGACGCGAGCTCA
>DASQHF010000040.1:0-2227 GCA_035632215.1 Micropepsaceae bacterium | reverse complement strand
ATTTCGGGCGTCATCATCGCCATGTGGCCGTAATTGGGGTGCGTCAGCCCTAGGATGACGGCCTCTTTCGGATCCTTGAAAGCGGCGATCTGCGAGGACGTGAAGGAGAACCGCACCCAATGCACCGATGAGGTCTTCCCGTCCTCAGTCGTGCGGTCCTGATATTCGGTCGGCGTCGCCGAGATCCGAGCGCTTCCTACGGTCATGTAGACGCTCTCCTCGATGCCAGCGAGCTTCAAGAGCGTGGCGGTCCGCCGTTGCGGCTCGTCGATCTCGATCATCAAGGTCGCGATCAGCTCGGAGCCCTGCGGGATCAGCGGATTGTAGGCTTCGAGCTCGCCCGCGATCTGCTCCTTCCCGCTTTTCTCGATGTGCAGCATCTCGTGCACCTGCGCGAGCATGGTGTCGTAATTCTCGAAATAGAACGTCGCATAGGGCCCGACCTCGACCCGGCGATCGCGCTTGACCGGGATGAGAGCGCGGCGCCGCTCGGCGCGCTCGCGCGCATAAGTCTCCGCCGGAAGAATGTCGGCTTCGACGATGCGGTGGGCGGATTTCGGCATGGCGGCCTCCGTTCACATGAGCGCGTAAGCGCGGGCGAAGATCTCGATCGGATGCTCGGGCTGCGACGCGATAAGCGATGCTCCATCCTTTTCCGCCATCTCGCGTGCGCCTTGCAGGATGTGTTTCGCCGCCAGCGGACCGTCCGACGCGATGTGACCGCGCGCTTGGGCGACCATCTGGCGCATCACCGGACGCCCGATCTTCATCGCGACCTTGTGCGTCTCCTTCATCACCCCGAAGGTGCCGCCGTGGCCGGCGCAGCGCTCGATCATTTCGACCGGCGTGCCCGGGATGAGGCGGCGCCGTCTGGCTCATCATCCCGACCAAGCCGCGTGGCTGGAGCGGCTTGGTCCTCACAATCTTCGAAAACCTCTCGGCCGAGAATCAGGCGAGGTCGAAGCGATCAGCGTTCATCACCTTGGTCCACGCCGCCACGAAGTCGGCCACGAACTTCGCTTCCGCGTCGTCGGCTCCGTAGACTTCGGCAAGGGCGCGCAGCTCGGAGTTCGAACCGAAGACGAGGTCGACACGGGTACCGGTCCACTTCAGTTTGCCGCTCTTGCGGTCATGTCCCTCGAACACATTTTCATCCGAGGTCGCTTTCCACTCGGTGCTCATGTCCAAGAGGTTCACGAAGAAGTCGTTGGTCAGCATCTCCGGACGAATCGTGAAGACGCCGTGCTTCGACTTGTTGTGGTTCGCGCCCAAGACGCGCAGGCCGCCGACGAGGACGGTCATCTCCGGCGCCGTGAGCGTCAGGAGTTGCGCCTTGTCGATCAGCAACTCCTCCGCCGTGACGCTGAACCTGGCCTTGAGATAGTTGCGGAACCCATCCGCCACCGGCTCGAGATAAGCAAAGGACTCCGCGTCGGTTTGCGCCGGCATCGCGTCCGTGCGGCCAGGCGCGAAGGGAACGGTCACGGCGTGCCTGGCCTTTTTCGCGGCCTCCTCGACGGCGGCTGAGCCGCCGAGAGCGATCAGATCGGCGAGCGACACGTTCTTGCCGCCACTGGCCGCGCCGTTGAAGGCCTTCTGGATGCCGGCAAGGGTTTCGAGCACCTTTGCCAATTGGGCAGGCTGGTTGACCTCCCAATCCTTCTGCGGCGCGAGACGGATGCGCGCCCCGTTCGCCCCGCCGCGCTTGTCGGAGCCACGGAAGGTTGACGCCGAGGCCCAGGCGGTCGCGACCAGCTCGGAGATCGAGAGTCGCGTGGCGAGGATCTTGGCCTTGAGGTCGGCGATGTCCTTCGCGTCGATCAGCTTGTGATCGACCGCCGGAACTGGGTCTTGCCAGATAAACTCCTCTTTCGGGACCTCCGGGCCGAGATAGCGGGCGCGCGGACCCATGTCGCGGTGCGTGAGCTTGAACCACGCCCGGGCGAACGCACCGGCGAACTCGTCCGGTCGCTCATAGAAGCGCCGGGAAATCTTCTCGTAGGCTGGATCCATGCGCAAAGCGAGGTCCGTAACCAGCATGGTTGGCGGATGACGCTTCGACGGGTCGAAGGCATCCGGGATCGTGGCGGCAGCGCCCTTCGCCCTGAATTGATTGGCCCCAGCCGGGCTCTTCTCCAGCTCCCATTCATATTTGAACAGGTTCTCGAAAAAGCTGTTGCTCCACTTCGTCGGCGTCGTGCTCCAGGTAACTTCTGGGCCGCCGGTG
>DASQHF010000039.1:0-5227 GCA_035632215.1 Micropepsaceae bacterium | reverse complement strand
GACCTCTCGATGGAGGACGACACCCAGCGCCTGATCGAACGGGCGCACGAGTCGGTCGGGCCACTGACGGCGCTCATCAACAATGCGTCCGTGTTCGAGGCCGACACCATCTCGAGCATGACGCGCGAGTCCTGGACGAAGCACATGGAGACGAATCTGCGCGCGCCTTTGGTGCTGGCGCAGAATTTCGCCGAGCAGCTGCCCGAGAATGCCGAAGGCGCGATCGTCAATCTTCTGGATCAGCGGCTGTTGAAGCCGACGCCGCAATTCTTGTCCTACGGGGTCAGCAAGGCGGGGCTGCACTGGCTCACGATTACGCTCGCGCAGGCGCTCGCGCCGCGCATCCGCGTGAACGGGATCGCGCCCGGCCCGACGTTGCGCAATGCGCGCCAGAGCGAAGCGCATTTCAAGCAGCAGCAGGCGTCGACAATCTTGGGCCGCGGCGCGACGCCCGAAGATGTCGCCGCGGCGGCACAGTATCTCCTGGAGGCGGGCGCGGTCACCGGACAGATGATCGCGGTGGACGGCGGACAGCATCTCATCTGGCGCACCGCCGATGTGGGCGCCGAATGAACAAAGAGACGCGCGTCTTCATCCGCAATCTCGAGGTTTTGGCGCGCATCGGCGTGCATGGGCACGAGCAGGGCATGCCGCAGCCAGTGCGGATCAATGTCGAAGCGACGACGACGAGGCCGGACGACGACCGGCTGGAGCATGCCGTCGACTATGAGCGGATCTCGGATGGTATCCGCGCCATCGTGGGCTCCGGCCACATCAATCTTGCCGAGACTTTGGCCGAGCGTATCGCGTCCATGTGCTTGGACGACAAGCGGGTGAGCAAAGTGCGAGTGAAAGTCGAGAAGCTGCACGCGCTCCCTGGCGCCGAAGCGGCCGGTGTGGAGATCGAGCGCAGCAGGTAGCTAAGCGCTTGTTCTGAAAAGAAATAGAGCGAATCCCAATAGTTAGTTCGTCAGATTTTTAGGGCCCCGCAGCGCTGAGCGAACTGATCGCCCACCAGTTCGCGCCACCAGTTCGTCAAAATTTTTTCCCCCTTCGGGCGCCCTGGAACCTGAGGAGGCGTCAATAGTTCGTTCGCGCGATTTCGAGACGCGTCCGTCAAGTGCACGGAATTTATCGAACTTCCAATAGTTCGTTGGCCTAAAGCCCCCCTCATCCGCCTCACGGGGGCGAGGGGAAGAGAAAAAAGAAACGCCCGCGAGCGGGCGGCAGCGAGCGCACTGATAAGAACTACGCGATTGCATATTGCAATTTCGAAACCGCGTCAAGCGCTCGGTGCTAGGACTTCCCGCCCTCTACCACATGCCCCTCGCCGCGCCAGCGGAGCATGCCGCCCGGAAGGTTCGCGACTTTGGAAAAGCCCGCCTGCTGCAAGATGAGCGTCGCCTGTGCCGAGCGTCCGCCTGCGCGGCAATAGGCGACGATCGGCTTGTCTTTCGTTAGCTCGCCTGTGCGATCGGAGAGCTCGCCCAAAGGAATGAGCTTCGCGCCTGGAATGCGGCCTAAGGGACCCATGTATTCGTCGGGCTCGCGCACGTCCAGGACCTGGATCGTGGTCAGGTGCTCCTCGACCCAATGCAGGGGAATTTCCCAGATGCCGGAGAAATTGCAGGTCAATGGGCCCCAGTCGGGATCATTCATGGGTTGGTTCTCCTCTGGCCTGCCGCATTTCAAATTCGCGGGCACGGCGACATCGAGCTTCTTGGGATGGGGCAGATGAAGGTTCTTCATGAAGCCGGCAAAATCGCGCTCCGAGAGCGCTCCGCCGAGGCGGGGATTGAAGCGCTTCTCCTCGGCCACGCTGGAGACGGTGAGTCCGCGATAATCGTGACCAGGATAAATGAGACAAGCGTCGGGAAGCGTGAAAATCCGCGAATGCACCGAGCTGTAGGTCGCGTGCGCATCGCCCTGCTGGAAATCGGTGCGCCCGCAGCCGCGGATGAGGAGGCAGTCGCCGGTGAACACCATGCTCTCGTCGTCAAGCACATAGGAGAGACAGCCATGGGTGTGGCCCGGCGTCGCGCGGACCTCGAGCGAATGCTCGCCGAAATGGACGTGGTCGCCGTGCTTCAAGTACAGGTCGGCGCCCTCGGCGCCGCTGTCCTTCGACAGCGCGATGCGGCTTCCTAAGCGCTGCCGCAACAGCCAGGCGCCGGTGACGTGATCGGCATGGACATGGGTCTCGAGCGTGAACGCGAGCTTCAAGCCGAGCTCGGCGATCAGAGCCGCGTCGCGGCGTACCTGCTCGAAGACGGGATCGATCAGGATAGCTTCCGACGTCTTGCTACAGCCCAAGAGATAGGAATAGGTCGAGGACGTCGGATCGAAGAGCTGCCGGAAGATCAGGGCCATCGCGTCGCCAAAGTGAGTGTGCAGGTATTATATTAAGTCCATGGAAGAAAACGAAAAGCCGGATGCGGCCGAAATGCCGAACGAGGCTGCGCCTCTAAGAGGCGCGGCCCGCATCGAGGCTTATCTGAAGACGCTCCCCGACCGCCCGGGCGTCTATCGCATGCTGAACGCGAAGGGCGAAGTGCTTTATGTCGGCAAGGCGTCGAGCCTGAAGAAGCGAGTCTCGGCCTACGCCAAGCCGCTCGGGCATTCCTACCGCATCCAGCGCATGATCTCGGAGACAGCTGAGATGATCTTCATCTCGACGGCTTCCGAGACCGAAGCGCTGCTCTTGGAAGCGAACCTGATCAAGCGGCTGAAGCCCCGCTACAACGTCAGTTTCCGCGACGACAAGAGCTTTCCCAACATCCTCCTTCGGACCGATCACGAGTTCCCGCAAGTGCTGAAGCATCGCGGCGCGAAATCGCGCGACGGGATTTATTTCGGGCCGTTCGCCTCGGCCGGGGCCGTGAACATGACGCTGAACACGCTCCAGCGCGCGTTCCTGTTACGCTCTTGCTCGGATGCGGTGTTCGACGGCCGCACGCGGCCATGCCTGCTCTTTCAGATCAAGCGCTGTAGCGCGCCATGTACCGGGCGCATCGATACCGAGGGCTATGCGACGCTGGTCGTGCAAGCCAAAGCCTTCCTTACGGGAAAAAGCCGCTTCGTCCAGGACGATCTCGCGCGCCAGATGCATGCGGCGTCGGAAGAGATGAATTTCGAGCGCGCGGCGCAGCTCAGAGACCGCATCCGCGCCATGAGCCACATCAACGCGCGCCAGGGCATCAACCCGACCGGCTTCTCCGAGGCCGACGTGTTCGCGCTCCATCGCGAAGGCGCGCAGTCCTGCGTGCAGGTGTTCTTCTTCCGCGCCGGCCAGAACTGGGGCAACCGGCCATTCTTCCCGCGCCATGGCGCCGAAGTCGCGTCGGGAGAAATCCTGGGCGCGTTCTTGTCGCAGTTCTACGACACGCGGCCGGCCCCGCCGCTGATCCTGATTTCGGAAGACGTGCCGGAGCGCGAGCTTTTGTCCGAAGCCTTGTGCGTGAAGAGCGGCCACAAGGTCGAAATCGCTGTGCCTTCGCGCGGCGAGAAGCGCGAGATCGTGGCCCAAGCGCTCCAAAACGCGCGCGCGCAACTTGCCCGCGCGCAGGCCGAGAATGCGACCCAGCGCGCGCTCTTGGAGGGCGTGGCCGAAACCTTCGCGCTCGAGGCCCCGCCCAAACGAATCGAGGTCTATGACAACTCGCACATCCAAGGCGCAAACGCCTTGGGGGCGATGATCGTCGCCGGGCCCGAAGGGTTCGAGAAAGCCGAGTACCGAAAGTTCAACATCAAGGCGGCGGAGCTAAGTCCGGGCGACGACATGGGCATGATGCGCGAGGTCTTCACCCGGCGCTTCGGCCGGCTGGTGCGCGCATCATCCGAGGATGCCGACGACAAATGGGCGAAATGGCCCGACCTCGTGCTGATCGACGGTGGCGAGCCGCAGGTCGAGGCGGCGCATGAGGCGCTGGCCGAGGTTGGAGCCGACGACGTGGTCGTGGTGGGCGTCGCAAAAAGCATCGAGCGCGAGGCTGGCCGGGAGCATTTCCACCGCCGCGGCCAACCACCGTTCCGCTTGGACGCGAAGAGCCCCGTGCTCTACTACCTGCAGCGGTTGCGCGACGAGGCGCATCGTTTCGCGATCGGCGGACATCGGAAGCGCCGGGCCAAGGCGCTGGGCGCAAGCCCGCTCGAGGAGATCGCGGGCGTCGGTGCGTCGCGGAAGAAGGCACTCCTCGCCCATTTCGGCTCGGCCAAAGGCGTAGCCCAGGCGAGCCTCGTGGATCTTGAGAAGGTGGATGGCGTAAGCGGAGCCCTGGCGCGGAAAATCTACGACTTTTTCCATCCCGACTAGTTTACCTTCTACGTACGCCGGAGCCTGACAGCGGCTCCCCCTCTCCTGTAGACTAGTCCCATGTCGTCACTGCCCAATGTCCTCACTCTTTCGCGCATCGTCCTGGTGCCGTTGTTCGTGATCGCCTTCTTCATTCCGGGCGATTCTGGGCGCTGGATCGTATTCGTGCTGTTCTGCCTTGCAGGCGTGACTGACGCCGTCGACGGCATGATCGCGCGCCGATTGGGCGCGGTGACCTCCTTCGGTCGCATGCTCGATCCGATCGCCGATAAGCTGATCGTCTCCGCGGCGCTCCTGATGCTCGCCGCCGACAAGACCATCTCCGGCATTCACCTCGTGCCGGCGCTCGTGATCCTCTGCCGCGAGATCCTGGTTTCGGGCCTGCGCGAGTTCCTTGCGGAAGCCGCCGTCAGCCTGCCGGTGACGCGCGTGGCCAAGGCCAAGACGACGGTGCAAGTCGTGGCGATCGCAGCGTTGATCGCCTCCTCCGCGAGCGAGCGCATGATCCCGGGCGTGACCGTCGCGGCGATCGTCGGACTGTGGGTTGCCGCGGCACTCACCTTCTACACCGGCTTCGAGTATTTGAAGGCGGGGCTTGCTCATGCCTGGACCGAGCCCGTGCGCAAGAACAAGCCCAAAGAGAGCGGCCTGCCGAGGCAAGGCACCCGGACGGCGTGAGGCGGACGTGAAGCTCCTCTATTTCGCCTGGGTGCGCCAGAAAGTGGGGCGCGCCGAAGAAGACATCGCGGCGCCGGCTGGCGTGACGACGGTAGGGTCGCTGATCGATTTCCTGCGCAAGCGCGGCGCGGGCTACGAAGCCGCGTTCCAGGACCTGAAGCTCCTCCGCTGCGCAGTCAATCAGGTGCACGCGAATTTCGACGCCAAGCTCAAGCCCGACGACGAAGTCGCCTTCTT
>DASQHF010000038.1:0-11986 GCA_035632215.1 Micropepsaceae bacterium | reverse complement strand
AATCGCCGCTGGCGACCGCGATCGTGACCTCCGAAATGTTGCGTACCTGGGCGGTGAGGTTGCTCGCCATCGAGTTCACGCTCTCGGTGAGGTCCTTCCAGACCCCGGTCACCTCGATGACCTGCGCCTGGCCGCCCAGCTTGCCCTCGGTGCCGACCTCGCGCGCGACGCGCGTCACTTCCGAGGTGAACACGTTGAGCTGCTTGATCATCGTGTTGACGATCTTGGCGGAGCGCAGGAACTCGCCCTTCAAGGGCCGGCCATCGACTTCGATCGGCACCGTCTGAAGCAAATCGCCGCGGGCGACCGCGGCGATGGTGCGTGTGACTTCGGTGGTCGGCCACAGGAGGTCGTCAACGAGACTGTTGACCGAGCTCTCCATGTCGCCCCAAGCCCCGTCCGAAAGGGCGAACTTCACGCGATGTTTGGTGCGGCCCTCCTTGCCCACGACCTGCCCGACGCGCTCGAGCTGGCTCGCCATGCGCTCGTTCGCCGCGACGATCTCGTTGAAGGTGTCGGCGATCTTGCCCGGAAGGCCGACGAAATCGGTGGGCATGCGGGCGGAAAAATCGCCGGTGCGCATGGCCTGGAGGGCGTCCAGGAAGGCGTGGAGGATTTCCGAGGAGTTGCCGTGGACTCGGCCATTGCCATTACCGTTTTCTTTTGGCGAACTCTTGAGAAACGCCGGCGGGGGGACGGGCTTCTTCTGCTCGGTAGGCGTTTCTTTGCGAGTTCTCATCGACTTTCCCTTCGCGCGTATGCGTTATGCCGGCCCGCTCCCCTACGTTCGAGAAGAGATGCCCGTCGATCATCTTCGGGAAACTGTTGGAATTACGCAGTCGCCCCAAACGGCGAATACGAACAAAGCCGCTCCGGGTTCCCTTAACCCACGTTTTTTTTGGAGAACCATGCCGGGACGGTTATAAAGAGCTAAGTGCCTGCTTCACCAAGCTTATTTTGTTGCTAAGGCGTCTTGGAAAAATCCGAGTAGCTCATTCCTTGGCGCCGATCGAGTTTGCTCCCGGCCAGCTCCTTCGCCGTGGCGTCGTAATCTTCGGCCACTTCGTTCAAGATGCGCCGCGTCTCGGGGTCGACAGCGTTCGCAGCGATCAACCGCAACTCCTTGGCGCGATTACGATATCGTTCGGCGGTCGGATTGTCGCCGGCCATTCATAGCTCCTATCTCAAGGATTGAATTCAGGCTTCGGGCCGCTGGTCCTCCAGCGCGTCCATTTGCCGGGCAAGCTCCGACCAATGCCCGGCGAGGTCGGAATAGATCGGTGCGAACTTTGGATCCGCGTCAGCCAGGGTCCGGGCTTCGTGGGCCAAGCGCCGGCACAGCTGCGCGCGCTCCTTAGGTGAGAGCGCTAGAAACTTCGCCGCGTCGAAGGGCGTGTCCTCGAACATGAGCACGTTCCATGTTTCGAGCCCTCCCAACCAGCGCGGAAACGTGCCAAGCCGAAGCTCGGTTCCAAAGGAACATTGAGGTTCCGACCGCATTCTCGTCCATCTAGACGCTCCGCGTCGCATACGGTGCATTCCTTATTGCGCGGGAAAGCCAATCCGCAAACGCTCAAGCACGCCCCATGGAGTTTGGCAGCATGCCGATCCGTTCGATTGTCCATCCCACTGATTTGTCCGAGGCATGCATCCCTGCCTTCGTGCACGCGCTGAGGATTTCGCTTTTAGCGAAGTGCAACCTGGACGTCGTGCATATCGTGACGGAGAAGGACGTCGAAGAAGACATGGTTCCGCCTCAGGTGCGGCACACACTCGCGCTTTGGGGCTTGGCAAAGGAATCCGATCCGCCGGCAAGCATCGGAGAGCGGCTGAACATCAAGGTCGCGAAGCTCAAGTTTTCGGCCTCAGACCCCGTTTCGGGCGTGCTCGATTACCTGCACCAGCATCCCTGCGACCTTCTGGTGTTCGCAACGCATGGCCGCGAGGGCTGGATTCGATGGGCCCGAGGCTCGGTCGCGGAGACCGTCGCCGTGCGTGCGCTCACACCGAGCCTGTTTTTTCCTCCCGGCGCAAAGAGCTTTATTGACGAGGCGACGGGCGAGATCCTGTTGCGAAAGATTCTCCTTCCGATCGACCACGAACCGGGAATGGCGGCGGCGCTCCCAACAATTTTCGATTTCCTAGAGTTGTTCGGCAAACCGGAGCTGCGCCTCGTACACTTCGGCACGAAAGTTCCAGCCGTTCCGCGCGTGTTTTATCTGCCAACACTCGAATTGCGCCCCACGCCTGCGATCGAGGGCATCGTTAAGGAAGCCGACGAGTGGAACGCCGATCTCATCCTCATGCCGACAGCCGGACACAGCGGTCTTAAAGATGCAATCAGCGGCAGCACCAGCGAACGCGTGATCCGCCACGCTCCCTGCCCGGTTCTAACGATTCCCGTGCACAATTAGAATACGTACCGGTTTTCAAAATCTGAAATAAGAGGGCGGACTCTCTTTCGAGAACCCGCCCTTGAATTAACGACCGATCAGAGCCGGCTTATTTCGCCAGCGGATCGGGACGCAGCTGGAAGTGCACGACTTTGGACGTCTGGCCCTTGCCACCTTCGATGTGGGTTGCGGCGCGGTCGGAGAACGTCGACCATAAGCCTCTGCCCTTCCATCCGGTGTTCGCATCGTCGATGCGCCCGTCCATGCCCTTGGCGAAATAGCCGATCGGGTATGGCACCCGCATCACGAACCACTTATCGCCAACAAGCGCGGCGAGAGAGTCGGACTCGTTTCCGGTTGCGATCGGGATGTCCTTGCCCAAGCCCAGCGTGTTGTACTGATCGACCCAGTTGTAATAGGGCGCTTCGGTGCCCGCGCCCGGAACACCTTGCGCGTTCTCGAACTCGGGCCCCGGCATCTGGTGCAGCTTCCACCCTTCCGGGCAGATGTTCTGCGCATCCGCAAGCGCGGGTCCGGAGAGCTTGTTCTTGCACAGCCTGCGATCGAAGCTTGCGAAGTGACCGCTCGCCAACACCGTCCAGACGACGCCGTCGCTGGTGATGTCGCTGCCGCGCGGCGCGAAGCCCTGGTTGGTCGCCGGCACCTTCGCGTTCTTCCATGGCACTTCGAAGTACTCGGAGAGCTGGGTCTTGGGATCGTAGCGCACGACGCCGCCGGGGAAGCCCAGCACCGTGCCCCACACGCTGCCGTCGGCCGGATTCGGCGAGACGCTATAGAGTCCCGTCACCATCCGCTTGTCTTTCGCGGGATCGACTTTGCCGTTCGGCTCGACCCAGCCGGCATCCATCTTGCCGTTGCCGTTGGTGTCGAGGATGAACGGCGCCCAGCCCTGGCTTGCCTTCTCGTCGTGAGTGGGATCGAACTTCTTCACGTCGAGCCAGCCGATGACTTCGTTGTTGCCGCCGCCCGAGCTGAACCAAAGCATGCCCTGCTTGTCGAACTGGAGATGATGCGTCGAGAAGCAGAGATCCACCATGGTGAACTTCTTGTCCTTCGGGTCATACATTTCGACCTGACGGCCGGAGCGCGCGACCGGGAAAAGCTTCGCGGAGGGATGATCCGAGCCCGCCTTGCAGAACGCGGGATTGTTCTGCGGACGAATGCGCGCGGTCAGCCACAGCCGGCCCTTGCCGTCATACATCGGATTGTGCGTGACGGTATGGCTGTCCCAGATCGGCTCGTTCCCCCAATAGGGCGACTCGCCGTAGATCGGATCGGTCTTGGTCGAAGGCGTCTTCGGATCGCGGAACTCGGTCTTCAAGAGCCCCGACTTGTTGTCGATCGGATCGAGCCAGGGGACGAAGTCCGAGCTCGCTTCGGTCGCGCCGTAGATGAGACCATGCGCGTTGACCGTCGGATTGGTGCGGTCGGTCGAGATCTCGTCATGGAGATAGGCCGTCGGCGTGTTCCAGTCCCATTCGGTGACGACGATGTTACGTTCCTGACCGGCAGGACGGGGCGGATCGGTCTTGGGCAACTCGCCCTTCGCGACGCGATCCGTCCAATCGCCGAACGCGGCCAAGGCGCGCTGCGTGTCGAACCGGCCGATGGCGCCCATCATGGGACCGCTCGCCTGACCCGATTGCAGACGGCGCTCCCATGCCGCGGCGCCTGAGTCGAAGTGACCGAGCTGGGTCGGGATCGTGCGCGTCGCCTTGTCGCCCAGCTGATGGCAGCCGACGCAACCGTCCGTCTTCATGTTCCTGAGCCACATGCCGCGATCGGTCATGATCTGCGTCATTTGGTTTCCTTGCGGCCCGGTGCCCGGGAAGAGATTGGCCTCCGGCACATGCACCATCGAGTACCAATACTGCGCCGGGTAATATTGCGCGGCAGCGGCGCGATTGGGTGCCGCAACGGCTTTCAAGTCGAGGTTCTTGCCGGGTTGCGCTTTCACTTTCTGGGAATCCACGAGGCCGTAGCCGCGCACCCAGATGTCGTAAGTGCCTTTGGGCAGATCGGGGAGCAGGTAGCGTCCCTGATCGTCGGTCACCACGATCTTCACGTACTTCGTCGGCAGATCCTTGGTCTCGGCGATCACCCAGACGCCCGCTTCGGGCCCCTTGGCGCCGGTGACGACGCCACCGATGTCATCGGCATCGATCCTCACCTGCTGGGCCAAAGCGGTCGACACCGAAGCAGCGCTCATGAGCGCCGCAAAACTGACGCTCAGCATTCCGATGCGGGATGCTCTTCTCGTGCTCATCTCTTCCTCATGGAGCTAGGGGTGAAGGGGGCTTCCCCAATAGAAGCGTGGCCGGATACGCATTCTCCGGCACCTAAGAGCGCTTTTAGCCCAAAAAGAAGGCGGATTCCACGACAGTGGAATCCGCCCTCAATATCAATGCCCTAGTTGGCTAGAGCTTGGTCGCCAATATCAGTCGGCCAGAGGATTGGGCCGAATCTGGAAGTGCACGACCTTGCTCTGCTGGCCTTTGCCGCCTTCGATGTGCGGCGCGGAACGGCCGGAATAGGTCGAGAACACGCCCTTGCCCTTCCAGCCCGCGCTCGCATCGTCGATGCGCCCGTCCATGCCCTTGGCGAAATAGCCCATCGGGTACGGCACGCGCATGGTGACGAACTTGTTGTCGACATAGGCGAACAACGCGTCGGACTCATTGCCCGTCGCGATCGGGACGTTCTTGCCCAGGCCGAGCGTATCGAACTGGTCGACCCAGTCGTAATACGGGGCTTCGGCGCTGCCGCCCTTCATCGCCACGTTCTTGAATTGCGGGCCCGGAAGCGTGTTCAGCTTCCAGCCTTCGGGGCAGGCTTTGCCGGTCGCGGCAATCGGACCATTGAGCGGGCCCTTGCAGAGCCTGCGGTCGAAGCTCGCGAGATGTCCGCTCGCCAGCGCCGACCAGACAACGCCATTGCTGTCGATGTCCATGCCGCGCGGAGAGAAGCCGGAATCCGGATTCTTCGCGTCGTTCCAAGGAACCTCATAGTACTCGGTCAGCATGGTCTTGGGATCGTAACGAACGACACCGCCCGGGAAGCCGAGATAGGAGGCCCACACGGTGCCGTCGGCCGGATTTGGCGAAGCGCCGTAGAAGCCGACCTTCACATGCTTGTCCTTGTTGGGATCGGCCGCATCGTTCGGGCCGACATAAGCGTCGACCTTACCGTTCTTGTTCACGTCGATGACGAACGGTGCCCAACCCTGGCTCGCCGCTTCGTCATGTGTCGCGTCCCACTTCTTGGTGTCGAACCAGCCGACGACATCGTCGTTGGAGTTGCCGCTCGAGAACCACAGCACGCCGTTCTTGTCGAGCTGGAGATGATGTGTCGAGAAGCAGAGATCGATTGGCGTCGCCTTCTTGGTCTGCGGATCATAGACCTCGAGCTGGCGGCCTGAACGGGCAAGCGGATACGCTTTCGCGGACGGATGATTCGAACCCGCCTTGCAGAATGCCGGCTCCGCATTCGCCGGACGAATGCGTGCCGTTACCCAGAGACGACCCTTCTCATCCATCCACGGGTTATGGATCGCGGTGTGGCTGTCCCAAATCGCTTCCGTGCCCCAATAAGGCGACTCGGCGAATTGCTGGGCGGTCTTCGATGTGGGTGTCTTCGGGTCGCGATATTCCGATTTGATCAGGCCCGACTTGTTGTCGACCGGATCGAGCCATGGAATGAAATCCGAGCTGTCTTCCGGCGAGCCGTAGATCAGGCCGTGCGGATTGAGCGTCGGGTTGCGGCGGTCGGTCGAGATCTCGTCATGCAGATAGCTCGTCGGAGTCGCCCAGTCCCATTCGGTGACGACGACATTGCGCTCGGTGCCGGCCGGACGGTTCGGCTTCGCGAAGGGAAGCTCGCCGCCTTTGATCCGGTCGGTCCAGTTGGCGAAGTTCGCGAGCGCGCGAGCGGTATCGAAATTGCCGATGCCGTTCATCATCAGCGCGCTTGCCTGTCCGGATTGGAGGCGACGCTCCCACGCTGCGGTCGAGGTGTCGAAGTGGCCGAGCTGCGGCTCGAGCTCACGTGTCGCCTTGTCGCCGATCTGATGGCAGGAGTTGCAGCTGTCGGTCTTGAGGTACCGCAGCCACTGCCCTTGATCTTTCAGGGTCTCAGGCACGCCGTTGCCCGACACGCCGGTGCCCGGGAAGAGCTTGGCATCGGGGATGTTCAGCATCGAGTACCAGTAGATCGCCGGATAGTACTGAGCTGCGGCCGCATCGTTCGGAGCGGAGACGGACTTCAAGTTCACCGCCTTGCCGGTCGCGGTCTTCGTCTTCGCCGAATCGACGAGCCCATAGCCGCGCACCCAGACCGTGTAATTGGCTTTGGGCAGCTGCGGGATCAGATAGCGGCCCTGATCGTCGGTGACGACGATCTTGACGAATTTCGTCGGCAGGTCGGTGGTTTCCGCGATCACCCACACGCCAGCCTCCGGTCCTTTGGCGCCGGTGACGACGCCGCCGATCTCATCGGCTTTGACCTGGGGGGCTGCTCCCTGCGCGCTGGCGCTGGTTGGCGCCGCGATGAATAAAGCGGTGCCCAAAAGGCTTGCCGCCAATACGCTGAAGTACGACTTTCTCGCCGTGCTCATTCGCCGTTCCTTTCGTCCTCCGAAGACAGCTTGTAAGAATTCAAAAGTACCACTTGCGCCGCTTTAAACGCAATCAACCGAGCCGAGTGCCGGCCCGGGGGCGATCATCGAGAAATACGCGGTATGCCCGCATCAAGCAAGCGAGACAATGCCTAGAAAACGAGCCAAAGGGCCAGACCGCCCTGCCCTTTCCAAAGACGCGGTGCTTGAGCATCTGGCCGCCCATCCCGGCGACACGAAGCGCGATCTCGCGCGCGCCATGGGCGTCAAGGGTAGCGATCGCCAAGTGCTCAAACGTATCCTTAACGAACTTTCACAAGAAGGAACGATCGAGCGCGGCAAGAAACGAAGCTTCGTTCCCGCCGGCGGTCTGCCCGAAGTCGCTGTTCTGGAAATCTCGGGCGAAGACCCGGACGGCGAGCTGCTCGGCCGCCCCGTGGAGTGGGCAAGAAACGAGCCCCCGCCCTCGGTCCTGATGCTTCCGGGACGCGACGAATCGGGCCCGGCGCTTGGCCGCGGCGAGCGCGTGCTGGCGCGAATCACACGCACGAAGGAAGGCACGGCCTCCTATGAGGCGCGAATCATCAAACGCCTCGGGGCGAGCGTGCATCGCGTACTGGGCGTGCTTCGCCGCGAGCGCGGCCATCTCGCGCGCATCGAACCGGTGGATCGCAAAACGCGTTATGCCTTCGTCGTCGATCAGCAGGAGCTCGCCGGCGCCGACGACGGCGAGCTGGTGTTGGTCGAGCCGATGGCGCGCCATGGCGTGGGCGGCCCGCGTGCACGCGTGATCGAACGTTTGGGCTCGATGAACGAGCCCAAAGCGGTGAGCCTGATTGCGATTCATGCCCACGGCATACCGACGCGATTCCCGCACGAAGCAATCGTCGAGGCAGAGCGATCGAAACCGGCGAGCCCTACTGGGCGAACGGACTTGCGCAAAGTGCCGCTCGTCACGATCGATCCCGAAGATGCTCGCGATCACGACGACGCCGTGTGGGCGAGCCCGGATCCGGATGCGGCGAATAAAGGCGGCTATATCGTCATCGTGGCGATCGCCGACGTGGCGCACTATGTGCAGCCAGGTTCTGCGCTCGACCGCGAAGCATCGAAGCGCGGCAACTCAGTCTACTTCCCCGATCGCGTCGTGCCGATGTTGCCTGAAGCGCTCTCCGCCGACCTCTGTTCGCTGAAAGAGAATGAGGATCGTCCCTGCCTCGCGGTACGGATGGTCTTCGACTCCCGCGGCAAGAAGCGCTCGCACCAATTCCTGCGCGCGATCATGCGTTCGGCGGCGCGGCTCACCTACGCGCAAGCGCAGCGCGCCTTCGACAACGAGCCCGAGGAGAAGACGGCCTCGCTGCGGACGAATGTCATGCAGCCTTTGTGGGACGCCTATCGCACTTTAAGCCTCGCACGCGCCGAGCGTTCACCACTCGATCTCGATCTGCCCGAGCGGCGCATCGTCATCGGCGAGGACGGGAAAATCCGGTCCATCGCATTCCGCGAGCGCCTGGAATCGATGCGCCTCATCGAAGAATTCATGATCATCGCCAATGTCGCTGCGGCCGAGACGCTCGAGAAGGCGCGCACGCCGCTCGTGTATCGGGTGCACGAGCAGCCGAGCAAAGAGAGGGTCGTCGCCTTTGCCGATTACCTGAAGACGATCGGCATCTCGTTCGCCAAGGGACAAGTGTTGAAGCCCGCGCTCTTCAATCGCATCCTCGACCGCGCCAAAGGCTCGGCGAACGAGGAGGTGCTGAACGAGGTTGTGCTCCGCACGCAGGCCCAAGCCGTCTATGCGCCCGACAATATTGGCCACTTCGGATTGAACCTCGCGCGCTATGCCCATTTCACCTCGCCGATACGCCGCTACGCCGATCTCGTTGTGCATCGTGCGCTCATCCGCGCGCACCACTTTGGCGATGATGGGCTTCCCGATGGCGCGCTCGAGCGGCTCAAAGACACGGCCGACCACATCTCGATGACCGAGCGCCGCGCGATGGCGGCCGAGCGCGATTCCGTCGACCGATATGTCGCGGCCTTTATGGAGGACCGCGTCGGTGCCGTGTTCGAGGGGCGCGTGTCGGGCGTGACGCGCTTCGGGCTATTCGTGCGGCTGAAAGAGACGGGTGCGGACGGCCTCGTGCCGATGCGCGCGCTTGGCCCCGAGTTCTTCCGTCATGACGAGACGCGCCACGCGCTTGTCGGCGAGCGCTCGCGCCGCATTTATCGGCTCGGCGATACCGTCGAAGTACGGCTCGCCGAGGCGACACCGTTGACCGGCGGCCTGCGATTCGAGCTCGCGGAAGAGCCTCCGCCAAGGCCCACGCCAAGGCGGCGCTAGCACTCTCCTGCGCGCGCAAGCCGCAGAATCAAATGACGGAACAAGCCCCTTAGGAAGCCCGCTGGGGCCTGAAGAACGCCGGAATCTCAAGGAATCCCGCCAACTTGGCCGGAGCAGCGCGTCCCGCTCAATTCCACGCCTTCAATTTGCCACGACGACCAAATTTTATGATATGCGTTTGCTCCGTGACCTGGAGCGGTCATAACGGAAACACAAATTGAGGGAGTTCCCGTGAATAAGAATTGGATATCGGCGGTGACGGTGAGCATCGCAGCGGCCGGGCTGATAGCGGCCACAACCGTGGCTCAAGGGGCCGCAGCCGGCGACGCCAAGAATGGCGCGCAGGTGTTCATGGAAAATTGCGGCGTCTGCCACACGGCCGAGAAGGGCGCGCCCAACAAGATCGGGCCGAATCTGTTCGGCGTGGTCGGCCGCAAATCCGCGACAGCGCCCGGCTACATGTATTCGCCGGCGATGATGAAGGCGGGCCTGACGTGGGACGTCCCCACTCTTCAGGTTTACCTGATGGGCCCGCAGAAGAAGGTGCCGGGCACGAAGATGGGCTTCCCGGGCTTCTCCGATCCGATGGATGAAGCCGATGCGATCGCGTATCTCGTGACGCTGAAGTAATTGCCGCCGGACTTGTAGTCCGGGCTGTTCGAGGTAAAGCCGCTTCGCTCTCGTCAGTGAGGGCGAGGCGGCTTACTTTTGCGCGATCCGCGCCCGCGCGGGCGCGCTCTTCCGTCAAAAAATGCTAGGGTCTCTTCCTCACCTCAACTTCGGGAGGAAGAAAAATGAAGATTCGTTCCGGTTTGATCGCGGCGGTGGCCGCTTGCGCCGTTTTCGCCGGCGGCGCCTTTGGAGCCTCGCTCGACAGTCTCGTCATTCACGGCGACGCGGCCAAAAAGATCGGCGAGAAATACGCGCTCTCCATCGATTCGGCGAAGAAGATGGCAGCGGCCTGCATCGCCTATGCGAAGCAGAAGAACGTCGCGGTCTCGGTCGCGATCATGGATCCGTTCGGCGAGATGATCTATTTCGAGCGCATGGACGGCCAGGGCAAGCTCAATACCTCGACCGCGATTCTCAAAGCCAAGACCGCCCTCGTCACGCGGGCCTCCACCCACATCGTGATGAACAACGTGCTCCAGGGCCGTGCCAGTGAATTCCGCGCCGGCTTCTTCAACGGCGAGTTCGCGAACAAGGGCGGCCTGCCCATCAAGGCCGAAGACCAGTTCCTGGGCGCCATCGGGGTTGGCGGCTCGAACGTGGACGAGGAATGCGCCCAGGCCGCCCTCGAAGCCGTTGTCGGACCGCAGCCCCCGCTGGTTCAGAACCTGCCCCCGCGTGCGGGCGCCGGAAACGGCGGTTAGACGGCATTTCACCGCTTGACAGGACAGGGCGGACAAGTAGTTTACCCGCCCTTTCCGCTTGCCTGTTGGAGCACGCCATGGCCAAACCCACCACCGTCAAGATCCGGCTGAACAGCGAGGCCAATACGGGGTTTTTCTACGTAGCCAAGAAGAACACCCGAACCATGGCGGACAAGATGACGGTACGAAAGTACGACCCCAAAGTGCGAAAGCACGTGGAGTTCAAGGAAGGAAAAATTAAGTAAGTTTCTCCTTCCTTCCATACTTTCCGCAAAGTTCCGCTTTACTTTTGAACGCTAGATTGCGCCTGCCGTCTTGAAACGGCGGCGCAAAGGACTTTCACCATGTCCACCACCGAGAATACTCGGGACGAGCACCCCGAAGACACGAACGGCTGGAGCCGGCTTTTCGCGTTCTTGAGCACGTGGTCGCTCTTCATCGTCGCCGCCATCTGGACGGCCTTCATCGCCGCAACGCTGTAAGGCGTCTGCCCTAGCCTCTCGCGTGCCGAACGCATCGAAGCGTTTTTCGCTATCATGCGCACCCGAAGACGCATGAACTCGAGCCTTAAGCTCGACCGGAGGCAGGTCATGAATGCGGCGACCGACTGGCGGACGATGGCAGAGAAACTAAGAGTCCGCGACAAGGCTTTCATCAGCGGGGAATTCGTGGCCGCGGCGAGCGGCGAGACCTTCGATTGCGTCTCGCCGATCGACGGCGCGGTGCTGGCGAAGGTCGCGGCCTGCGGTGCGCATGACGTCGACAAGGCGGTGAAAGCGGCGCGCGCCGCTTTCACCAAAGGTGCTTGGGCCGATCAGGCCCCCAAAGCGCGCAAGCGCACGCTCATAAAGCTTGCCGAGCTCATCCAGAAGCACGCCGACGAGCTGGCGCTTTTGGAAACACTCGACATGGGAAAGCCGATCGCGAACTCCCGCAATGCCGACATGCGCGCGGTGGCCGAATGCGTCCGCTGGTATGGCGAGGCGATCGACAAGCGCTATGACGAGATCGCGCCCACACCGAAGACGGCGCTCGCGCTCGTCACGCGCGAGCCGATGGGCGTCGTTGGCGCGGTGACGCCGTGGAATTTTCCCCTCCTCATGGCGGCGTGGAAATTCGCGCCTGCGCTTGCCGCCGGAAATTCGGTGGTCTTGAAGCCCGCCGAGCAGTCGCCCTTGACCGCGCTGCGCGTGGCCGAACTCGCCGCCGAAGCAGGCATCCCACCGGGCGTGTTCAATGT
>DASQHF010000037.1:0-3956 GCA_035632215.1 Micropepsaceae bacterium | reverse complement strand
TCGGCGATGAATTCGCGGGGCTGCGCGGAAAAACCGCTCCAGTCGCGCGTCAGCGGCACGATCAGATTCTCGAGCACCGCCTGCGGTCCGCGCCAGGTGCCGCTGTAATAGGGAAAGCCTTCCGCTTCCGTCCATTCGACGACCGCATCGAGGAGCGAAAGGACGGCCGCGACGTCGCCACGGGCGAGAGCGTCGTAGAAGCGGCGGACGGTTTCGACTTGGGTGTTCATGCTGGTCCTCCGTCTGTCAAGAGCGAACGCCGGACCGGCATCGCCGATCCGGCGCGGGGCTCAAGCAAGCTGTGCGAGGTGGGAAAGGCCGAGTGCCTCGACGACATGCGCCTGAATGGGAGCAGTCTGCTCGTTCACGATGTCGGCGCCGAACGGCACTCCGACGATCGTGCGCGCGCGGCGGCTGCCTTTCTTCTGCGATACGAGCTCGGCGATCGCCTCGGCGACGTCGTGCGGGTCCGGGGCATCGGCGGCCTGAAACCGCGCCGCGAAGTTCTTGGCCATGGCGCCCGGAATCTCTCCGATCACTCCATATTCGGCGATGCGCTCAACGTCGGCGGGCGCTTGAAGGTTGGCGAACATTTGGGTGGGATAGGCGCTCGGCTGGACCAGCACGACATCGATGCCGAGCTGCGAAACTTCGTAGCGCAGGCTGTCGGTGAAAGCTTCGACCGCAAATTTGCTGGCGCCGTAGATACCCCAGAACGGGAATGTCACGCGGCCAACGATCGAGCCGATATTGACGATGAGCCCGTCGCCTTGCTTGCGCATGGCCGGAAGAACCGCGCGGATGGTGCGCAAAAGGCCGACGACATTGGTGTTGAAGACGACCTTGGCCTGGTCGGGCGTGAAGGCTTCGGTGATCCCTAGCGACGCGATGCCGGCATTGTTGACGAGAACGTCGATGCGGCCGGCACGAGCGAGGACTTCCTTGACCGCGCGCTCGACGGATTCGTCGCTCGTGACATCGAGCTCGACGACTTGAACGTCCGCTTTGCGAAGCGCTTCGGCTTGCTTGCGGTTCTTTCCCTGGGCCTCGCGCATGGAGGCGAACACGCTGTGGCCGGCGCGGGCGAGCGTTTCGGCGGTATCGCGGCCGAAGCCGCTGCTCGTGCCGGTAATCAGAATAGTCGACATGACGGGATTCCTTTCGTATGGCGGATTTAAGGATTGGCGGATCAGCGCATGGGCGCCGGCAGCTTGCGCGAGAGGAAATCGCGGATGAGCGCCGTTATCTCGGGCGCGCGGCTTTCGAGCGCGAAGTGGCCTGCATCGATCAAGTGAACTTCGGCGTCCGGATTGTCGCGCTTGAAGGCTTCGGCGCCCGCGGGCAGGAAGAATGGATCGTTCTTTCCCCAAACCGCGAGCAGCGGTGGCCGCTCCGTGCGCATGTAGTTCTGGAATTTCGGATAGAGCGCGACGTTGCTCTGATAGTCGCCGAAGAGATCGAGCTGGATTTCGTCATTGCCGGGTCGGGCAAGCAGAGCCGAGTCCAGAGTCCAGGCATCAGGCGAAAGCCGCTCGACGTCGGAGACGCCGTGCGAATATTGCCATTGGGTCGCTTCGGGTTTGAGGAACGCGCGTAGCGCCGCGCGATTCTCAAGCGTCGGATCCTTCCAATAGGCCTGGATCGGATTCCATCCCTCGCTCAAGCCTTCGAGATAGGCGTTGCCGTTTTGCGAGATGATCGCGGTGATCCGCTCGGGATGACGGACCGCCAGACGGAATCCCACCGGCGCGCCGTAGTCGAAGATGTAGAGGGCGTAACGCTTCACGCCGATAACCTCGGTGAAGCGGTCGATGATCTCGGCGAGATGATCGAAGCTGTAGTGGAAGCTCATGCGGTCGGGAGCATCCGTGAAACCGAAACCGGGGAGATCCGGCGCCACGACGTGGTAGCGGTCGGCCAACGCCGGGATCAGGTCCCGATACATGTGCGAGGAGGTTGGAAAGCCGTGAAGCAGAAGTACGGTCGCGGCCAAGGGATCGCCGGCTTCGCGATAGAAGACTTTCAATCCATCGACAGACGCGGTGCGGTAAGACGGCGCGGCGCGCTTGGCCGCCGGGGTGGGCATGCGGGTCATGGGGGAACTCCGTTGTGATGACCCGCAGGTATTTAGACCTTCCGTTTTCCATGAACATCCTGCATAAAATGGAACTATCCTTCCATTTTCCGGAAAGATAATGGATCGCCTGGATTCAATGTCCGTGCTCGTCGCAGCCGTAGAGGCCGGGAGCTTGTCGGCTGCGGCGCGGCGGATCGGCACGCCGCTCGCGACGGTCAGCCGCAAGATCTCCGAACTCGAGGCGCATCTGAAGACGCGGCTGCTCATCCGCTCGAGCCGCCGGCTGACGCTGACAGACGCTGGCCGTGCCTACGTCGCTGCGTGCAAGCGTATTCTCGAGGAGGTCAACGAGGCGGAACGGGCGGCCTCAGGCGAATACAGCGCGCCAAAAGGCGATCTCGTCATCACCGCGCCCATCGTCTTTGGCCGCTTGCATGTTCTCCCGGTGGCCATCGAATTTCTGCAAGCTTATCCCGAAGTCGACATCCGGCTTTTGCTGGCGGATCACGTGATCAACGTCTTGGAAGAGCGCATCGATCTTGCGGTCCGTATCAGCGAGCTTCCCGACAGCAGTCTTATCGCGATCCGCGTCGGCGCAATTCACCGCGTCATTTGCGGCAGCCCCGTTTATCTTGCGGAGCGCGGAACACCACAGCGCCCGGAGGATCTTACCAAGCACGACTGCGTCACCTTTCTAGGACAGTCCCAACCCGAGATGTGGACGCTCAAAAGCGGGCGAACGGAAATCTCGGTTCCCGTTCACTCGCGTCTTGTCGTGAACACCGCGGAAGCCGCAATCGACGCAGCCATTGCCGGTGTCGGGATCACGCGCGTGCTCTCCTATCCGGTCGATGACGCAATCCGGACTGGTTTGTTGAAGCGCATACTCACCGAATATGAGCCAGCACCCTTACCCGTGAACCTCGTCCATGCCGGTCAAGGACTCTTGCCCGCAAAGCTGCGCGCCTTTCTCGATTTCGCGGCACCGCGATTGAAAACGCGACTCGCCGCGTTAGGCTAGAACGCAAATTGCAGTTTGCTGAGCGCCCTCTGTTCTGCGCTAGGATGATTGCGACCGAAGACGGAAACCGAGCGATGACAGCGGATGCAAATGCCGGCCGCGTGGCCGTGGTGACCGGGGGGTGTGGCGCACTCGGACGCGTGGTGACAAAGGCCGCACTCGCGCGCGGCTACAAAGTCGCGATCGTCGATCACGCGGCAAGAGTGCCGGCGGAGATCGAGGCGGTGCTTGGGCCGAATGCGCACGCGGTCACGGGCGTCGACCTTACAGACGAAGCGGCGGCGAAAAGCGCCATGGACGCCGTGATGTCGCGCTTCGGCCGCCTGGACGTGCTCGTCAACATCGCGGGCGGATTCCGTTGGATCAAAGTTGAAGACAGCAGAGCGGAAGATCTCGCGTTCCTGTTTCGCCTGAACGTGCAGACAGCGGCGAATGCTGCGCGCGGGGCGCTCCCATACTTGAAAGCCTCGACCTCGGGCCGCATCGTGAATGTCGGCGCACTCGCGGCGCGGCAAGCGGCGGCCGGCATGGGACCCTATGCGGCGGCGAAAATGGGCGTGCTCAAGCTCACTGAAGCCTTGGCGGAAGAGCTGAAAGAGACGAGCGTTACGGTGAATGCCGTGCTTCCCTCGATCATCGACACGGCGCAAAACCGCGCCGACATGCCGAAGGCGGATTTCTCGCGCTGGGTCGCGCCGGCCGATCTTGCAGCGGTGATGCTGTTCTTGGCGTCCGGAGAGGCGCGCGCGATCACCGGCGCGCTCATCGACGTGCGCGGCCGGGTCTAGGCAAGCCTTTGATCCTCAATACGAATTGGCAAACCCAGTCCGCTCCACCAGTTCGTCCGAATTTTTTTCC
>DASQHF010000036.1:0-26617 GCA_035632215.1 Micropepsaceae bacterium | reverse complement strand
AAGCGGGCGAAATGGTAGAGCTTGAGCACGCTCGTATCGCCAAGCAGCTTTTTGAGGTTCGGGGCCGCGTAATTGTGGCGTCTGAACTGAACGAGATGCGCGCTGCCGTCGCCGGAGGAAAGCTGCACGAGGCACAGCCGGTCGCGGGCAGGCACCAGGCCGAGTGTTTCGGTATCCACCGCCACGGCCGGGCCGAGGTTCAGTCCCGCCGGCAGATCATCTTTGTGCAGTCGGATTTTCATTGGACGGAATACACGCGCGATGGTTATCGATTTGTCAACTCAGCCGGGCGTAGCGCTTGCCGAGCCGTGGCTCGGCACGGGAGCAAGGCTGGTGCCCAGAAGAGGACTCGAACCTCCACGCCTTGCGGCACTAGTACCTGAAACTAGCGCGTCTACCAATTCCGCCATCTGGGCACTTCACGGCCTGGGCGCGGATCATTAGGAGCGCCCATCTTGCCTGTCAACGCAGGCTAAATCTCTATCGTCGGCTAAGCGTTTCCATTAATGAGAAACCGACAAATCCCCGATCCTTGCCATGACCGCGATCCCTTCTCCCAAGCTTGTCACCGTCTTCGGCGGGTCGGGCTTCCTCGGCCGCCATATCGTTCGGGCGCTGGCGAATGACGGCTGGCGCATTCGAGTGGCCGTGCGTCGGCCCAACAGCGCGCACTTCTTGCGCCCCGCGGGCCGTGTCGGACAGATCCAGATCGTCAAGGCGAATGTCCTCGATGGGGCCGCAGTTCTCGCCGCACTCGAAGGCGCAGAGGCTGCGATCAACCTCGTCGGGATTCTTTCCGAACGCGGCAGGCAGATGTTCGACGCCGTGCACGCCGGCGCTGCCGCCAACATCGCGCGCGCGGCCGTCCAGCAGGGAACGTCGAGGCTCCTGCACGTCTCGGCCATCGGCATTTCTCCAAGTGCCAAGGCGCACTACTTGCGCAGTAAGGCGGAAGGCGAAGCGCGCGTGCGCGAAACCTTCGCGGAGGCAACGGTCTTCCGGCCATCGCTCGTCTTCGGGCCGGAAGATGATTTCTTCAACCGCTTCGCCTGGCTCGCGCGTCTATCTCCCTTCCTGCCCCTCATTGGCGGAGGAAAGACGCGATTCCAGCCGGTTTATGTCGGCGATATCGCGCGCGCGGCCGTGACGGCGCTTCGCGAGGGGGCCACGGCGGGCAAAACATACGAGCTTGGCGGACCTGAGGTCATGAGCTTTCGCCAAGTGCTCGAGCTCGTGCTCAAGGTGACGCACCGAAGGCGGATGCTGGTTCCCATTCCTTTCGGATTGGCGCGTGTGCAAGCGGCGTTTCTCGGGATGTTGCCGAACCCGCTCCTGACGCTCGATCAAGTACGGATGCTCGAAACCGATAACGTGGTTGCGCCGGGGGCGCTTACATTGAGCGACCTTGGCATCATGCCCGAAGCCGCCGAAGCGATCATCGAGTCCTATCTCTGGCGGTTCCGCAAAGAAGGCCAGTTCGAGGACGATGTCACCCGTGGAGAAGCGTCAGTTTAGTTGCTTCCGGAAGACTTCGACGATGTCACCCCCGAAGGTTGTGCCGGTATCGATCCTTGTCCAAGAGAGGCGCGCAAGAAGGCGCGCGGCGGCCACAGTCGAAGTATAGGCGTCAGCGTAGCCTTGGGCCTTCGCCCGCGCGCAGGCGGCATCGAGTAATGCCCCGCAGATGCCCTGCCGTCGTCGGGCCGGTATGACGAGAACGCCGACCACCCATGGCGACAGCTGAGGATGGGAAGCCGCCCCCTGCCTGACAAGCGCGGCTGTACCAAGCGCTTCACCGTCCTCGACCGCAATCAGCCCAAGCGGCAAGCCGTTCGCACGCGAGCGTTCGCGCAAATCCGCAGTCGCATCGCCGCGCACGCCGTACCATTGCGGCCATTCGCATTCATAAGCGCGCGCGAGATCGTTCAGAAGCTCAGGATGGTCATGAAGTAGATCGATCCGGACCATCAAAGGAACAGAATCGCGAGGATGAAAAGTCCGGCGAGGATTCGGTACCAGCCGAAGGGCTTCAAGCCATAGCGGCCGATGAAGGCGATGAAGGTCTTCACCACCACCCAGGCGATGAGGAACGAGACCACGAAGCCGATCGCGATCTCGAGCCCCGCGTTCAGCGTCAGGACGTTGCGGTTCTGGTAGAGGTCGAACACGGAGGCGCCGAGCATCGTCGGCACCGCGAGGTAGAAAGTGAACTCGGCCGCGGCCTTGCGCTCGACGCCCAAAAGTTCCGCGCCGAGAATCGTCGCGCCCGAGCGCGACACGCCCGGAAAGATCGCGAGCACCTGGCAGAAGCCGATCTCGAGGCATTTCCGCAAGGGTAAGTGATCGCCGTCGCGATAGCTGGGCGCTGGCGCGATGCGCTCAAAGACGAGGATCACGATGCCGCCCAGGATGAGAGTCGTCGCGATCACATAGGGCGCGACTTGAGGCGCGAAGAGCACATTCTTGATGAAGCCGTGCAGCGCGGCGCCAATGACGGCGGCCGGCAGGAAGGCGATGATGATCCCGCCGGCGAATTGTCGCGCGCGCGGATCGGTGGGGAGCCCGATCAGCGCGTTCCAGAATTTTCCCCAGTAGACGACGACGACAGAGAGGATCGCGCCCAGCTGGATGACGATCGTGAACACATCGCCCGGCGGCTGGAATCCGAGGAGATCCTGGAACAGAAGCAGATGCGCCGTGGACGATACGGGAAGGAACTCGGTCAAGCCCTCGACGATACCGAGCAAAATCGAATTAAAGATATCGTTCATGCCCCACTCCTATCGGCGCCACTCCTTAAGCGGATTCGCCTCTCGACGCGAGCGGTGACATGAAAGGCGCTGTCTTCGTAGCCGCAGGAATGCATAATCCCTTCACCCCTCGGCTTCTTTCGCCGATGATCGTGGCAGCCATGAGTCCTTTCGCCTTTGGTCGCAAGGCTTTCGTAACGGAAATGCAATCGTGACGGAAAGTAGCCTTGCCTCCTCCGGTGGCGCCAAATCCAAGCGCCGCTCGCGCGCACGCTTCCGCTCATGGGCTCGCCGCCTTCTGCTGTGGGGCGTGACGCTCGTCGTCGTTTTGCCGATCGGATTGGTGATCCTGTTCCGGTTCCTACCCGTCCCCGTGACGCCTTTGATGATCGCGACTTGGGTTTCGGACGGTGGCTACGTCCAGACCTGGGTCCCCTTGGATCGGATTTCGCCCAATCTGGTGCGCGCCGTGATCGCGTCCGAGGACCAGAAGTTCTGCTCGCATTATGGCTTCGATCTCGAAGAGATAGACAAGGCATTGGACGCGAACGCGGCCGGAAGGCGCCTGCGCGGTGCGAGCACCATCAGCCAGCAGACGGCCAAGAACCTGTTCCTTGGCCCTGAGCGTAGCTGGGTGCGCAAGGGCGCTGAAGCCTATCTCACGGTCTTGATCGAGGCCCTGTGGCCCAAGCGCCGCATCCTGGAGACCTACCTCAACATCGCCGAATGGGGACCGGACCGCTTCGGCGCGGAAGTGGCCGCGCAGGCAAATTTCCACAAACCCTCCGCGCGGCTAACCAGCCTCGAAGCGGCGCGGCTTGCCGTCATTCTGCCCAATCCACGCGCCTATCGTGCGGACGTTCCCGGCCCCTATGTGGCGCGCCAGTCCGACGTCGTGGCCGCGCGCATCGGAGAGGTCACACGCGACAAGCTTGACGCCTGCATCTATCGATAGGCATCTAAAAAACATGCGACGCCTTCAGCACATTCTCCTTTCTCCCGCCTGCCGCCTCGTTCGGCTCGCGCTCGGGGAAAAGAAGATCGGTTGCCAGCTCGCCGTAGCCGAGGATCCGCTGATCCACCTCCCCGTCTTTACGGACTTCGACGGTACGACGGTGATCGGCTTGTGGGCGATCGTCGATCATCTGGAATCCGAAAACCCGGAGAACCCTCTGGTCCCGTTGGAGGCAGAGCCGCGGGCCGAAGCGTTCCGGCTCCTCGACTGGATCATGGGCGCTTTCCACGAAGAAGTGACCAAACGGATCGTGTTCGAGAAGGCCAGCCAAGCCCAGACCGGAAACCCGCTCCGCCGCGCGCCCAGCATGGAAACGGTCCGGCTGGGGCGTCAGGCGCTGAAAGGCGCGCTCGCAAAGTTGGCACCTCTTGCCGAGCAGCGGGGCTTCCTCGCCTGCCGCGATGTGACGCTTGCCGACCTCGCGCTCGCGGCGCATCTTTCGGCGCTGGATTATTACGGCGAAGTTCCGTGGGCGGAGCATCCCGCGATCGCGGAGTGGTACACGAGAATGAAATCGCGGCCGTCCTTCCGCTCGCTTTTGGCCGACCGCGTACCCGGTCAGCCGCCTGTGGCGCACTATGCGGAGCTCGATTTTTAAGGAAACCAAAACCGCCGATCCGCGCGACGCGATCAAGGCACGAGCGCGCGAGGAAGGCTTCGATGCGATCGGGTTCACCCGCGCGACTCCGCCCATGGGCGCGCGCGAGGGACTCGCGCTCTACCTCGAGCACGGGCATCACGGCGAGATGCTTTGGATGGAGACGACGGCGGTGCGCCGTTCCGATCCCAAACGGCTTTGGGATGGGGCCGCGAGCGTCATTGCGCTCGGTGTCAATTACGCGCCGTCCTCGGATCCGCTCGCAGCGCTCGCGCGACGCGAACGCGGCGTCGTCTCGGTTTATGCGCAGGGCGATGACTACCATGAGGTCATCAAGAAGAAGCTGAAGCGGCTCGCCGGTTGGATCGCGGCGACGTACGGGGGCGAGGTGAAGATCTTCGTCGATACCGCGCCGGTGATGGAGAAGCCGCTTGCGCAAGCGGGCGGCATCGGCTGGCAGGGGAAACACACCAATCTCGTCTCGCGCGAATTCGGTTCGTGGCTGTTCCTGGGCTCGATCTTCACCGCGCTGGACCTCGTCCCCGACGAGCCCGAAAAGGATTATTGCGGCTCTTGCCGGAACTGCCTGGACATCTGCCCGACGAAAGCGTTCCCCGCCCCCTATCAGATCGACGCCCGGCGCTGCATTTCCTACCTCACCATCGAGCACAAGGGTCACATCCCGCGCGAATTCCGCGAAGCGATCGGTAATCGCATTTATGGCTGCGACGATTGCCTCGCCGTCTGCCCCTGGAACAAATTCGCCGTCCTTGCCCGCGAAGCTGCGTTTCATCCGCGGCTCGAGCTCACGGCGCCGCTTCTATCGGAGCTTGCGCGTCTCGATGACGCGGCCTTCCGTGAAATCTTCCGCGGCTCACCCATCAGGCGCATCGGTCGCGACCGCTTCGTCCGGAACGTGCTGGTCGCGATTGGTAATTCCGGCGATCCGAATCTTGCGTCTGTCGCAGAGGCAAGGCTCCCAGACGCTTCGCCGCTGGTGCGCTCGATGGCCATTTGGGCGCTATCGAAGCTGTTGCCTCCGGATGCGTTCGCCGAGCTCTCGGCTAGCTACGGCGCATCGGAAACCGATCCCGCCGCTGCGGCGGAGTGGCAAGGAATGGCTTCCTAAGCGGCTTCTGTTCCTTTGCATGAATTGTGTAGCGATTTGTCGCGAGGCGATTAAGCAGGGACTAACGAGTTCTATCACCGTTGCTTTGGCGGCCTGGCCGAACGCTGGCAAAATCGTCCGTGATCGGTCTGACTGACTGGCACGCATCAACGCGCGCGATTTCGCTTTCAATCGCCAAGGGGCTTGGAGCGAAGACATGAATATGATCGACACCGTCGCAAAGGCGATCTGGGAAAAAGACCAGGCGGGCTTGGACGAACGCGCAAGAGTGTCCTGGGACGCGCGCGACCCGCTCGGCGACACCGTCAGAGAATTGAAACGCAAACGCTGCCGCGACCTTGCCCGAGCGGCCATCGAAGCGCTCATCAAGCCCGACGTTGCGATGACCTGCGCTGGAACGAAAGCCGCCAACGCCGGGGGGAGTTTGTCTGACGCCTACGCCGCAATGATCTCGGCTGCGCTCAAGGAGCGTGTGGACAATTTTTTCTAGGCCAGTTGCGCCTACGGATCCCGCACTTCGAGTGCTTCGATGCGGTTCCGCACCGTATCCGCCGCGGGGCTGTCGGGAGAGCGCAAGAGGACCTGGAGCCAGTCCGCCCGCGCACCTGCCTTGTCGCCGGCTTCGAGCCTCATGCTGCCCCGCTCGACGAGCGCCTCCGGGAACGTTCCGTCGATCGCGAGCGCCGCATCGATATCGGCCTTGTAGCCGAGCATGTTCCCCTGCGCATGGCGCGCCGCTGCCCTGAGCACGAAGATCTGAGGCTTCGTCGCCTTGGCAAAGGTCAGGGCCTGTGAAAGATCCCTTTCCGCGTTCGCCCAATCCTGCCGCGCCGCGCGGGCGCGGGCGCGATCAGTCAAGACTTCCGCATCGGCTGGTGTCAGCTTGAGAGCCGCGGTGAACGCGGTCTCGGCGTTGTCGACCTGGCTCGCCAGCAGCCACGCATTCCCTGATTGGGCTAGTAACGCGGCGCGTTCTTCGCGCGAGCCCGCGTCCGGGCGCTGCGCCAGCGCATTCAAGCGCGATGCGGCCTCGCCTGGCTCGTCCAGCGCCAAGAGTGCCAGGGCCGCACAGTGATCGGCAGGCAAGCCGCCGCCTTGCGTGCGCCAAGTCATCGCCATCTCGAACCCGTCGGCGGCATTCTTGGCGACCGCGGCCACGCAGCTTTCGTAAGGCGTCGACGTGCCAAACGGATTGCTGTTCTGCGCGGCGCCGGCGGACGAAGCCACGAAGACGCCAACCAATCCGGCGAGGGCGATAGAGAGGCGCGGGAGCATGGGCATAGATGAGCCGTCGCGGCGCCAAAAAGCAAGCATCAGCCCGCAACGAGCGCGTCCAGCGCTTCGTACATGCGCCTGATATCGGACGGCGTCGAAAGTCGGTGATCGCCTTGTTTGATCAATGTAATCACCGGATTTCCCGAAAGCCGCTCGACGAGCTTCAACGCGTGCTGCCAGGGGACGTCCGGGTCTTTGAGTCCCTGAAGGATGCGGACCGGACAGGGAAGCTCGATAGGTCCCTGAAGCACAAGATTGCTGCGGCCATCTTCGATGAGGGCGCGCGTGATCGGATACGGTTCCTCGCCGTAGGCCGACGGGCGCTGCCATTCGCCCTTTCCCATGATCTCGCGCCTCACCTCGGGCTCCATCTCGGCCCACATCAGGTCTTCGGTGAAATCGGGCGCGGGCGCGAGCAAAAGAAGCGCATGCAGCCTCTCTGGCCGAAGCCTCGCCACCAGCAGCGCGATCCAAGCCCCCATGCTCGAACCGACGAGAAGCTGAGGCCCGGAGGTGAGGCGATCCAAGACCGCGAGCGCATCGTCGCGCCAGCGGCTGATCGTGCCATCGCGGAATGCACCGGAGGACTGCCCATGGCCGAAATAATCGAAGCGCGTATAGGCCTGGCCGTGCTCCGCCGCCCAAGCGTCGAGCGCCTGCGCCTTGGTGCCGCTCATGTCCGAGTGGAAGCCGCCAAGCCACAAGACGCCCGGCGTCTTTCCGGCGCGCTGCAAATAGGCGATTGTCTCGCCGTCTTCACGCTTCAATCTTTGGACCGCAAGCTCCGTCATCGTCTTCGTGGCCAATACCAAACACACCGACCATAATCCTCGCACGCGCGCCGAGCCAGAGACGCGTGCCGTGCTCCAGATCGTGCCTTCGCTCGACTCCGGCGGCGCCGAGCGCACCACGATCGACATTGCGCGCGCATTGACCGCTCAGGGATGGCGCGCGCTGGTGGCATCTCAAGGCGGCAGGCTCGAGCCGGCACTCGCCGCCGCCGGCGCCGAGCTCATCCGCCTCCCCGTCGCCTCGAAGGATCCCGCGGTGATCTTCGCCAATATCGGCCGGCTGGCGAAGATCATACGTACACGGAATGTATCACTCGTCCACGCGCGCTCGCGCGCGCCCGCCTGGAGCGCTCTCTTCGCCGCGCGACGAACCGGGGTTCCCTTCGTCACCACCTATCACGGCATCTACCCTGCGCGATCGGGGCTGAAGCGTCTCTACAATTCGATCATGGTACGCGGAGACGCGGTGATCGCGAACTCCGAATGGACGGCGGATCACATCCGCAAGTCCTATCCGGAAGCAGCGAGCCGGATTGCAGTTATCCCCAGGGGGATCAATCTTCAAGCGTTCGATCCCGCGAGCGTGTCGGCCGAGCGCGTGTCCGAGCTGCGCAAAGAGTGGAACATCGCCGAGGGGCGCGTCGTGCTGCTTCCTGGCCGGTTGACGAAGTGGAAAGGTCAGCTCGTCCTCGTCGAGGCGCTCGAACGGCTGAAAAAAGAGAAGCGCCTGCCCGAAGATGTCCGCGCGGTGATCGTCGGCGATGCTCAGGGGCGCGACGCCTATGTCCACGAGTTGGTGACTGCGGTCCATGATGCCGGCCTTGGGCGCACGATCGCGATCACGGACCATGTGGAAGATATTCCCGCCGCTTATCTTGCTGCGGACATCGTCGTGTCCGCCTCGACCGAACCGGAAGCTTTCGGCCGCGTTCCGCCCGAAGCTGCTGCGATGGGGCGCGCGGTGATCGCCACCGATCACGGCGGCGCGCGCGAGACGGTGCTCGCCGGAAAATCGGGGTTGCGGGTCGCGCCGAACGATGCCGACGCGCTCGCGAACGCGCTGGCGGATTTGCTTGCACGGCCGAAGGACGAGCTCGCGCGGATGGGCGCGGCGGGGCGGGCGCATGTTCTTGCACACTACACTGTCGAGCGGATGTGCGCCGATACGCTCGCGCTCTATCGCAAGCTGGTCGAAATGCCGAAACCTTGACTTTCCCAAAGTTGCCGAAGATGGTCCCGCGCAGTTCGTACAGGAGGTTTCACTCGTGTCTGCGCCCGCTATTGCCGCTCAAGTGAACGTCACCTTGCCCGACGGCAAGATGCTGACGTTCGCGCGCGGGGTTACGGGCGCGGAGGTCGCGGCCGCAATCGGGCCCGGCCTCGCCAAAGCCGCGCTGGTTATCGTGGTCAACGGCAAGGAATGGGATCTCTCGCGGCCCATCGAGAGCGACGCCAAGATCCGCATCATCACAAAACGCGATCCGGAGGCGCTCGAGCTCATCCGCCACGACACTGCCCATGTGCTTGCGATGGCGGTGCAGGAGCTTTTTCCCGGCACGCAGGTGACCATCGGTCCGGCGATCGAGGACGGCTTCTATTACGATTTCGCGCGCGATACGCCCTTCGTGCCGGACGATCTCCCCAAGATCGAAGCCAAGATGCACGAGATCGTGGCGAAGGATCTGCCCACCAAGCGCACCGTGTGGCCGCGCGACGAAGCAATCCGGCATTTCGAATCGATCGGCGAGCACTATAAGGCCGAACTCATTCGCGACCTCCCAGCGGGCGAAGAGATCACCGTCTACTATCATGGCGATTGGCACGATCTATGTCGCGGTCCGCACTTCGCCTCGACCGCGAAGATCGGCCAAGCCTTCAAGCTGACCAAGATCGCCGGCGCCTATTGGCGCGGCGATGCGAGGAACGCGCAGCTCCAGCGCATCTACGGCACCGCTTGGCGCGACGACAAGGAGCTCGAAGCGTATTTGAAGCGCATCGAGGAAGCGGAGAAGCGCGATCATCGCAAGCTTGGGCGCGAGATGGATCTCTTTCACATGCAGGAAGAGGCGGTCGGTCAGGTGTTCTGGCATCCGAAAGGCTACGCGCTCTACCACACGCTCGAGGACTACGTTCGCCGGCGCCTGGCGAAATCCGATTATCTCGAGGTCAAGACGCCGATGCTCCTCGACCGCAAGCTCTGGGAGATGTCGGGCCACTGGGAGAATTATCGCCAGCACATGTTCCTGGCAGAGGTAGAGGACGAGGAAAAGACGCTCGCGGTCAAGCCGATGAACTGCCCGGCGCATGTGCAGATCTTCAAGCAGGGCACCAAGTCCTATCGCGAGCTGCCCTTGCGGCTGGCCGAATTTGGCTCCTGCCATCGCTACGAGCCCTCGGGCGCGCTGCACGGCATCATGCGCGTGCGCGGCTTCACGCAGGACGACGCGCACATCTTCTGCACGCACGAACAGATCACGCCCGAGACGGCCGCTTTCTGCCGTCTCCTGATGACCATCTATCGAGACCTAGGCTTCGAGGACGTGCGAGTGAAACTGGCGACGCGTCCCGACAACCGCATCGGCGGAGATGTTGTTTGGGACTTAGCTGAACAGTCGCTTGAGGAAGCTACGAAGGCTGCCGGGCTCGCCTACACGCTCAATCCCGGCGAAGGCGCGTTCTACGGCCCGAAGCTCGAATTCGTGCTGCGCGATTCGATCGGCCGCGACTGGCAGTGCGGCACGCTCCAGGTCGACTTCAACACCGCCGAACGGCTGGGCGCGTCCTACATCGCCGAGGACGGCGTCAAGCACGCGCCTGTCATGCTGCATCGCGCGATCCTGGGCTCCATGGAGCGCTTCATCGGCGTGCTCATCGAGCACTATGCGGGAAAGTTCCCGCTCTGGCTTTCGCCGGTACAGGCGGTCGTCGCGACCATCGTCTCGGATGCCGATTCTTACGCCAACGAAGTCATCGCCGAGTTGAGAGCGGCTGGTCTGAGGGTCGAGGGCGATCTTCGTAACGAAAAGATCAACTACAAAGTGCGGGAGCACAGCCTCGCTAAAGTCCCGTATTTGCTGGTTGCCGGACGGCGGGAAGCGGATAACAAGACTTTAACGGTCCGCCGCCTCGGCTCGGACGCGCAAGAAAGCCTTGCGTTAAGCGCCGTCCTCCATATGCTTCGAGCGGAAGCGGCGCCCCCCGATTTGAGGTGAGCCGGTTCTAGAGTTCGTGCGTTAGGAACCAACCGGTCCCGAACGCGCCCGCATCCGGAGGTACCCCGCGCAATCCAGATGGAAACCACGTCGCGGCGGTCGAAGACTTCCGCGAGCGGCTTCGCGTTGGGCCTTACGAAAAGGAGATTGCCATAGCTATCAAAAAGTTTTCGCAGCCGACCCCTCCCTCCAAGGACGGCCCGCGAGTGAATGAAGAGATCAATTCCCGCACCATCCTTCTGATCGGTGCGGAAGGCGAAAAGTTCGGCGAGATCGGCATCGATGAAGCCCTCGCCATGGCGGAAGAAAAGGGCTTCGACCTCGTCGAAGTCTCGCCTGGGGCCAGGCCCCCCGTGGTCAAGATGATGGACTACGGCAAATACAAATACGAACAGCAGAAGAAGGCTGCCGAGGCGCGCAAGCGCCAGAAGGTCATCGAGGTCAAGGAGATCAAGATGCGGCCCACCATCGACGATCACGATTACGATGTGAAGATGCGGTCGATGAAGCGGTTCTTCGACGAAGGCGACAAGGTCAAGGTAACTCTTCGCTTCCGCGGCCGCGAGATGGCACACCAGAATCTGGGAATGGAGCTGCTCACCCGGATCCAGAAGGAGACCGATGGCTTCGCCAAGATCGAGCAGTACCCGAAGCTCGAAGGCCGCCAGATGATGATGGTGCTCGCTCCGCGGTGACCTAGCCCAGCGTCCTTTCCAGACAGCGCTCGAGCATCTCGGGATCGATGTTGCCGCCCGAAAGCACGACGGCGATCGTCTGCCCGCGCGCATCGTAGGCTCCGGAGCGGACCGCCGCGAGCGCTGCCGCGCCACCGGGTTCGACGATGAGTTTCAACCGGCGCGCGGCGAAGCCAACGGCCCCAAACAGGGCGTCGTTATCGACCGCGACGCCGGAGGCATTGAAGGCGCTCAAAAGTTCGAAGGGAATGACCCCGGGAAAGGGCGACATCAGCGAGTCCGCAATGCTGTCGCCCACGGCGGGTGCGGAGCTTCGCTCGCCTCTCTCGAGGGAAAGCCTCGCGCCGTCGTAACCTTGGGGCTCCACGGTCACGACCCGCGTCTTCGGGCTTGCCTCGCTCAGCGCGAGCGCGATCCCGGATGCGAGCCCGCCGCCGCTGCACGGCACGAGAACGCGATCGAGCGCCACGCCTTCGGCGCTCGCCTGATTCGCGATCTCGAGCCCCGCAGTCCCCTGCCCAGAGACGACATCGCGGTCGTCGAAAGCTGGCACGAGCACGCCGCCCTTGTCGGCCGACAGCCGTGCCGCGATCTCCTCGCGCTTATCACGCCTCCGATCGTAGAAGACGATCTCGGCTCCGAAAGCGCGGGTGTTCTCTATTTTCACCTTGGGCGCATCGAAGGGCATGACGATGGTCGCCGGCATGCCGAGGAGCTTTGCCGCCGCGGCGATTCCTTGCGCGTGATTGCCTGAGGAAAACGCGACCACACCTTTGGTGCGCTGAGCCGAGGACAGCTGTTTCAGCCGGTTATAGGCGCCGCGAAACTTGAACGAGCCCGTACGCTGAAGCGTCTCGAGCTTCAAGAACACTTTTCCACCCACGCGCTCGGACAACACCGGGCTGTCGACGAGCGGGGTGCTGACCGCGACGCCGCGGATGCGCTCCGTCGCCGCAATCACGTCGGCGTAAGTCGGCGAAGAGGGACTGTCCGTCATGATCCGAGTGTAGCGCATCGGCCAGGGGACACACTCGCCGTCCCGGGGCACCCGCAAGGATTAAACATCCCCAATCGTCGAAAAATCCTTCGCACGGGCAAAGAAGTCGGTCTATATGGGCCGGTTGCGGCCGGGTCCGGGCGTCTCTGCCGCTCCTCAAACGAAACCGTACGGAAGCGTCGCATGCTGAAAGCCTATCAGCAGCAAAACGGCGGGCTCAAAGGCGCGACTATCGGCGAGGGCGAAAGCATCGCGTCGGGCGCGCTCTGGCTCGACCTTTTGAACCCGACGCTCGAAGAGCGGCGCAAGGTGGACCAGCTCTTGGGACTGGAGCTGCCGACGCGGGCCGACATGGAAGAAATCGAAATCTCCAGCCGGCTTTATCAGGAGGATCAGAACCAGTTCATGACGGCAATGGTGTTGGCTCAGACCGACACCGAGCTGCCGACCGCGGATGCCGTTACGTTTGTTCTCACGCCGGAACGCCTTGTCACCATCCGTTACATCGACCCGCTGCCCTTTCGGACCTACGCGCTGCGCTGCGAGCGTTCGGTGATCTCGGCAGGACGGCCGGATATCGTGCTGATGCAGCTCTTAGATGCCATCGTCGACCGCATGGCCGACGTGCTTGAAAAGACGGGCGGAGACGTCGAGGTGATCTCGGCTGAAATCTTCGCAGCCGGCAGCCAGCACATGGGGACCCGCGACTTCCAGGGCATCCTGCGCCGCTTGGGCCAGAAGCATGGTCTCACATCCAAGATGCGCGAGAGCTTGCTCGCCATCGCGCGCATGCTGACCTTCTTGAGCCAGGCGATGGACAACAAGCAGCACAAGGACGTTCGGCCGCATTTGAAGACCTTGAGCCGCGACGTTCAGTCGCTTCAGGATCAGTCCAACTTCCTCGCGACCAAACTGTCCTATCTCCAGGACGCAACGCTCGGCCTCATCAACAACGAGCAGAACAACATCATCAAGATCATGTCGGTGGCCTCGATCGTGTTCCTGCCGCCGACGCTGTTTGCCTCGATCTGGGGCATGAACTTCCACTTCATGCCTGACCTCGCATTGCCCTGGGGTTATCCGGCTGCGCTAGGAATCATCGTGGTGTCGGGCATCCTGCCCTACCTCTACTTCAAGCGCCGCGGGTGGTTGTAGCGCTACGCACTTGATTGTCATTCCCGGCCGCCCGGCTACGCAACGCTTCGCCGGGTCCAGGTTCGTACGCGTCCGCCGGAGCCTTAGCGAAGGCGGAAGCGATGCGTTAGCATCGCGAGGGGAAGGGAACCCAGGAGCGTCTGGATCCCTTCCCCTCGCGCTCCCCCGGATTAAGGCCGGGGTCGCGCTCGCCGGGGATGACAAATTGGCCGTTGAAAGTACCGACGTCTCCGCCACGTCCCGCGATCGTCCCCTCCTGGGCATCGCCAGCAAGGTGCTCGCGACGCTCCTGTTTGCGTTCATGTTTGCCTCTATCCGCTGGCTCGGCACCTATCTTCCGGTTGGCGAGATCGTGTTCTTCCGCGGTCTGCTCGGCATGATCGTGATCGTTATCGTGGCGCTCGCCGCGGGCGGGCCACAGCTTCTCCTGACCCGCCACATCGGAAGCCACGCGGTGCGATCGATCGCGGGCACCATCTCGATGTTCTGCTATTTCAGCGCCTATATTTTCCTCCCTTTGGCCGATGCGACCGCCATCACCTTCGCCTCGCCACTCTTTGTCGTGATTCTTGCCGCGATGATGCTGGACGAGAAGGTGCATGCTTATCGCTGGAGCGCGGTCGTCATCGGATTCCTCGGCGTGCTGGTGATTGTCGGGCCCGAAGCCAACCTCGCGCGAGGGGCTGCGCTCGGGGCGAGCCTCGCGCTCATGGGTGCCGCGCTCGCCGCGCTCGCCATGATCTATATCCGGCGCATGAGCGCGCACGAGCATTCGGTCACCATTGCCTTCTATTTCATGGTGACCAGCTGCACGCTCAGTCTTCTCACTCTCCCCTTCGGCTGGACTGTCCCTGGTCGGGAACAGGCGCTCGTCCTTTTGATCACTGGCTGTTCTGGAGGCATCGGACAGGTTTTCCTAAGCCTCTCCTACCGCTACAGCGAAGCCTCCGTGCTCGCGCCCTTCGATTACGTGGCCATGATCTGGGCCGTCGTGCTCGGTTATTTCGTCTTCGACGAGCTTCCCACCGTCGGCGTCTGGATCGGCGCTGCTATCGTGATCGCGGCCGGCCTGATGATCTTGTGGCGGGAGCGCAAGCTGCATTTGGAACGAGGCACGCCGCTATAGCTTCTTCCGGTAGATCGCCAGACCGTCGCCGTCATCATGCCAGTCGGGCACTTCGGCAAGAAGCTCGAAACCTTGTGACGTATAGAATTTGCGCGCCGCGGCATAGGCGGGAAGCGTTGAGGTTTCCGCGACCAGATAGACGCCGCCCATCGTCCTGACCTTATCTTCGGTCGCACGCTGGAGCTTCGCGCCCAGACCGCCGCGCTGCGCGCCCGGATCGACTGCAATCCAATAAATCTCGAAACGCCGATTGGCTCCCGGCACGGGGCCATAGCAGCTGTAGCCTTCGAGGCGAGAGGGCCCATCGGCGAACAGGAAATAGTAGCCGGACGCTTCCGGTCCCTTGGCGAGGTTCTCGTCTATGAGCTCGCGCGCGATCGCGATTTCGGCCTGGTTGAAATTTCCTGCCCTGGTGACCAGGCGTTCGATGGCGTCGGCGTCCGAAGGTCTAGGTTTGTCGCGGAATGTTTCAGCCATGCAGCGCAGCGCGGACGATGTCGTCGATCAGCTGAACATACGACACGCCCGCCTGCTCGCAAGCCGCCGCCACGCCGGCATTGGGTTCCAGGCACGGATTGGGGTTGATTTCCAGGATGAACGGCCGCCCCGCCTGATCGACGCGGAAATCCACCCGTGCGTAGCCGGTAAGGCCGAACAGGTACCAGCATTCCTTGGCCAGTCGCTCGAGCGTCTTGCCCAGTGCCTGCTCGCGCTCCCGCCAGTCGAAAATGCGTGCGGTGTCGCGGTATTCGGGCGCGGTCTCGTCCCACTTGGCCGCGTAGCCGACGATGCGCGGACGTTCCGCGTCCCACTTCTCGAACACCATCTCGCCGATCGGGAGTACGAAGGGGGCCCCCTTCCGCTCGATAAGCGCGACATTGAACTCGCGGCCCTCGACATATTGTTCGGCGAACCAGCGCCCGCCATGGCGGGCTGCGCTCGCCTGCGCGCGGGCGGCGACCGCCTCGCGGCCAGAGACCACGGCCCCGTCATCGAGCCCGAGGGATGCGTCTTCGCTCACCGATTTGACGATCCAACGACCCTCGCCAATGCCGCGCCAATGAGGAGCCTCGGACCAAGCGGGTGTGGGAAGCTTTGCGCCTTTTAAGAGCCGCTTGGTCAAGACCTTGTCGCCGCAGGCAGCCATTGCCGCGGCACCCGCCCCCGTGAAAGGAACTCCGAGATGCGAGAGCATCGTCGCGGCCAAGGGCGCGTGCAGCCCCAAACCCCAAACAGTCTCGACGAGATTGAACACGAGATCGGGATCGGCGCGGTTTATCAGCGCGTCGAGCACAGCGGCGTCCGGAGTGAACACGGCGCGCTCCGCATCGTGACCCAGCTCATTTAAGACCCGCGCCACCGCTGCTGCCTGCAACAGCGTGTCCTGCTCATCGGGCGGGGCGTCCGGTGGAACATCCGAATGCAAAACGAGAACTCGCATGAACTCACTCCACGAATGGGTTCACGTGCCGTAATCGTCGAGGAAAATTCATTGTCCCCCTTTACGCCGCGGCACGGACCGCGAGCTCGGGATGGCGCTTCAAGAAGGACGCCATCACAAGACCAATCAGCTCTTGATAGCTGAGTCCTTTGAATTGCGCGAGAAAACAAAGATCGGAGTGCTCCGGGTTGAGACCAGCAAGCGGGTTGACTTCCAGGAACTGCGGTAGGCCCAGCGAATCGTTGCGCACGTCGACCCGGCCTGCATCGCGGCAGCGCAGCGCGCGCCATGCCGCGAGCGCAACCGAAGCCGCGGCATCTGCTTCCGGCCCCTCGACCAGGCGATAAATCACATTCTCGTCGCAGCGCTCTTTGTTCTCGTAGCCGTAATCGATTCCTGCTGCTTTCTCCGTCGGAGAGATGTCGAGCACGCCCAAGACGCTGGCGTCATCGCCCGTTCCGGTGATTCCGATCGTGAATTCGCGTCCCGGAAGATAGCTCTCGACCAATACGGGCTGGCAAAAGCGGGCGAGCAGATCGTTCGCGTGCGCGCGAAGCTCGGCGCGATTTCTCACCTTTGAACGTGCGCCCACCCCCTTGCCTGAACCTTCCGCAACCGGCTTCAAGAACAGCGGATAGGGCAACGCGATCTTGGCAACGTCGGAGGCGCGATCGACGACTGCGAACGGCGCCGTCGGCACCCCGGCCGCTGCCACGATGCGCTTGGTCCAAGCTTTATCGAGCGAAAGCGCCAAGGTCAGCGCATCGGAGAATACGCTCGGGATGTCATACGCCTCGAGCAGAGCCGGCACCTGCGCCTCGCGCGCATAGCCCGACACGCCCTCGCAGATGTTGAACACCGCGTCCCAGCGCTCGCCATTGGCCAAGCGTTCGGTCAGTGCCCGGATATGGCCGATGCGAATGGGATCGTGCCCAAGGCCCGTAAGAGCCGCACAGATGGAGGCAATCGTGACCTCGGAATCGAACTCCGCGCTGTCCTCGGCGCTCATACCCAGGCCGAGATAGTCGGCACGAAGATCGTAAGTCACGCCGATGCGCACAGAACTAGCATCCTCCCTTGCGGCCCGAATATGCCGGGCCCACCCCCGACCCGTCGAGGGCGGCCCTCTCAATTCACCGGCTTATTTCATTCGGCGGCTATTGCCGTCCTCTCGCGCCCGAGCGTGCCTTCGGGATCGGGATAGCGGTAGACCTTGCCCTCGAAATTGCGAAGGACGAGATCGTCGCCCTCGCGCCCGACCACGGGGTCCGGCGCCATGAGGATCTTTCCGCCGCCACCCGGCGCGTCGATCACGAACATCGGCGTTGCGTAGCCGGTAGTGTGGCCGCGCAAGGCTTGGATGATCTTCAAACCTACGTCCACACTGGTGCGGAAATGGCCGGAGCCTTTGATCGGGTCGCACTGGTACAGGTAGTAGGGCTTGACCCGGCGCATGAGCAGCCCGTGCATCAGCGGCTTAATCACGTCCGGATCGTCGTTGATGCCCTTCAACAGCACCGTCTGCGATCCAAGCGGGATTCCGGCGTCCGCGAGCCTCGCCGTCGATTCGCTCACCTCGGGGGTAAGCTCGCGCGGATGGGTGAAGTGCAGACTCATCCACAAGGGGTGATGTCGCTTCAGCATCTTCACGAGATCCTTGGTGACCCGCTGTGGCAGCACCGTGGGCACCTTGGTGCCTATGCGGACGAACTCGATGTGCTTGATCGCCCTTAGGCGGCCAAGGAGATAATCGAGCTTGTCGTCGCCGATGGTCAAAGGGTCGCCGCCCGAGAGCAGCACGTCCCTGACCTCGGTGTGCTCCTCGAGGTAGGAAAGGGCGAGCTCCCAATTGCGGACGTTGAACTGGTATTCGCCGCCCGGATTGCCGACGAGACGCGAACGCGTGCAGTAGCGGCAATAGGTCGAGCACGTCCCGGTGGTCAGGAACAGCACCCGGTCGGGATAGCGATGCACTAGGCCAGGCACCACGGTGTCATGGTCCTCGCCCAAAGGATCGTCCTCTTCCCCGGGAATGCGGATCGATTCGCCGCCGACCATGATGTGCGTCCGACGCAAGGGCTCGGCCGCATCCTTAAGGTCCATCAGGCTGGCGTAATAGGGCGTAATGCCGACAGGAAGTGCGCCGGTGTGCGCCGCAACAGCCTGCCGCTCGTCGCCCGAGAGCTCGAAAACACGCTCCAGCTCGGCGAGCGTGCGGAGGCGGGTGCGCATCTGCCAGCGCCAATCGTTCCATTCGGCGGTCGTGGTGTCGGGATAAAAGCGGCGATAGAAGGCCCGGGTAGCGGGATTTACGGGGAAGCGAAGGGCTTTCTTCCTGGCGGGCGCTTCGAGTTTAGAAGGTAATTTGTCTTTGGTAGGTGCTTCGGAAATGGCGGCCGGTACTATTCGCTCAGGCCGCGAGGGAGGGCGAAGATCGCGCCCTCGCAAGAGCTGGAGATTCATCGGTGTCTCATGACGCTCTTTACAGCCGGACCTCGACGCCCCCTATGGCTACGTCCATCAAACGGCCCAGCACCCGCATAGATTTAGAAGGTCCCTCTTTTTGTCAAGAGAAAAGCCTCTGAATACTGTGAGTGTCGGCTTCTGGACCAATATTGGATCGTAAATTTCGATCCTATTCTTGATGAGCCAAAGAAGAAAAACGAAAAACTCGCGAAGTTTTCAAGTAATGCGTCTCGCCGCTTCGGCGACAAATGGAAAAGCTCGCGAAGGGAATCTTTCCTCTTCACTCGCGCAAGCCTTGCACGATTCCGCTTCTCCGTGCGCGTTCAATGACTCGGCGCAACACTCCGACAGTCATCGCATAGTCCTCGCAGCATCCCACGGCCCCGTGCTCGCGCCCTCGACCGACGGGAGAAATGTGACAGCGGATTTTCCACGGATGCCATCCGCATGAGGACGAATGAGTCGTTCGCCGCGACTCACTTGCCCTGCGGCACGATCCGGAAGAGGGTGATCTTGAGATTGCGTCCGCGGGAATAATTGAACCCGTCGATCTCCTCGAGAGCTTCGGCACGAGCCCCGAGAGCGCCGGCTTCAGAGAGGAACACCGCCCTCTCGTTCTCCTCGACGAGCGCCAGCCCCCCGGCTTCGCCGGACTCGCGGCCCGCCGCCGGCCCGTCGTCCAGGCGCGTACGGGTGCCGAGCAGGAACAAAATGCTCGGCTCCGCATAGCCTGCCGTTACGATGGGCGGGTCATCGGCCTTCGCGTGGCGCGCCACGGCCTCGGCCATGCGCGTGGATAGCCAAAGATCATCTAAGCGCGGAGCGGCAACAAAGCCTGCACCCACATAGAGGATCGCGGCCGAGAAAAGCGCGTGGCCGAGCGCGTGACGCTTCTCCCCGCGCCGAATAAGCGCGACGACGGAGACGATCATGAGCCCCGCGATCCCTGATATCCCGTAAAGCCACCAGGGCGAGCCCATTCCAAAGCGGTTCGGCACCCAGGCAAGGAAGCCCGCGAAGGCAAGGCCCACGAGCACAAACAGCCCAAGCGAGATCGCTTCTCCGATGCGTTCGGCCTTCGATGGCGCGTTTGCCTCTGTTGTCCAAACAGCCGCGAGAACGGCGGGTGCCGGATAGGCCGGCAGCACGTAATGGGGAAGCTTGGTGGGCGCGAGTTCGAACATCACCCAGGTGATGCCGATCCAGGCGATAAGGAAACGAAAACCTGGCTCCTTGCGGCGATTCCAGCCGAGGAGGACGGCGGGCAGCAGCACCAGGCTGCCGGGCCAGAAGCTCACATGGGCGAGCAGCGTGTAATAACCGGGGGGCGCTCCGTGAGCTTCCTGGTCGCCCACGAGCTTCATGGCAAAGTCTCCGCCCAAGGACTTTTCGAAGAAGACGCCATGGGTGGCGATGCCGATGGCGATGAGCCAGGGGAGCACGATCAAGAGGGCGAGGACCGCACCGTAGATTGGATGCACGTCCCTTAACCAGCGCCAACGGCGATCCCAGAGCACAAGAACGATGACCGTTCCCCCGCAAATGAGCGCGACGACCGGCCCCTTGATGAGAACGCCCACCGCAAATGCCGTCCATCCGAACAAGGCGAGGCCGAGCGAAGGTTGCTGTACCGGGACGTCTTTCGCCGGCACGCGATCGGCGAGATAGATGCGCAGCAAGACCCATTGGACGGTCGCGACTGCCGCGAGCAACATGGCATCCGTCTTGGCGATGTGGGCTTCCGAGGTGAGGAGCAGGCTGAAGCCCAAAATGAGCCCGGCGAGGAATCCGGCCTCGACGCCTGCAAGTGCGCGCGCGACAAAGAACGTGGCCGCGACTGCCAAGAGCGCGCCCAGGATTGACGGCACCCGATAGGTCCAAATCTTGTCGTGCGAGCCGGCGCCAAAGACAGTCGTCGATGCGGCCTGGAGCCAATAGATCCCCACCGGCTTTTCGTAGCGCGGACCCGACCCGAGATTGATGTCGACGAAATCATTCGTCTCCAGCATCTGCTTCGTCGCCTGAGCGAATCGGCTTTCGTCGCGATCAAGCGGCGGAATAGTGAAGAACCCAGGCACCCAGGCGAGCGCGCAAAGAACGAGAAGCAAGGCCAGCGGCCGGCGATGTAGGATTGCGCCAAGAAGACCTGTCATGCCTGCCCGTCTACTGCCCGGCTGTTTCTCGCCGCGAACGGCCTGTATAAGGCCCGCGCCCGCAGCGCGAAAGGCGCTCTGAAGAAAGCATGGCCCGGTCGGTTGAGCTCTCGGTCGTCGTTCCGGTCAAGGACGAGGCCGGCAATGTCGCACCGCTCGCGCGCGAGATTGCTGCCGCGCTCGAAGGAGGGCCGGATTACGAGATGATCTTCGTCGATGATGGGTCGACGGATACGACAGTGGACGAGCTTCGAGGGCTTCGCCCCGCCCTTCCCGTCCGCGTCCTCAAACATTCGCGTAATCTTGGCCAAAGCCGGGCCCTTCGGACAGGCATCCGCGCGGCGCGATCGGATGTCATCGTGACCCTCGATGGCGACGGGCAAAACGATCCCACCGACATCCCGAAGCTTCTGTCCTTGTTCCGCAGCGAAGCCTCAAGGACCTCTTTCGCCATGGTCGCGGGCGAGCGGGCGAAGCGGCGCGATAACTTCAGCAAGCGGCTGGCTTCGAGGATCGGCAACGGCTTGAGGCGTAGGTTACTCGGCGATAACGCCAACGACACCGGGTGCGGGCTCAAGGTCTTCCGCCGCGATGCGTTCCTGGCCCTCCCCTATTTCGATCACATGCACCGCTACCTGATCGCATTGATGTTGCGCGAAGGCCTCGAGGTGCGCTTCATGGCCGTCAATCACCGGCCACGCGGCAGAGGTCATTCCAAATATGGCGTACTCGATCGCGCGTTCGTGGGAGCAAGCGACCTGTTGGGGGTGATGTGGCTCAAGCGCCGCTTTCGCAAGAGCGAAGGCACTCCGAAGGAACTGTAAGGATATGGCTGCAGTCTTGAACTGGATAACCGTCGATCACGTCTGGCTTCTGGTCGGATTCTTGGGCCAAGCGCTGTTCGCGTCGCGGTTCATCATCCAATGGTTCAAGAGCGAGCTCGTTGGCAAGAGCGTCATCCCGATCTCGTTCTGGTATTGCAGCCTGGGCGGCGGGGTGATCCTCCTCGCCTATGCCATCCATCGCCTGGACCCAGTTTTCATCGCCGGTCAGGGCGCGGGCCTTATCGTCTATTCGCGCAACCTCATCCTCATTTCGCGCGAGCGAAAGGGAGCGCGGCCCGTGCTCGAGGTCGAAACCCCGAAGGGATGACCGGTTCGGCATTCGGGGCGTGATCGAAAGCGGCACCGGGAGAAGTTTTGTCGGCAAGAAATCGTCTCTTGTCCCTACCTGCGGCACTTGCCGAAAAATTTAGCCAACGGCTGAAGACGCGCGCTTTTAACGTGCCGTTCAGCTTTGGCCGAGCATGCTGTCGGTATAATTCCGTAGCTGACTCGTTCTGCGTCGAGTGGGGAACCGGTCCTGAGCTTCTTCCACCCCTGGCCTTGCTCAAGCGCCGGCACATCATCGCCCGAGGAGCCCAATCCCGCTGCTATCGGCACGCCGGTCCTTTACTCCTCCGACGCAGATATCTTGAACGGCGCGAGCTCGAATCCAGGATCGTCCACCGGCACGACATCGCCCGCAGCCTCCCCCGTAACAGGCACCGCCAACAGCGGCCTCACCATCAACGTCACCTATGACGCGAGCGTTTCATCCGCACCCGTGGGCTTCACCACGGCCATCACGCAGGTGGTGCAATATTTCGAAACCCATTTCAGCGATCCGGTCACGATCATTATCGCGGTCGGGTACGGCGAGGTGAACAATCAGAGGCTCTCCGGCGGTGCGCTGGGCGAGAGTCTGACCTATCTTGAACAGTTCGACTATTCGACGGTTCGCAACGCACTGATCGCCGACGCGACAACGTCGGCGGACTCATCGGCCGTTTCCTCGCTCGGTAGCACCAATCCGAACGGCGGCAATTATTGGGTCACGACGGCGGAGGGAAAAGCGCTCGGCCTTATCGGAGCGAGCAACCAGATCGACGGCTATGTCGGCTTCAGCAACGCGGCCGGGATCTTCGACTACACCAACAGCGACGGCGTGTCGGCGGGGACCTACGATTTTTACGGCGTGGTAGCGCACGAGTTCTCCGAGATCATGGGCCGCATGCTGCTGACCGGCGTTAGCCTCGGAAACACATCGAACAGCTACGCGGCCTACGACCTGTTCCACTACTCGGGTTCGGGCGTGCGCAACTTCTCCGCTTCGACGCCAGGCTATTTCTCGATCGACGGCGGCGCGACCCCGCTCAACACCTTCAATACGATCTCGAGCGGCGACGCAGGCGATTGGAGAGGCGATACCATCGACGCCTACAACGCCTTCGCCCGTTCGGGCGTGGTGCTCCCCATCTCCAACGCCGATGTCACCGCCCTGGATGTGATTGGCTGGGACGCGACCACTTCCTCAAGCCCGCCTTCCCAAACAGGACCGAGCTGGAACGTTCTCTGGCAGAACAACAGCGGGCAGGCCGCCATCTGGCAGATGGACGGCGCGAATTTCGTCGGCGGCTCGCTTGCAGGAGGAAATCCCGGTTCATCCTGGCAGGCGAAGGCACCGGCCGACTTCAATGCCGACGGCACCGACGATATCCTGTGGCAGGGCACGGACGGCACGCCTGCGATCTGGTTCATGAACGGCAATACCGTCGTGGCGGGCGGTGTTGCCGGCTTCAATCCCGGTTCGGCCTGGAAAATCATCGCCAGCGGCGATTTCAACGGCGACGGCAAGGCCGAAATACTATGGCAGAACACCGACGGCACACCCGCCATCTGGCTGATGAACGGCACGAGCATCCTGTCGGGCGCGGCACTTCCTGATTGGGGCACCGCTTGGCACGTCATCGCCTCGGGCGATTTCAACGGCGACGGCAAGGCCGACATACTCTTGCAAAACGACAACGGTCAGGCGGCGATGTGGCTGATGAACGGAACAAGCGTCGTCGCGCAGGCGATTGTCGGCAGCAATCCCGGTACCGCATGGCACGCCGTCGCGGCCGCCGACTTCAACGGCGACGGCAAGGCTGACATTCTTTGGCAGAACGCGAACGGCACACCGGCTATCTGGTTCATGAATGGAACCACCGAGACCTCCGGAGGAGTCGCGGGGTTCAATCCCGGCTCCTCCTGGCGCATTGCCGGCGCTGCCGACGTTAACGGCGACGGCAAGGCCGATATTATCTGGCAGAACTCCGACGGCACGCCGGCCGTGTGGTTCATGAACGGAACCACACTCCTCTCCGGCGCGGCCTTCTCCAACCCCGGCTCGTCCTGGCACCTGCTGGGCGTTGGGACTTAAACTCTACCTCGAATTCTTATTAAACTGGTTCAAGCAGGCGACGTCATATTGCGACACGCTTGCCGGATTGTTCGAATTCTGCGGCGCCGACCCGGCGTAATGGGAGTCCGAGACTCCGCCGCCGAAAGGCGATCCCGGGGCACCGCCCGCTGAGTTTCCCGGCGTCTGCGGTGGGTTAAAGCTTTGACAGCTCTGATTGGGTTGCCCCGCCGCGACGGGTGTCGTCGGATCATTGCCAAGCAGCAGGTTCAGCACCATCGTGAAGACGGACGGCGAAGTTCCGCCGCTGGAACTCGCGGCAACGTTTCCGCCAGACAGGATCAATGTCGATGCAACCACGATTCCAGTGACAACGAGTCCCTTCATAATCTGCTCCTTTGCCGTTAGGTCCTGCCTCGGCAATGGTCCGACTACGCCGCCTCCCCTGGACGCAAAAATTCCCCGCCTGCGAGAACTTAATCCGATGGAACTCTGATCAGCGAACGAGGCGCGCCACCGTCATCTCGAAATCGTCTTCCACGTTCAGGATGTTCGTGGTCAGGCCGACATCGCCGCCGGATCCGAAATGGGTCGCGACTTGCTCGCGTGCGACGACCTTCCCGCTCATATCGAGGAAGAGAATATCGGCGTCGATGCGCGTGGTTCCCACATTGCGGCGCTCATAGCGCGAGGCATGGTCGCCGTTGCCGTAGTCGGTGAACACAAGCTTCATCGTGAGCGCAGGCGCGTCTCCCTGCGGTTGCGCGAAAATATTCGGCGCCTCGGCCATGATATCGGCGGTGATCCGTTTGACGATCCGGTCGAGCGCCTCTTTCTCCATGGTCACATCGCGCGTGGTCTCGGCAGTTACGCCAACGAGGTGGAGCGACTTCTTCTGCTCAGCCGAAAGCGCGCCGGCGGATCCGAAATCGCTTCCCGCGCATGAGACAAGCAGGAAAGCCCAGAGCGATACGAGCACAATCGATCTCATGGTCCAATCTCAGATGGAGAAGCTTGCATCAGCCTTTCAGCTCGGGCTTGGCGATATCAATTCTGGGATCTCTGACGGCTAGAGATGGGGCCGCATATAGCGTTGCGCGCCGCCCATAATCTCGGCTCCCAAGGACGTCAGCCGCGCGTGGCCTTCGATCGCCTCCATGCCGTGAGCGAAGCGTTTCACGTTCGCTTGGTTCGCGGCTCGCCCTTTCTCCATCTGCGCCTCATCGAGCAAGCCGGAATCCATCATGCGGTTCACTGCCTGATGCATCCTCGCCGAAACATAGGTCGCATGCACGATGCCGTCCATCGGACGCGGATCCATGCGCAGCGGAGACGAGAACCGCGCCTCGTCGTCGTTCTCGTGCATCGGGCCGTCGGCGCAGAGTCCGAACAGAAGGTGATGGCCGCTCTCGTGTGCCAGCACTTGGACCATGTCGAGGAGCGTGTTGTGCGCATTGTCGTTCAAGATCACGCCGCCCCACATCATGAAGGCGGAGATGCCCTCGAACTCTCCGGAAGCGAGCACGATCTCGGGCAAAAGAATCCGGATCTCGTCGGCAAGCGCGCAATTGCTCGCATCGAGAGCCGCGAAAGCGTCGCCGATGAGCGCCCGCGTACGCGCCGCGTCTTGCGGCCGCGGCGGAAAAAGGGTGAACGGCATCTCGACGTCGGTGTCGGAAAAGCGGCGATACCGGTCGGCGCCGACGATGTCGTCAGCGGCAAGATCGATGATGACGGGGCCCAATGGCGCGTTTGGCGCAGCAACGATTTCGGCGAAGAGTGTTTCGGCCTCGTCGAGCGCATTCGCCTCGATTGCCAGAACGAGATCGCAATAGGCCCCGAACACGAGCGGCGAAACCGCGCCCGCCGCGAGGCGATCGAAGAACTCCGTCAGGCCCGCATGCGAGAACCGCACGCGGCCGTCGCATTGCTCCGCGACGTACACAAGGCTCTCCTTCAGGCGCGACTGCATGCGCGCGCGCACCGCCTTCGCCCGCTCGGGGTCGGGATCAAAGGAGAAGAGGTCGAGCCCGGTCGCGTTCAGAATTTCGGGCGGCGGCCGCTGAGCTTGACGCCGCTCTTGGCGCCGAGCTTGGCTAGGCGCGGATCGCTGAGCTTGAAGGCGGCGGCGCCGTCGCTTGTCGCGGCAGCCTGGTCGAAGCCGAGCAGGCGCTTCCAATCGAGCGGAATAGGCGTTTTGCCGGTTTCATTCGTCGGGTTCATGATCGCAGCCCCCAATTCGCAATCCAACCATAGCTTACCAGCGGGCGAATTGGAAAGCGCCATGGCAGAGTCACGGGCGAAGGCTTGGTCGGCTTTAGCCGGTTGGCGAACCACCCTATGATCGGCCCGGTCCCTGCCGAAAGCGCCACCCTAAGCCATGACCGCTTCGCATGATTCTCCGCCACGCGTGCTCGAGGACGCCCTCGAGGTCGGGCCCCAGGACTGGGCCGAGGGAGAATTCTACAAGCTGATGACCGCGCTGGTGATTCCGCGCCCCATAGGATGGATTTCGACCATCTCGGGCTCGGGTGCGCGCAATTTGGCGCCTTACTCCTATTTCAACCTGATGGGCAGCGATCCCTTCTACGT